>CBFGRJ010000028.1:0-32970 GCA_965651135.1 uncultured Myxococcales bacterium
CACCCCCCAGCGGGGCACCGGGCCAGCCGCCGCCCCCTCCGGCGCGTAGCTCGCGGCGACCTCCGCCCCCAGTACCCGCGCAAGCGGTGGGTGCAGAAGACGAAGACATCGTCGTCAACGAAGACGAATTGATCGAATAGCCCAAGCTTCGAGCGGGACTATTCGAGCTGCAGCGTGCCGCGCGAGGCGTCGAGGTGAGCTTGGGCGCCGAGTCGTAGCGGGACATTCCGGCGGCCGTGTCCGACGGGAAGGTCGGCGAGGATGGGAACGCCGAGGCCGCACAGGCGCTCGCGCAGCACGTGCTCCGTAGGAACCTGGTACTTGCCAGCCGAGCAGTCGGTGAACTCTCCGAGCGCGATGCCGCCGATGCCCTCGAGCGCTCTCGACTGCAGGAGCGCCGTCAACATGCGATCGATGCGGTACGACGTCTCGCCTATGTCTTCGAGCAAGAGGATCGCGCCGGGGGGCAGCCGAAATCGGCCGGCGGCTTGGGCCGCGAACAGCACCGTGAGATTGCCTCCACACAGGCGCCCACTCGCCGTCCCTGCGTGAAGCGAGGTGAGCCCTTCTAGGACGATGGGGGCCTCGGGTTGCTCGAGCGCTCGGCACCAAGCCGCGCGTGCGCCCGCGTCACCGCGGCCAAGTCCGGCGACGTTGTGCGCGTGCAGACTCATCATGCCTGCGCGTGACAGCTCGAGGTGCAGAGCGGTGAGATCGCTGAACCCTACCAGCCACTTGGGGCTCCGAAGCAGCGGTTCGAGGTCCAGCTCGGGTGTGATGCGGCCGAGCCCGTACCCACCGCGAGCCGCCACGATGGCACCGGCCTCACGATCGGCCAGGGCCTCGTTCAATTCCTGAGTGCGGCGCGCGTCCTCGCCGGCCAGGTATCCAGAGCGAGCGAACAGCCCAGGGCTAAAACGCACGCGATAGCGGCTGCCGAGCCACGCCAGGCCTCGCCGCACCAGGGTGCGGTCGAAAGGGCTCGAGGGTGCGACGACGCGCACCCAGGAACCCGGTTCCAGCGGGGGAGGCCGAATCACGGGGCAATCCTGTCAGAGTTGAGCGGGCCTTGGGCAAGATCTTGGCCGCTGCCAGGGAGGTGCTAGCTAGAATCGTCGCGCACAGGCAACCCCTCATGGATCCCACTCGCGCCCTTGCTCGCATTAGTGACGTTACGACCCAAGGCCTGCCCTTGGCGCAGCGCTTGTGGCGGCGGGCTCGCATGCATGTGGACGAGGCGGCGTATCGCATGCTCGGCCCCGATTTCGATGAGCGAGCAGAGTGGCTCAAGGCGCGCTACGAAGCACGCGGCGGGGACCCGTTTGGGCTCGATCCCGACGCCGCGCGCTCTGCCGCGATGGTGTGTGCGTTCTTCCATCGCCTCTACTTTCGAACGGAGTGTGTCGGCCTGGAGCACTTGCCCAAGGGCCGAGCGCTGCTCGTGGCCAATCACTCCGGCCAAATCCCGATCGATGCCGCGATCATCGGCACGGCGCTGTTTCTGGATGCCATGCCGCCGCGTGTGACCCGGGCCATGGTGGAGCGCTGGACCGGGACCTTGCCGTTCGTGTCGACCTTCTACAGTCGCGTGGGGCAGGTGGTCGGCGTACCGGAGAACGCGCAGCGGCTCTTGGAAATGGAGGAGGTGCTGCTCACCTTCCCGGAGGGGCTGCGCGGTATTTCTAAGCCCTTTTCGGAGCGCTACCAGCTACAACCCTTCGGCCTCGGATTCATGCGGTTGGCGCTCAGAACGCGCACGCCGATTGTTCCGGTCGCGGTGGTGGGTGCCGAGGAGCAATACGTGAGCTTCGGCAACCTACAATGGTTGGCCAAGGCCCTCAGATTGCCCGTGTTCCCGCTGGTTCCGCAGGTGCTGCTGCCCGGGGGACAGCTGCCATTGCCCATGAAGTACCGCCTTCACTTCGGTGAACCCTTGCATTTCACCGGTGACGCGGAGGACGACGATGTCGTCATCGGTGACAAGGTCTGGCTCGTCAAGCAGTCGATCTCCGACTTGTTGAACGCGACGCTCGGGCGTCGGACCAGCCTGTTCCTTTGAATCGTAGCGCTCTGCACGAAACCCGGCTAAGCCCTCGATCCCGTGAATGGCTCCACCGATTCGAGCATCGAGGGCGAAGCGAGCGCCTCGGACCAGTGCGACACGATCGTGATCACCGGCGTTTGCGGTAGACTGGGCCGGCGCCTGGCGAGGCGTCTGCACCGCCGCTGCCAGGTCATCGGCCTCGATCGACGCCCCTTTACGAGCAAGCCGAAAGATGTCGTTCATCACGAGATCGATCTGCGCCGCGGCAAGGTCAAAGAGGTGTTCAGAAAGCGCGATGTGACCGCGCTGGTGCATCTGGGCATCATGCATGACCCCCGTGGCAAGAACGAAGATCATCACACCTGGAATGTCGCCGGCTTCCAGAAGCTGATGCAGTACGCCGAGCAATTCGGTGTCCGCAAGGTGGTGCTTTTGTCGAGCGCCAACGTATACGGGCCGCGGCCGGACAATCCGCAGTTTCTGAGCGAAGACGCGCCACTTTTGGCGGCAGGGCGCTTCGTCGATATCCGCGATTTGGTGGAGGTGGACATGTGCGCGCAATCGTACGTCTGGCGCACCCACCAGCTGGAAGTCGTCGTGCTCAGGCCGACGCACATCCTCGGCGTCGTGCACAACGCGCCCAGTAACTACCTGCGCCTCAAACGAGTGCCCACGATTTTGGGGTTCGACCCGATGGTGCAAGTGGTGCATCAAGACGACGTGCTGGCGGCCGTGGAGCTGGCGCTGGCGCCCGGTGTTCGCGGTGTCTACAACATTGCCGGCCCTCCGGGGGCGCGGCTGTCGAAGCTGGTGGAGCTGCTGGGGCGCACCCAAGTGCCGCTGCCTGCTTCGTGGGTCAAGCTCGGCCTCGAGGGTCTGTTCCGCTGGAAGATGACCTCGTTTCCTGCTCCCGAGCTGGACTTCATCCGCTACGTTTGCATGGTGGACGACGACAAGGCGCGCCGTGAGCTCGGCTATGCACCCCGCTTCGGGCTGGAGGCGACGCTGGCTGCCGTCGACGAGGAGCGCTGGGCGTGAAGGCGGTCTGGAAGCCGATAGCGGTTTGGCTCGTGGTTGGCGGAGCGCTCGGCTGGGCTTGCGGACGACCCCAGATACCTCCCGGACCGCCCCCCGAGTACGAACGCCCCCAGGTCGAGCCCTGGGACGCTGGTCCCGTGGAAGACCCCCTGGCGAACATCGAAGCCGAAGGTGAATGGGTCGGGGAAACCGGTGGGGGCGGCGCCCCCCTGCAGGCTCCAGACCCACCGGCGCCCACCCGGTGAACGGACCACCCTGGGTTTTTTGGGCCCGCCGACTTCCCGGAGCGGGCAAGCTGAGTTAGGCTGAGAGGCAGTTGGACGCGTTGGAGCCGCCAAGGCAATGCCCTGAAACGGGAGGGCGCTGGATTTGAGGCCGGGTCGTGGGTCTGGCTCGGGGTTTGCCCCGGCGTTTCCCGAAAGCTCCGGTCTCTCGATGGCTCGCACGTCGCTCGCACTAGGGCGAGTCGACGGGTGCGGGTTCCGCGTCTGCCCGACTCCAGCTCTGTCCGCGAGCACCCCGAGTCCCAAGGGGGTGGCTCTTTGCTCACCAAGGTCCGAACGTTGAAACTCAAAGCAACTCAGCGAGACAACCACGCACGGCGCATGACGGCGAATGTTTTACACGCCCGTCCCCAGCCATCGAAGCTCTCACAGACACTCGCGCTCGACGCGGCACGCGCCGGATTGGACAAGAAAGCGGGTGCCGTTGAAATCGTCGATGTCACGGGCAAGGTCGACTACGCCGACTACTTGGTGCTGATGACGGGGCAGAGTGACCGACACGTGGCGACGATTGCGCGCGCCGTCGACGAAGAGCTCAGTCGAAATGGCACGCACGCGATCTCCATCGAGGGTCTGCCGCGTGGGCACTGGGTGTTGCTCGACTTCGTCGATGTGGTCGTGCACGTCTTCAATGAAGAAACGCGAGCCCTCTATGACCTAGACGGGTTGTGGATGGACGCGCGCCGCGTACCCGTGCCGTCGTCGGTCCCCGAGACGGTGTGAAGATCCTGGTCGTTGCCCAGGGCAAATTGAAAGACCGGGCCCTGCGCGGCCTCACGGACGACTACAAAAAGCGGCTCGCGCGCTACGTTGCCGTCGACGAGCTGGAGCTCAAAGACGGCGAAGCGCTGTCGCGGCGCCTACCCACCGAGCACTGGCTGGTGATGCTCGAAGTCTGGGGAGAAGCGCTGTCGAGCCCCGGGTTGGCCTCTCGCCTGGAAACGTGGGCCTCGCGTCAGAAGGGCAACATTTGCTTCGTGATCGGGGGCGCCAACGGCATCCCCAAAGAAGTGTCGCAAAGAGGTCATGCGCACCTGAGCTTGTCATCGCTCACGCTGCCGCATCGTTTGGTGCGGCTGTTGTTGTTCGAGCAGCTCTACCGCGCCATGACCATCTTGCGCGGCGAACCCTACGCCCGCGAAGGCTGACCGGCGCGCAACCGGGGGGCTCATACTTTGGTTTCTTGCTTCGCCTTCGGGTTGCTAGCCGCCTTGGCTTGACTCGAGCCAGCGGCAAGCGCTGTTTCGGGGCTTGGCTTGGGGGGCTTTTTGCCAAAAATGTAGGCGATGCCGATCGAGAACATGTAGAGGATGATGAGCGGGACAGCGAGGAGCAGCTGACTCATCGGGTCGGGCGGCGTGATGATCGCGCCCAAAATGAAGGCGATCACGATGAAATAGCGCGCGAACTTGATCAGGTGCGTGTGATTCACCAAGCCGATGATCGACAAGAAGAACACCACGACGGGGATCTCGAACACCGCGCCGAACGCGATCAGCATGCGCGTCAAGAATTCGATGTATTCACCGATCATCACCGTGGGCTCGATGTCGAACTTGCCGCCTGGCGGCAAGTCGGCAAAGCCCAGCAGGTACTGAAACGCCATCGGGAACGCGATGCGCCAGCCGAAGTACCCACCGCCGGCGAAGAGCCCACACGAAGCGAGCACGAACGGGATGGCGAAGCGCTTTTCTTTCGCGTACAGACCGGGCGCCACGAAGGCCCAGACTTGGTACAAAATGACAGGCAAGGAGAGCACCAAGCCGCCGAGCACCGAAAGCTTGATGTAAGCGATGAACAGCGCTGCAGGGTGCGGGAAATGCAGCTTGGCCTTGCCGTTTTGCTGGTTCCAGCCTTCGATGAACGGGGTCGCCACCAGCTCCAGGAGCTCGACCTTGAACCACCACGCCACGGCCGCTCCTAGAGCGAAAGCGAGAATCATCTTGATGATCCGGGAGCGGAGCTCTTGCAGATGCTCCCAGAAGGTCATCGTGGCCTCGTCGTCGGGCGGTTCTTGAGTGTGCTTGTTCACGTGGGCTTGCTGGCGCTGGGGACGTCGCGCGGGGTGGAGCTGAAACTCTGTGGCTCGATATCGCGCCCGGCGGAGGGTGACTCGGGCGGCCTCGGAGGCGCTTTGGACTGAAGGGGTTCTGCCGCTGGCGCCGCTCCGGCTTTCGGTTCGGGGTCGACGGGTGCATTGGCCGTCTGCGCGGGGCTCGGTTCGTTTGGCTCGTTGCTATCGACCAGGTCGTCGGGCACGGCGTGGTAGGCGTCCGGTCCCTCTACCGGGTATTCGCGCGCGCTATCGACGGCGATAGCCTCCGGGTAAGGGTCGTTCGTGGGTCGAGCGCGCTGGTTCTGGCGGACTGCCGCGATCTCACCCCGCAGCAGGCTGCGCAGCTCGCGCACCCCATCAATGCCTTCTTCACGGAGGATTTCGTCGATTCCGGTCTGCGCGCGCACGTCGGTCGTCAACTTGCGCAGCTTGCGCACCCACTGGCCCAGTGTGCGCAGCATGCCGGGAAGTTTCTGGGGGCCCACGACCACCAGTGCCATGGTGGCGATGACCGCGAGCTCCGACAGCGAGATACCAAACACGGCTGAACGCTACCTCTTGGCCGGTAGCCTCGCAATCGGGCATCGCGAAAGAGGCGAGGTTTTGCGGCGAAGGGGCAGGCTACGGCTCCAGCCAAATGGGGTTGGTGAACGCCAGCGGCATGACGCCGGTGGCGTACACGTTGGGGAGCGCCCGCTTGCCGGCCGCCAATACCACGACAAAGGTCTTGGCGTGACCCGGAATGGGAATGCTCTGTTCATAGCGCACGAGCTCTTGGGACGAGGCCACCGGAACCCAGCGCAAGCGCTGGGCTTTCGGTCCTAGCAGGACCTCCACGTGGCTCACGTCGATCCAGGGTGCGGCGCGTACGCGCACATGGAGTGTGGCTGCCTTGCCGCCTGTCTTGACCGTTTCCCCCGGGCCTTTGCCATCGATGTGGGCATCGATGAAGGGTCCGCTGGTGACCAGGACACGACCTTGCTTGATGGCTGCGACGATGGCAGCTTCGTCCACGTAGATGTCCTGGGCGTCGGTCGTGCTTCGGCCGTGATAGATCACATTGCGCGGCACCCCTGGGTCTTGAAATGCGAGCTTGTGAGAATCGCTGTTGCCGGTAGCGGTGTAGCGATGACCCTGACCGAGCAATGACATCCAGTCACGGAGCACCAGCCTGATGCGAGGATGGCTGTAGGCGTCGAGCCCATTGAACACCTCGATCGCGTCGAAGTCCGAGCTGTACTGATCCTCCAAGGCGCGCGGGATCCGATGCGTCGTCGGGTCCATGCGATACGCTTGGAAATAGCCGATGCCGGGCCAGCGTGGATGGTTGACCTGGAGTACGGCATCGGGCGCGACGCTGCGCATTTCGGCGAGCATCTGCTTCGGTGTCGTGTCGGTGTAGTTCACCCAATCGTCGGCATCTACCGGGAAAAGATTGAAATGCCCGAAGCGATTGCCCACGGTGCTCACCTCGGTGCCGACCATCGTAGCCAAGGGTTTGGCGAGCTGCCCACTGGCGACCAGTCGGGCCACGGTGGGAGCGAAGTCGGTGATCGCATAGTGGTCGGTGGCGGCAGCCAGTTCCACGCCCTCCGCAGCCACCGCGATCAAGCGGCTGGAGTGGGCGAGATCGGCATCGACGCTTTCGACCTGGTGCAAATGCAAGTCTGCGCTGAGCGCGCCCGGTGTTTCGACGACCCGGGGCAGGCTACCCGAGAGCTCCAGCGTCTGGCCGGCCGCGATCTCGATATCCCAAAACTGCGCCGCGCGCTCGATACCGGCGCTGGCCATGACTCGATAGCTTCCGACCGGTAGTGGGCGCGCGAAGTGGCCGGTGCCGCTCCAGGCGAAGCGGTTTGCGCCGAATTCGTTGCCGTCGTTGCCGAAGTTCGGGGGTGGCGTGCCCGCTCGCCCCGAAAAGCTGAGCTTGGCGGCCAGCGCTTGCCCGGCTTCGTCGGTGACGGTCACTTTCAGCAGCCCTTGGGGCGGAGCCGGCCCAGAGTCGAGCACGATGGGCTCGTAGCTCAATTTCCGCCGAAACGTGTGGGTCTCACCCGGCTTCAATACGAGCAGCGCGTAGCTGGCCACGATCTGAGGCGCCAAGCCCGGGTACGACTGTCTGAACGTGAGGTGGAACGGTTCCGGATCGAGTCGGATCCATTTCAGGTCGCCGCACAAGCCGCGGCGTCCTATCCAGCGCGATGTACCCACGAAGTCGTTGAGGGGCTTTGAGTTGCCTTCGACGAAGTAGTCGGTGTTGCCCCACTTGATCGCTTCCTGGAACTTGATGTGGAGGTGTCCGCCGCTCTCGTGGCTCACGCGGCTCAGCAAGTGCACCTCGGGCGCGTCCCCGTTGAGGCGATACTCGGTTTCCAAGCGAAACCGAGCGCCGGCGACTCTCACGAGGGCCTCTGCAACGATCGCGTCGCCTCGTGTCGAAACGCTGTCATAGCGGATCATGGTGGCCTTGCGTCCATCGTCGATGATGGGAGCCAATTGCCAGAGCCCGTCGGCTTGCGTGATGTCTTTGAGCTGCGGGGTCGTCGGCAGGGTGGCGCGACGGGTCCAGAAATCGACCAGCCACCCCGTACTTTTCTGAACCACGGCGGTGATCTGACGGTTGCTGAGCCCGAGATCGCCTGGCTGGGCGGCCACTCGCAAGCGACCGCGCCCGGTCTGCTCGGTGACGACGAAAATACCCGCTGCGACGGCGCTGGATTCGGTCGTGCTCGTTCCGGTGAGGCCTAGTGTGAGAAGGGTACACAGTCCGAGCCGGAACCAGCGGCTGACTCGGGTCTGGGCGGGGTCCGTCACGGCGCAGGCTCTTGGCGCAACGTCCGGCGCCAGTCGCCATTTAGAACCCGAATCCTTGTAGTCTGCAAGTCTTGTTGGCGTGTAATGTTGCCGCTCTTCGATGACGAATGGTCGAGCCTTGGCTGCGCTGTTGGGTACGGCTCAGCTCCTCTGGGCGCATACGCTGGCTGCATCACCGGCTGACTTGTTTGGCGTCGGTGTGCGCTCGCAAGGCATGGCTCAGACCGGAGTCGCCCGAGGTGAGCACGATCACCAAAGCTACACGAATCCAGCGCTGCTCGGAGGCAGAGACGAACAGCACCTGAGTCTGGGTTACCAGAGCGTCGCGTTCGAAACCAGTTTTCGGGCTGGTACCGAACGACGTGAGCACGACATGGCTAGCGCGACGGCGCTTGGAGTCACCTTGCCCGTACCCTTCGGTGGTGTGCTCGAACGCCGCCTAGCGCTCGGTTTGAGCGTCCTCAGTCCACGCAAGCTGGTGACCCGCGCGAAGTTGTGGTTTCCCGAGCGGCCGCAGTTTCCCTTGCTCACATCACAGGCAGAGAGCTTGGGCTTGGCTACGGGGCTCGGGGTCGAGCTTCATCCACGCCTGAGAGTAGGCGCCGCGGTGCGCTGGCTTGCCAACCTCGCGGGCACCGTCGTGGTCACCGGGAGCGAGGATGAAACGAGCACCGTGGTGAACGACGAGCTATTGGCCAGTCGATCGGCGGTCGTCGGCTTTGCCACACAGCCGATCGATGGCTTGCACTTTGGGTTGGTCTGGAGACAGGCACAGGTCAGCGAGCTCGACGTCGTGATTCGGGTTTCCGAGCTGGGAGCGCTGACAGTGCCCGAAATGCATCTCGCCGGGATTGCTCAGTACGATCCCGAGCAAGTCGACGCGGAGCTTTCGCTCGGCGATGGAGCTTGGCAGCTGGCGCTCGGCACGCGCTATCGGCGCTGGTCGGCGTTCCCAGGATTTTTGGAACGAACCGTGCGCTGCCCGGCCGACGAACCTCGCTGTGGCAGCGCGCCGCCTCCCGATCCGAACTTTTCCGATACCTGGGCCCCGCGCGCGGCACTCGCCTACGGGTTCGACCTCACCGCATCGGCCGCGGCCGAAGTGCGCCTGGGCGTTGGGTACGAGCCGAGCCCCGTACCGGAGCAAACCGGAACCTCCAACCTGTGGGACAACTCACGGTTTGTCGGGACGCTTGGGTATGGGCTCGCGTTCGAGCTCGGCAGCGTGCCGCTCAGTTTGGACTTGGCGCTCGCGCGGCATTGGTTTCGCCCTCGCACCCATGAAAAGAACGCGAGCGCTGCGGCGCTTCAACCAAAATTGGCGCGTGTGACCACCGGCGGCAGCATCCAGTTGGTCGCGTTGGCTTTGGGAGTGACGTTTTGATGCGCTGGCGGCTGCTGGTCATTGCCCTCTCGGTGACGGCCCCGCTCGGGGCAACGCCCGTCGATGCGCTAGGCTTCGGAGCCCGCGCCAAAGGGCTTGGCGGCGCCGTGGCTGCCGATGCGCGTGACTATTCGGCCAACTACTACAACCCCTCGAGCCTGGCCTTCATCGACAGCTTCCAAATCGGGCTGGGTTATACGCATACGGACCTCGACTTGTCTCACGACGGGCAGCCTTCGAAGCTCCCAGCGGCGCGCGCCTGGGTAGTGGGACTTGTCGCTCCCGGCACCATTGCCGGTGTTCCTGTGGCTTTCGGGCTCGGCGCATCCTTGCCCGTCGGTCACCTCAGCAAAAATCGAACGATTCGCGAGGGTGATCCGTATTGGGTCTTTTACGAAGGACGGCTTCAGCTACTCTACACCAGCGTCAACATCGCGGTGCGCCCGTTGCCCTGGTGGTCGCTGGGGCTCGGTACCGCCACCCTGACCACGACCAAAGGGGGCTTCGAGGTGCGTGGAACCACCGTGGTCCCCCAGGGCGACCGCAGCGAGTACGAGTCCGAGCTCAGTCATCAGGTCGATGCGAATCTGGTCTCGCTCCGATATCCGCAGTACTCGATGACCTTTGCCCCTTTCTCCGAGTCGCGCATCGCGCTGTCGTATCGCGAACAGGCCGAGGTCGATACCCGGATCGAGGCGGCGCTCGATACCGAGGTCGACGGTACGGTGATCCAGATTCCGCTTCGGTATGACATCTTGGTGACCTCGGTCAGAATGTTCATCCCGCGACAACTGGCCCTGGCAGGAGCCTTCACGCCCGGGGCCTGGACGTTCGAGGTCGATCTCACCTGGTACGACTGGTCGCGCTATCGAAGTCCTGTGAGCTCGACCACCAGCAGCTACGAGGCCGACTTGCCCGAGGGGGTGACTCTCGAGCTGCCCGCGACGCCTTCACCGCCGGCGCTCGAAGAGCCGCGGTTTCGGGATCGGGTGGTGCCTCGGCTGGGAATCGAGCATCGCCTGCCGCTGAGCCCGAGCCTCGAGCTGCCGTTACGGCTCGGGTATGTGTACGAAGCATCACCCGTGCCACCTCAGAGGGGGCGCACCCAGTTCTTGGATGCCGATCGCCACCTGTTCAGCCTGGGAGTGGGCACGTGGTGGTCCGGTCTCGACCCCATCTTGTCGGGCGGGCTACGTGCGGACTGTGCCGCTCAGCTCGGGGTACTCGAGCGCCGCAACGAAGCCAAGGTGGACGTCGACGGCTCGTTCTGGGGGCTGAGCTGCGACGTCATCGCCGAGTTCTGAGGCGTCTCGAGGTGCTTCACTTATTGCTGGCCCAGAGTTAAGGTGATGGGCCGTGCTGCTCCTGATCGCGCTGGCGGTGATATCGCCGGTCATCTTCTTCTACTTTTTGGTCATCAAGGGCACCGATCGCTACGAACCGGAGCCGTTCTGGCTCTTGACGGTCATGTTTCTGTGGGGCGCGGTCGGGGCCACTACCACGGCCATCATAGGCAACGCCCTGGGAGAGGGCGCGCTCAGCTGGGCGCTGGACGCCAAACCCGGCGATGCGGTTCTCATGGCTTCGACCGCCTCTTTCGTGGCGCCGCTGGTCGAAGAATCCACCAAAGGGATCGGGCTCGTCATGCTGTGGGGGTTGTCGGCGCTCTGGCTCAAAGAGTTGGACGGCCCACTGGATGGCGCCATCTACGGCGGCGTCGTGGGCCTCGGCTTCACCCTGACCGAAGACGCGCTGTACGTGGCGAGCGCCGGTGCGCAACAGGGGGCGGCGGGTTTTACGGGTTTGTTCCTGATTCGCACTGTGCTGGCGGGTCTCGGTCACGCGTCCTTCACGGCCATGACAGGGCTTGGCATCGGAGTCGCAGCCGAGAGCCGTAGCTCGCTCGTCAAGCTGATTGCCCCGATCGGCGGCTGGGGCGCTGCCGTGGGCCTGCATGCTCTTCACAACTACCTGGTGACCTTCGCCCTGGGCGACGGGGTGGGGCTCTTGCTCAAGTTTCTCGTCTTCTGGACCTTCCAGGTGATCTTCTTTTTCGTGATCGTCGTGTTGGCGATTCGCGATCGCGCCATCGTGCTTCGAGGCTTGGTGGACGAAGCCGGGCGCTTGCTGCACCCCAAGGAATTGAAGCGCACGACCAGCTATTGGATGCTGGTACCGTTCGTGAATTTGTTCTCACTGATGAGCAGCCCGGGCGGCTACTTCAAGAGCCGCCGCAAGCAATTGGATCTCATCGAGCTGGCATTTTTGAAGTACCGGCAGCGCGATGGCTACAAGACGCACGCTCTGCAAGACCGGGAGCGCGTTCTGCGAGAACGGGTGCACCAAGCCAACCAGCAAGGCATCTTCATCGGCGCCCGTTGAAACGGGTTATCCATAGGTTCATCGCGTAGGGACCCAGAGCGCCGAGCTCGCCAAGGTAATGAGCTTTGCGCCGAACGAGACTTTTCAATGAACCGCAAAGCCGCAAAATGCGCAAAAAAGGATTCGAATCTCCCGTGCCTCCCGGGAGCATTCACGACAGGCTGAGCTTACGGAGCGTGAGAGTGCGTTTTGCGGATTTCTGCGTTTTTGCGGTTAGTGCTTGTTCAGAAGGCCGCACACGAGCATCGATGAGTCAAAGCGGCGAAAACTCGGGAGCGGTGTTGAATCGCTCAGCGAGCTAGCGAGCGGGCGATCACTAGGCGCTGGATCTGGCTCGTGCCTTCGTAGATCTGCAAGACCTTCGCGTCGCGCATCAGCTTCTCGACAGGGTAGTCTTTGACGTAGCCGTTGCCGCCAAACACCTGGACGGCGTCGATGGCGCTCTGCATGGCCCGGTCGGCTCCAAAGGCTTTGGCATAGCTGGACACGATGGGATCGCGCACGCCATTGTCCAGGTTCCAGGCGGCTTTTTGGTACAGAAGCCGGGTCGCCTCGGTGCTGATCGCCATGTCGGCAATCATGGCTTGCACCATTTGATGCTCGATGATGGGTTGCCCGAACGTCACGCGTTCTTTGGCGTAGGCCAGGCTCTCGTCCAAGCAGCGCTGCATCAGACCGGTCGCCATGGCGCCAATATCGGGCCGCGTTTGATTGAACGTCTCCATGGCGAGTTTGAAGCCGTAACCTTCGCCGGCCAATAGGTTCTGCTTGGGGACGACCACGTTTTCGAAGTGAACGGCGGCTGTATCGCTCGCGCGCTGCCCGAGCTTGTCTTCGTGCTTGCCGACGCGCAGCCCTTCGGTCTCGCGATCGACGATGAACGCAGCGATCGACTTGTGACGCTGTTCGGGATTGGCGCTGGCAAACACGACGTAGAAGCTCGCGAACGACGCATTGGTGATCCAGCTCTTTTCGCCGTTCAATACGTAGTCGTCTCCGTGGCGCTCGAATCGAGTTTTCATGCCAGCCACGTCGCTGCCGCCGCTCGGCTCCGTCGTGCAGTAGCTGGCAAAGACCGGAGCGTCAGTGAGCATGCCGAGGTACTTTTTCTTTTGTTCCTCGTTGCCTGCCAGCTTGATCGGAGTCAGCGCCAAGGTGTTCGCCAGCAGGCTGGTTTGGATGCCGGTACAACCGTACGCCAACTGCTCGGCGATCAGGGCATTGTCGAGCTCGCCGAGCGCGGCTCCGCCGTATTCGCTGGGCACGGTCGGATTGATCAATCCGAGCTCGTGACCCGCTTCGAACACGTCGCGAGGGAAGGTGGCCGTTCTATCGCATTCGGCGGCGATAGGAATGATGCGTTCCCTGGTGAAGCGCTTGGCCATTTCTACCAGCGCTTGTTGCTCTTCGGTAAGATTGAACCCCAGCATCGATTCTACTCCTTTGCGCGCTTCTTCAAGCGCGCCATCTCGGCGCGGACGGCCCTGGCCCCCAGCACGTAACCGAAGGTTACCCCTACTAGTAGCACGCCTGGGATATAGATGATGTGCTCGAACGTCATCGGCGCCAAGCGGTGTCAGGTGGACTCCGTCGACGTGGCGGTGTCCGTGTTTTTGAGCACCTGCTCCAAATGATCGAGCTTTTCGTTGAGCCCGCGCTGGCGCCGGTGCGTCAAGACCAAGAACCCGAAGAAGAGCAGCCACATCGCGATGTAGGCAATCACCAGCAGGGCCTCGGCGCTGGTCGAATCCGTACCACCCGAAGCGGGGGAGAAATCCGACGGCGTCTGGGTTGCGGGCTGCAGCATGCTGACGTTCGTGGTCATGATTTTCTTCCTGTATCAGGCTTCGTCGAGCAAGCCCAGGCCAGCAGCGTGTTGCTCGGCTCGGGTCAAGCGCGCACGCGCGATGGCTAGTCGCGCGCGCTGCCAAAGCAGCAGGGCCGCCAGCAAGGTCATGACCAAAAGACCCATGACCAGCGCGCTTCTCATGTCCGGGTGCCTCAAACCGCCGCCACCCTTACCCACTACTTGGGGGTGCATGCCGCCCCACTTTTGCACCGAGTAGTGAATGATCGGCAGGTTGATCGTACCCAGCACACCCAAGGCGGCCGCAAACTTGCGCTCTGCTTCGCCATCACCCGCGAAGGCGCGCAAGACGACGATGGCCACGTAGATCAGCACGCTCAGCATGGTGGTCACCAGCCGTGGTTCCCACGCCCAGTACACTCCCCAGGCCTTTTTCGCCCAGAGAGGCCCACTCACCAGCAAAAATAGGCCGAATACAACGGCGACCTCGGCACCGGCGCGGGCCCAGGCATCGCGCCCGTCAGTAGGTCTGACCAGGTACGCGGCACTGGCCACGAAGCAAACGAAGCCACTCAGGTACATCGCGTACGCGGAGGGCATATGAAAGTAGAAAATTTTTTGCGCGATGCCCCCGGCTTCGATCTGCGCGACCGGTACTCTCAGAAAAATGAAGTAGATCAGATAAGAGAAGAGCAGCGCGGTCAGCAGAACCAAGGCGTTGTGGGGGAGCTCACGTCGATCCATGGCGCTAGGAATCTACCGGGGTTGGTCAGCGATGCCAACCGCTACACATAGGGGGAAGGTGGCAGCGAGTGATGCCAAAAGCCACTCCATGAGTCAGACCTGACAAGTGGCGAGGGCCAAAAAGGCCGCGATTTTGGCCTGAAGCAGCTCGAATTCCTTGATGGTCACGTCGAGCTCGGCTTCTCGTTGGGTGCGGGCGGTGTCCACCATGTCGAAACTCGTCCCGGTGCCGTTCAGGAAGGTGATTTGCGCGAATCGGGCCGCCTGGCGTGCAATTTCTGCGGCACGGCTGCTGACCTGCAGGTTCTCTTCTGCGACGCGCACATTTCTGAGCGCCCTGTCGACTTCGACCTGAGCTTGACGTTTGACTTCGGTCACGGCTTCTTGAGCCAGGGTGAGCTGCCCGCGATTGGCCTGCTTGGCTCCGTAACGGGCTCCGCCGTCGTAAATGTTCCAGGTCAACACGGCGCCAATGGTCCAAGTCACCGACTCCCGATTCGGGGTCGTGTCGGAGTTCGACCAGTACGTGGCGGACGAGACGCCGTCGATGGTCGGTACGAACAGGTAGTCCACGCTGTTCACGTTGCGCTTGGCCACGCCGACGTTGGCTTCGGCGGCACGGACGTCCAAACGCGTCGTGATGGATTCTTCTGGTTGGCAAGTGGTCCTTGCCTCTTCCGCCAGCGCGTTCAGGCTGATGTTGGGAGAAACGCCCCAGCGTGTCGGAGTGCCAAGGGCTAGGCCGAGAGTCTCGCGAGCTCTCGCGAGTGATTCGTCTGCGGCGATGACCTGAGCACGCGAGCGGGCGACCTCTTGGTCCATCCGAAGCACATCGACCGCGCTGGCAGCGCCGAGTTTTGCCCGTCGGCGGTTGAGCTCGAGGTTCGAGAGCGCAGATTTGAGACTCACTCGGCTGACCTCCGCCGCTCGTTCCGCGGTGACCACCTGGATGATGGCGTTGGCCACGTCTCTGATGATCAGCCGCTCGGCGTCACGAGCTTCGAGTTGCCGCAGATCGATGACGTCTTTGGCGGTGCCGTGGTCGTACCAGGCTTTGGGGGCCAAGAGCGGGACGTTCAGGTTCAGTCCGGCGTTCCAGGTCGTCGCAGGATCGGGCAGGGTGGTGCGCTCGAACGTCCCTGAAAAAACATCGATCCCTTCGCCCAAGAGCAGATGCCGATTGATCTGCGCCACGCCCGTCAGGCTCGGCAATGCACCGGCCAGCGTCTGTCGAGCTTGTCCGCGTGCAATTTGGACCTGAGCCCGGGCGTTGCGCAGGGCGGTGGAGTTGGTGCGGATCAAACGCAGTGCTTGCTTCCAATCCGTGATCTGCTGCGGTGCCGGAGGAGGCGGCTCGAGCATCGGATCGGAGACATCGATCTCGGGGATCGTCGGTGCCTGGGCAGACGCGGCTGGGGGCGCGCCTTCCGCTGCTGGTTGTGCGGGCGGCTCGGGTGTCGCGGGTGTGGGCGCTTGCGCCCAGAGTGTGGCCGGCTCGGCGCACAGCGTGAGGAACAGAATAGCGAGAGATCTCGGCGATCGATAGCGACGCATGGCGGGTATCGTTAGTGGCGATGAGGCAAAACGCCAATGGGCTTGTCGTCGCGATACGCTGGTCGCCCGTCCGAATACAGGACTCGACCGCCTCGCGGGCCACGGCTCGAACGCCAACGAAGCGTGAACTCTAACAGTCGAATGCTAACGGGCAGCGCTGGCAGACAGGGTCACCGGCAGGCTTTTTGAGCACTGCTTGGGGCATGCGGGGGAAGCTGCGCCCCCGGGGGATCGGAGCGCAGCCACTTCAGAAGCAGCTGCTCGGCGGCGATGCTGTCGCCATCGAGAGCGTGCGAGAGCACTTCTTTGGCGCGCTCGTGCTCGCCCGCTCGGGCCAGCGCGTGCGCATAGGAGCTCCCGATCTCGGCCTCGTCGGGGAACGCCTTGTAGGCTTGCTCCAAATAGCGCAGGGCATCGCGCGGTCGATCGAGCGCGACGTCCAACAGGTGGCCCAGGTTGTGGGCGCACATGGGGAAATGCGGCGACAGCCCCATGGCCTGGCGATAGGCACGAACGGCAGCCCGGTAGTTACCAAGCAGGGTTTGTGCCAAACCCAGCAGCGCCCAAGTGCGTTCGTCAGGTTCGACCTGCAGCAACTGGCGTGCCAAAAGCGCTGTGCGCCAGGGATTGTCTCTCACCACCAACTCAGCGAGGTTTCGCTTGGCGAACAATGCGGCGCGCGACCCTGGCTCGGCGTGGCGAAGCAGCTTGTCGAGCATCGGCACCAGATCCGAGAGGGGTAGCTCGTGCGCCAACGCCCACTGGATATTACTCAGCATGCGCTGAACGCTGGGAGCTTGCTCTGACACGCTACCCCAAGTCGTAGCGTTCCGTGCTCATCAGCGCAAACTCTTTTGGCGCACGAAAACGTGTTTTCGTTCGCGCCGAGTGACGAACCCGATCGACCCAAATCACGCTTGACAAGATCGCTCGGAGGGCTCAGAGACCCCCTTGGGATCAAGGTTCGCGCGGGCGCGCTCGCTCGGCCATGGCTTTGCGCCCAGCGATGCGCGCGCCATCCAAAGCATTGAGCGCGCGACGTGTCAGTTCTTCGGGCACTCCCACGAACGTATGCCGCTGGCGCACGCGCACGTAGGCGATTTCGTCCAGCTCGAAGCCTTGCTCTTCCAAGATGCCCTGGAAGTCGCTGGGCTTGGCGCCGTCTTTGCGGCCTACGTTGATGAAGATTTCGCCGGCGGAAAGCTCCGCGGGAACGTCCGCTCGATCCGAGTCTTCTTCGTTGGAGCTGCGTGTGTTGGTGGGTTCGGCGTGAACGAATGACTCCACCTCGGATGTCGGTTTCGAGCTCGCTTCGGGGGAGCTCGGTGCGCGCTGCGCTTGTCGGTGGCCATCTCTACGGCGGCGAGGTTCGACGGGTCTGCGGCGAGCCTCGTCGTCCCCTGCGCGGGACCTGCCCCTGACCGCAGGCGCTGCGCGTCGTTCGGCGGCTAGGCGCGGCTCCGAAGCATTGGAAGCGTTGGAAGCATTGGTGGGGCTCTTGGCCTGCACCGCTGCGGCGGCGGGTTCTGCCTCGCTCGTGGTAACCACGCGGGGTGCCTCGGAGCGGCGCATGGCCTTGGCCTCTTCGACCGCTTCGGGACGGGCGCCCAAGTGATCGCGCAACAGTCCCGCCACCACAATTTCGGCCTGGTCGTGGCTGAGCAGGCGTCGCGCCAGGGCCAGGTCGTCGGGGTGAGGGCGGCGCGCTTGGAACGCTTGCACGAACAGCTGCACCAAGTCGGCTTCTTCGCGGCTCTTCACCTCGCGTGCGCTCGGCAGCGAGCGCTCGACGGGGAAGATCTTGTAGGTGAGGCGCAGCATGTACAGGTGGCCGATATCGCCGGGGGCGATCAAGCTCAGCGCTACGCCGGTGCGCCCGGCTCGCCCGGTACGGCCGGTTCGGTGCACGTAGGCTTCCGCCGATTCGGGGAAGTCGTGATTGATCACGTGGGTCAGGTGCGAGATGTCGATGCCGCGCGCCGCGACATCGGTGGCCACCAGGTAGCGCAGCTTGCCGTCACGAGTGCGGGCCATGACTTTTTCGCGCTCGTTTTGAGCGAGATCGGCGTTCAGCCAATCGGCGGCAAAACCCTCTTGCTTCAGCGCGGCGGCCACCTTCTTGGTTTCGTCGCGGGTGTTGCAGAAAATAATGGCGCTTTCGGGATTCTCGATTTCCAGCACCTTCAGCAGGTTCGCAAGCTTGTCGCCGTGAGAAACGTAGACGAAGTGGTTGATCTCGAGCGCGCCGATGTGATCACCGCTCAGAGTGATGAATTCGGGTTGCCTGAGCCGTGTCTCGGCTACGCGCTGGATATCGGCTGGCAAGGTGGCGCTGAACAACAGCGTCTGATGCCCCTTGGGCAACATCGACCAGATCTCGGTGATTTGGGGCAAAAAGCCCATGCTGAGCATCTCGTCGCTTTCGTCCAACACGAACGCGCGAATGCGACTGGCGTCGAATGTTCCGCGCGACAGATGATCGAGCACTCGGCCCGGTGTGCCGATCACGATCTGCGCGCCTTCGCGCATCTGTTGCACTTGGCGAGCCATCGGGGCGCCGCCGTACACGGCTACGATTTGCAGCTGGCTGTGTTTGGCGAGCGACTCTACTTCGCGTGCGATCTGCAGCGCGAGCTCGCGCGTGGGGCACAGAATGAGTGCCTGCGGTTGCTTCACCTCCGGCTTGACGAGCGTGTCTACCAGCGGCAGGCCGAACGCGGCGGTTTTTCCGGTGCCGGTGCGCGCTTGCACGACCAGGTCTTTGCCTTTTGTCGCGGGCTCGAACACGGCACGCTGTACGGGCGTCGGATGGGTGTAGCCGATCTCATCCAGGGCGCGGCGCGTCTGGTCGCGCAAGGGTAAGCAATCGAACGTGGGGGGAAGCTGAGACGAGTCGTCTCGCGTATCGGAGTCATTCATGGTC
The DNA here is from genome assembly GCA_965651135.1 of uncultured Myxococcales bacterium. GTDB lineage: Bacteria > Myxococcota_A > Polyangia > Polyangiales > Polyangiaceae > JAICQQ01. The sequence continues at coordinate 19,031 of CBFGRJ010000028.1, forward strand.
ATGGTGTGCCCGAGGAAGGGGAGGGCTGGCGCGGGGTAGGCGAGAGGCCGAGCTCCGAGAGCGCGCGCTCTACCTGACGCCGCTGACGGGAGAGGTTTCGGGCTTCATACCGCACTGCGTGTTCCTCGGCATAGCGCAGCTGTTCTATCTGTTTGAGTGCGTTAAAGGTCTTTGGGTCCGCTTTGCAGGCCGCCGCCACGGCGGCTTTGAGCTCCCATTCCGGATCGAGAGAGCGCCGAAAGCGCGCCAGGGCTGCTTCGTCATCGACCACCTGGGTGGTGGCCATCGCCGCGGCGCGCGCCCGATCCACCGCTCCGACCAGTCGGAGCAGGCCGGCGCGACAATCGGCCTGTTCAGGGCCCGCTTCATGAAACCACACCTGCCGGATAATTTCCACGGCGCAAACGGCCGTGAAGGCCGTCACCAACAAGCCTAGGGCCACATAGCCGGCCCGTCGACCTGCACGACTGGCGCGCTCGACGTTGGAGGCGGCGTTCATGTTGGGCAATCGCTGTAATGCCCCCCACTGGGTAGAGTCAAACTGTTGCGGTGGGCGCATTGACCCCAGGGCGCCCGTCCAGCATAGTTTCACAAGAATTTGAAACTCCCGAAACTTGGCGATTCTGTGTCAATAAACGTCCAATCCGCACTCGATACCTTGGGCCAAGCTGCGCAGCAACGTCGGGCCGACGATCGGTTCCAGCAACGCCTGGGCGATGTCCGTGCGCTCGTCGGCCGCGACCTGGCGCAGATAGAAGCCGCGCTCTCCAAAGCGCTCGACTCGGGCCTCTCGCCAGGTCGCGATGCCGCAAAGCACCTGGTTGGGCTAGGTGGCAAACGCGTGCGACCGATGGCACTCTTGTTGAGCGCCGCTTGCTTTGGACCGATCACCGAAGCGGCGCGTGAGTTGGCGACCGTGGCCGAGCTGCTGCACTCCGCCACCTTGTTGCACGACGATGTGGTCGACGAAGGCATGGAGCGGCGCGGCGCCACGACCGCGCGTCGCATCTGGGGTAACGCGGTCAGCGTGCTCGCCGGCGATTTCGTGCTGGTCCGTTCGCTTGAATTGACGTGTCAGCATGCGCCCGAAATGATGCCGGGCCTGGTGGCGACGCTCCGCCAACTGGTAGACGGAGAGATTCGCCAGCTTCGCGGACGCAGCAAGCTCGATGTCACGGAGGAGACGTATCTACAGATTCTGCGGGACAAGACGGCGTCTTTGTTTCGCTGGGCGACGGCAACGGGCGCGGCGCTGGGCGGGGCATCCGAAGCGGCGCAGCAGCAGCTCGCCAGTTTCGGCGAACAACTCGGGATGGCTTTTCAGTTGGTCGACGACCTGCTCGACTATTCGGGCGAGCACAGCGGAAAAATGCTGCTCGCGGATTTGACCGAAGGCAAGTTGACCTTGCCGCTCGTGCTGGCGGTGGCCGAGCGCCCGGCACTCGGGCAGCTCTTGCAACGCATTCACGAGGGTGATCAGGAGCCGGTGGAGTACGTGGGGCAGCAGGTGCGTGAAAGCGGCGCCTGCGAGGCCGTGCGCCGTCGCGCCCGACGCCACACCGACTTGGCGCTGGCCGAGCTCGAGTCGATAACACCGAGCCCAGCGCGGGCGCTGCTCGGCGATGTGGCCAACCAACTGGCGGCGCGGGTAGCCTAAGTTGGGGGTTAGTTGAGCTTGGAGGCGTCGACGGGGCGCTCCGGCTCCAGGAATGACAACGTGATCTCGCGTTCGAGGGCGGAGCGTATTTCCATCTCGATGAGCTCGATCGACCCAGCTAGCCGCTCGACGTTGCGCTGGTAGACGAACACGCGAGCGCTGGGCTTCTGACTGCGCTCTAGGGTGGTCACGCCGTCGAGCAACAGCAGCGCTCGCGGATCGACGCCATCGACGACGACTTCGACTCCTGGCACGTCGGCCACGTAGACTTCGTTCTCGCGGATGAACTCCCTGAGCTCGTCCGGCAGAGACATCACCGCCTGCTTGGCGGTCACCTCGAAAGTCTCCCGCGAAAGCGTCCAGACGGGAGGAGGCAGCTCCAGGTCGAGCTCGCGTGCGCTCAAAAAGGCCTCGGTGGCGCCCCGCGTGTCGCCGCGTTCGTCCCGCACCAGCCCCAGGTAGTAGGTGGCCTCTGGGTTCTTGGGATGCTTCTTCACCGACTCCTCGATCAAAGGCGCAGCGCGTTCTACATCACCCGTTTCGTACAGCGCTCGCCCGACCAAGAAGGTGTGATTGGGGTTTTCGAACGGACCAGCCGGGAAGCGTGTGCAGAGCGCCTTGGCCTCGTCGAGCTCTCCCTTGCCCAAGAGCGCGTCGAACTTCAACAGCAGGGCGTCGACCAGCTCGTCATCGTTTTCGGCGAGGCCCAAGGCCATGTCGCACATATGCAGCGCTTCGTCGAACTCTCCCAACGGGTGAATGTATACCTCGGCAGCGTTCAGCATGGCTTCCAAGTAAGTATCGTCGAGCGCGATGGCCTCCTTGTAGCTCTCGATCGCTTCCTCGAACTCACCCTGCAGCGCCGCAACGTAACCGAGTAGGTTGTGCGCTTCGGGAGATTGATTGTCGAGCTCGAGTGCGCGGCGCGCCGAAAGCTCGGCGCCGCGCGAGTCCCCCCGTTGTACTAGATCCCATCCTCGATCGAGGTGTGCGGAGAACTGGTCCATACGGCTACCGGGCAATTGACCTCACCGCGGGGACGCGTCAAGCCATCCGGAAGTTTCTGGCGCCGGGCGGCGCGCGACTGGCCTCACGGCCTACGATACGGCGCATCCAACCGGCGACTAAGAGCTTTCGCGTGCTTTCCTCATTCGTGCACCTGAACCAGGCTGCCAGGCCTCTCGGCGGACGACCAGGCGCCATGGCTGCCCTCCACCAGCGCGGGGCCGGCGAAGAAGAACAGGTGCTTCGCGTCTAGAGGAGCCAAGTTGATACAGCCATGACTCATCTGGACACCGTAGTTGCGGTGCCAGAAGGCCCCGTGCAGAGCATAGGCCTTATGAAAGTACATCACGTAGGGGACGTCCTCGATGCTGTAGGGCAAGTCCCCAGCGGCCGTGCCGTCGCCGTCCATGGTGTCGGTCAGGTGCTTGACTCGGATGCGCCAGCGCCCGGTGGGCGTGCGATGGTCCTTTTCTTTGATGCTCGATTTCTTTCCGGACGAGATCAGCGTGGCGTACTTCGGCGTCTCGCCTTCGAACGCGACCAGCGTTTGCTGCGAGAGGTTGACGTCGATCCAGCGCTCACGGGGCTTCACCTCTTCGGGGACGTCGCCCGGTTCCGTGACGCGGAGATGACTGCTTTTCACCCACAGCCCGGCAGCGGTTTGATGGTAGTCGGTGCCCCGGAACTTCTTCGTCTCGCCAGTCAGCTGAATCGCATTGAAGCGCTCGATGGTGCCTTCGGGTGCGATGCTAGTTTCGTCGTCGGCGATTCGGTAGCTGGTGGTGCTCTTTCGACCACCGTAGACCCAACCCACCGGCAGCTTGAACTGCTCGCCGAGCTCGACACCCTTGAAGTCGGACCCCTTGGTCTGCCAGAAGCGATCGGCCGGAGCAATCAAGCCCTTGGTGGTCTTGTACCAGGTGCGGCCGTTCCAACTGAACGTCTTGTCGACGGCGACATAAAACCCCGTCACCAAGCGCATGGCGAGTATGCCGTCGGCTTCTTCTTGCAGCGCTTCGAGTGTGACCTCGTGCAGCCTGTCCTTGGCGTCTTCGGCCTGCCACCACGGCACTGAAGGCTCGGCGGAAGGCTCGGTGGGCTGCTCAGCCGCCTGGTCGCCTTCGAAGATGGCTTGATCGGGAAGCTTCGGCTTCTGTTCCGATACGCGAATGGTTTTGGTGTTGGCGGGACCCGGCGCCACGTCGCTGGCAGCCGTCTTCACATCGACGCCGTCCGAGGTGCGGGCCGTATCTGCCAGGATTTGTTTGGCTTCAGCCGCTTTCTGTTCGGCGAGCTTCTGTTTTTTGGCGCCTTCGAGATACGGCTCATACTCGTACATCTGTTCGCGCGATGGGATCGAGCGATACAGGGGCGTGCCGTTTTTGGCATTGCGTGCGTACTTGTAGGGCAGCACGTCCTCCAAATTGGGAGGCTTTTGAGCGAACTTCAGCGCCGAGCTCTTCTCGTCGGTCGTCCCCGAGTTACCGCACACGAAGCCATGCGGCACGAGCTGGTACCAGCCAGCGCTGCACCCGTCCGTCGACACGGGTTTTGCCAGCACTGGCAGGCGTCCCCCGCTCCGCGCGTACCCGAACTTCGCCTCCTTGTCGAAGCTGGTTTTTTCGTAGAGCCCGGTGGACCCCGAGGTGACGACGAACCAGGGGCCCGGGTGGGGGGGAGCTTCGACCTCTTCAGTGGCTTCTGGCGTGGGGGCCTCCTCCTTTGGAGTCAGTTCCTTGGGGAGGGTAGGATGACCGGGCTGACCAGTAGGCGCGGCGGTGCTCACTACCGGCAGCGGCTTTTCTTGAGGGTCGTCGCAGGCAACGCACGCGCCGAGCGCCGCACCGAACAGACGGAGGTAGGGGATGAAGATGGGCCGCCGCGACATTTCGGTTAGAGCATCCATGAGCTGGCAAGCAGCCCGTTACTACCTGCTGGTTGCGCCGGAAGCCACTTCTTGGCGGCCTGCGGCCCGGAGTCGCGGGTGTGCTTCTTGCTTGATATCTGATTCAGTTCCAGGGGTTGTGTGTGCATTTCTCTTGTAATTATTCAAAAATCGGAGGTCGTCTGCGCCGTTTCGCAGAGTATCCAGCCAAGAGCATCCAGCATCGGGTCAGCCCGGCTCGTTCTGGCTGAAGTGCCAGCGGTGTGCCAATTGTCGACACTGCGGAGTCGCAGCGGATTGAGGAGGAGACTATCGTAGAGAGCGTGGATCGACGGACGCAATGGCGTGGTCAGCCGGACACACGCCGCTGGCGTTTCCTCGGGATGGTGGGCCTTTCACTGGTGCTGCATTCCCCGCTGACGCCCTTCGCGGCGCTCTTGGGGTTGCTCGGTTTTCTGGGACTTTCCGATCCGGTAGAAGCGCAGGACCTGCCGCCGATCACTGCGATTCCGGTGGACATTCTCTACGACGAACCCACCGAGGCCGAGCCCGAGCCGGTGGCTTCAGAGCCCGCCGAGCCGACCCCCGCGCCGCCGGAGCCGGAGCCTGAAGTCGCGGCGCTGGAACCCGCGCCAGCCCCGGAAGCGCCCGATGCCGGGGTTGAAGAAGCCCAGGATGCGGGCGCGGACGCGAGCGAGCCCGCCGAGCCAGAAATGGGTGATCCGGTCGCTTTGAGCGGCAGCGCCGGCAAGATTGCCGACGAGAACGCTAACGTTCGCATCAAGATAGATACCGAGAAGGTGCGGGAGCATCCACTGGGGGCGAAAATCGGCCAGGTGCTCGCGCGCGTGCCTCAGTGGCACGACTTCTTGGGACCGGCGAAGCTCGACCCGATTCAAGACATCGATCGGCTGCTGATCGCGGGGCCTCAGCTCCGCGACTCGTCGGAGGTCATCGCGGTGCTCAAGTACAACGTGGAGCAGAGCGCCATGGAGGCTGCCATCGACGGCTTGGTGCAACGTTCGTCGGGTCGGTGGCTCCCAGGGCCGACCAAAGCTGCCAGCGCGCGCGCTGATCGCGCCGAGCGGATCTTCTCGTTCATAGCGCCGGGCCTTCTGGCCATCGTGCCGCCGAGCGCCGAGCGCGATGCCCTGCGGCCGCGCCCCAAGGGGCTCACATTCCCGCCGATTCCGGGCGACGCGGTGCTGACCGCGTTCATTCAAACCCCACACAAGGTCTACACGGGGCTGCCCTTCAGGTTCCCGGAGTCCTTTCAATGGGTCAAGGCGAGTGTCATGCCGGCCGAGGACGGCGGTGCCATCGCCAGCATCGAGGCGCAAGACGAGTCCGAATCGGAAGCCGCTGCGAATGCCGATTGGCTCGAGCGCAGTGTGGTGGCCGTCACGTCTCCACGAGGGCTTGCGGCGGCTGCCGCGCAGTTTCTGTACGGCGGCGACAAGTTCATTCAAGAAGTGAGCTTCAGAGCCGAGGGGGCGAAGATCCGCGGCACCTTGAGGCTGACCGCCAGCCAACTGCACATCATCTTGTCGATGGTGGAGGGTATCGTCAACAGCTGGGCTCCCAAGACGCCCAAGCCCGCCGCATCTCCATCCGCAAGCGCGCCCGTACCGGTGCCCACGCCGAGTGCCAGTGTCCCCGCGCCGCTTCCCGGCGCGCCCGCGCCCCGGCCGCCGACGACCCCTCCACTCGCACCGAGTCCTAGCGACGCGGGTGCCCCGTCTCCAGCCGTGCCACCACCCACACCTGCCCCGCCCGGGCAGTGAGTGCTCTGCAACGTCAGACGCGGACCTGCTCGGCGACGGCGCCCAGTACGGCGTCGGCGTCGGCGGTGCTCAAGGCTCCAATGCACACGGCTCGACCTTTGCGCGGCACCACGAGCAGCCGGCATTTGCCCTTGACCGAGTCACTCAAGGACGACAGGGCGAAGTCGATCACGAGCCCGAGGACGATCAGGAGCACGGCCATACCGATCAGCGTCGCGGAGCCGCCGGGCACGCGCACCCCATCGACGAATAAACCCATGCCAAGGTAGCTGCCGAGCACCAGGGCCACGAGCCCTGCGTACATGCCGAGCCTGGCGAAGCGCACTTCCCGCGTGACGCTGGCGAGGTTGCTGAGCGGTACCAAGGTGGCCCGTTCCCTCAACACCTTTCCCAAAAGCTCCGTGTGGTAGGTGACCTCCAAGCCCCTGTCGCTCAAGACCACTTTGGCCGGGCGTCGATAGGCAAACGCGTAACGACCGATGAGGCGAGCCGCGTGCCACAGCGCCAAGATCAGCGTCACGGCCATGACCGCCGTGACCACTGGGCCTTTGGGGGCCGGGGAGAGCTCGCCCACGAGCTCTGGCGCTTGGCTAGCGCTAGGTTCTCGAGCGAGCACGCTCAAAAGAACTGGATCGGTCAGCTCTTTGCGCAGATTCTCGGTCACTTCTTTGGCGGTGGGCGAAGCGGAGTGGCGTAGGGCGACGGCGGCGATCAGCGCTTCGGTTTGGCCAAAGTCGACACCGCCGCTTTGGGGATCGACGACCAACCGTCCGACGGCCTGCCAAAATGCAGCCTTGCCTTGCCCGAGCGCGGCGTCGAAGGCTTCGAACGCGTTGCAGGTCGTATGTGCGGCAAGCCATACCACCAAGGCCGCAGTGTTGAGCTCCGACTCGGGCGCGCTCGGGAACTGATCCCGGTCGCCCAAGGCAAGAAGCGCCTCCACCAACGCGACCTGCTCGGCCGACTTGGCGCCGGTGCGGAGCACTTGCCAAACATTGCCCCAATCGGTGTTCCACGCGGTATCGGGATCGCCTTCGGGTTCGGCGAGCTCGGGATCGCCGAGCAGCGGAAACTTGGGTTGGCGTGCCAGGGCCGCGGCATGGGCCGCTTCTCGGACGGCCGCGGACATCGGGGCGATGGCCTCGTGCGCCGCGAGCTTTTCGACCAGCTGAGCGAAGTCTGGTGTGGTGCCGATCACAGAGCCTCCGGCCTTATCCGATGCGGGCCCGCTTGGCCAGTGTCTGGCGGTCACCAGGCGCTTGGCCGGGCGGCCTCGAGCCCTTGGTAGGCCCTCTTGGTAAGCCCTAGTGCGGGGGCGCCAACGGTCGCTCGAACAGCGCCGCCGCGGGCTTTTCGGGCTGATCGTCGCCGAGCGGGCGATTTCGAGCATCGACGCGCACGACGGTGGGGACGTGGGCTCGGGCCTCCTCCGGAGTCATGTCGGCGAAGGTGGCCAGAATCACCAAATCGCCGGGTTGGTTCAGGTGCGCGGCCGCCCCGTTGACGCACACCACTCCGGAATCGCTCGGCCCTTCCAGAGCATAGGTGACGAGCCGTGAGCCGCGCGTCACGTTCCAGATGTGAACTGCCTCGTAGGGCAGGATGCCGGCGCGCTTCATGAGGGCGGCATCGATGGTGACGCTGCCCTCGTACTCCACATCGGCGTGCGTCACCGTCGCCCGATGGATCTTCCCCTTGAAGACGTTCAAAATCATGGGATTTCCTCACTGTGCTCTGCGCATGCCGGCCCGGCTTCGGCTGGGTCCAGCTGGCGAACGGGTCACAAGCTAGCAGCTCTTGCGCCTGACTGCTCGCTGATTCGTTGCTGTTGCCAAACTGGAAAGCCAGCCCTGGTCTTGGCCAAAAGTTGGCCAGGTTGGGCAAACTGGGTTAGCGGTTTTCACGTGTCCGAATCGCGGTCGCTGGACGGCGAGAGAAGGAGTCAGCATGGTCAATCACCCGCCCAAGGAGCAGATGCTCGGCGCTCTGCGCGAGCTTCTGCATGAAATGTTCGTGGCGCAACAAGAAGGTGTGTCTCACGTTCGCTTTGCTCGGGCGCTGGGTCATGCCGACGGATACATGCGAGCCCTGGTCGACGCGGGTTTGGCGGGGCAGGGAGAGCTGTTGCTCGTGGTGGCCGAAGAGCGGCGTCGCGTGAATGGCCCCGCCAGCGTGGAGCTGCCGATATCGCGAGTCGACGAACGAGCGGTCGCCTGACCCGAAGCATCACTTCTCCAGGTAGACCAGGTTGCGCAGCTCGTCTAGGCGCTGCTGAACATCGCTCGGGGACAGCTCTGCGAGGCGCGCCGTTCCGACGCCCTCCACACAGAACGACGCGACGGTCGCTGCGGTCATGAGCGCGCGACGCAGGTGAGCGCCGTCGATTCGAGGGGCTTGTGCCAGCACACCCATCAAGGCGCCTGCGAACGTGTCGCCGGCGCCGGTTGGATCACGCTCGTCTTCCAAGGGAAATGCGGGCACGAAGAAAATGCCCTCGCTGTCGAACAACATCGCGCCATACTCGCCGCGTTTGACCACCAGGTGTTGGGGCCCCATGGCGAGCACGGCCTGGGCCGCACGCTTGATGTTGTGCTCTTCGGCGAGCTGGCGCAGTTCTTCGTCGTTGATCACCAGCGCTTCTACCCGCTTGATGACTCGAGTCAGCGCCGGCCGTTCGCCGGCGATCCAAAAGTTCATGGTGTCGGCGGCTACGATCCGGGGGTTCGCCACTTGGTCCAGCACCTCGAGCTGCAACTCGGGCTGAATATTGCCGAGCAAGACACAGCCGCTGTCGACATAGCTGTCGGGCAACTTGGGTCGAAAATCGGCAAAGACATTGAGCTCGGTGCTCAAGGTCTCCCGACTGGCGAGGTTGTCGGAATAACGGCCCGCCCAGCGAAACGTCTTGCCGTCGGCTCGCTCGATGCCGGAGGTGTCGATACCGCGCGCATTCAAGTCGCGCAGGACATCGTCCGGAAAATCCGTGCCGATGATGGCCACGACTCGCGGCTCCGCGAACAGGCTGGCGGCCATGGCAGCGTAGGTGGCGGCACCGCCCACGACGTTGGGAAACACCCCGCTGGGCAGGGTCAAGTCGTCGAAAGCCATGGAGCCGACGATTAGCACGGGGTTTTTCGCTCGCTGGGTCACGCTTTATTCTCCAGGTAAGGTTTCAAGAGCCACGCCAAATGGTCGCGGCTAGCAGATGTTGCGCGCTCCAAGGGAGTCAGTAGCGCATACTTCAATGCCGAGCTGGCGGGGCTTCGAGCTGGATCGGGCAAGCTGGGTGCGAGCAGCGCCAGCGCGCGCTTGGCGAGCGCAGAGTTGCTCTGGAGTACCTGCAGCACCGCGTCGACGCTGACTGCGGCGTGTGTTCGATGCCAGCAGTCGTAGTCGGTGACGAATGCCAAGGTGGCATAAGGAAGCTCGGCCTCCCGGGCGAGCTTGGCCTCGGGCATGGCGGTCATACCGATCACGGAGACGCCCCAGCTGCGGTACAGCTCGCTCTCGGCTCGCGTCGAAAATTGAGGCCCTTCGATGCACACGTAAGTGCCGCCCACGACGACGCGCGCTCCGGCCTCTTCGAGCGCCACGGCCCCTGCTTGCGCCAGCGCTTTGCAAACGGGATCGGCGAACCCGACGTGCGCGACGATCCCCTGATCGAAAAAGGTACTCTCGCGCCGCTTCGTTAGATCGATGTATTGATCGACGATGACCACGTCGCCGGGGTGGATGTCTTCTTTCATCGAGCCCACGGCAGAAATGCTCACCAATTGCTCGGCACCCAAAAGCTTCAGCGCGCAGACGTTGGCCCGGTAGTTGATTTGGTGAGGGGCAAGGTGATGGTTCTTGCCGTGCCGCGGCAAGAACAGAAGGCGGACTTCTCCCAGCCGACCTTCGATCACGCTGCTGCTCGGGGCCCCGAAGGGTGTTCGTACCTCGTGCTCACTGATGTGGGTGAGCCCGGGCACGTCGTATACCCCGCTGCCGCCGATGACGCCGAGCACTCGCTGCATGATGGTCAGCGTGCCCTTAGCACGCGGCGCTGCCGACGATCAATCGCCGGCCCGTGGGCGGAGTGCGGGGGAGCCGAGCGCGCGACCCTCGGCGAGCAAATCTTCTGCCAAGCGGGCGGCTCGTCGCCGCCGGCACTCTTCGGCACGGAAAATCGAAACGAGCTGCGCGGTTGCCTCCTCCAGGTCGTCGTTGACCAGGACGTAATCGAACAGCCCGTAGTGTTCGATTTCTCTCCGGGCGACGGCGAAGCGGCGCTGCACCGTTTCTTCGTCTTCGCTGGCGCGGCCCCGCAACCGCTCCTCGAGAATCGCCATGCTCGGCGGCAGAATGAAGATAGCGACCGCATCGGGTTCGGCGCACTTGATCTGACGAGCACCCTGATGGTCGATGTCGAAGATGATGCCGCGCAGATGCTGGTTCTTGGTGAGCTCACGGCGGCTAGTGCCGTAAAAGTTGTCGTGGACTTCGGCCCATTCCAAGAATTCACCTTCGTGCACCAGCTTGGCGAACGTGGCCCGATCCACGAAGTGGTATTCACGCCCGTCTTGCTCGCCCGCGCGCGGCTTTCGCGTCGTGTGGGAGACGCTGAATGCCAAATCGGGAACTTGCTTCAGCAGTCTGCTGGTGAGCGTCGTTTTGCCTGCTCCGGACGGCGAAGACACGATGAGCGGCAGGGGCCTGCGACTACTCGACATTCTGGACCTGTTCTCGCATGCGTTCTATCTCGGCCTTCATTTCGACGACCACGTGGGACAGCCCTGCGTCCTGACTCTTTGCGCCGATTGTGTTGACCTCTCTTCCCACTTCTTGGAGCAAGAAGTCTAGTCGGCGGCCGACCAATTCGTCACTGTGAATCAGGCGTTCGATCTGGTCGAAATGGCTCGCCAGGCGCACGAGTTCTTCGGTGATATCGGTGCGGTCGGCCAAGAGCGCGATCTCGACCTCGAGGCGGCCTTCATCGATCGCGATGTGGTTGTCTTTGAGCAACCGCTCCAGGCGCTCTTTCAAGCGCGCACGGTGATGGGGCACCAAGAGCTGAGCCTGCTCCGCGATTTGGCCCAAGAGTTGGCGAACCAAGGCCACGCGGCGCTCGAGATCTCTGGCTAGCGCAGCGCCTTCTTGCTCGCGCATGCGGTTGAGGTGGTCCACCGCGGCTCGCAGGGCATCGCAGAGCGCGCTCTGAATCTGCTCCGATTCCAGTGACGAGGGGGCTTGAATCAGCTCGGGAATGCTGGTGACCGCCGAAATCGGCAGCTCGGTGCCGGGCGCAAGCTCGTCACGCAGGCGGCTCAGGGCGAGGTAGATGGACCGCGCGCGCGCGATCGAGAGGTTGGGCGGGGGCAGGGCGGCGTCGTCCAAGCGGACGCCGATGTCGAAGCGCCCGCGGCTCAACAAATCCCTGGCCTTTTGTTCGGTATAGAACGCGTAGTCCGACAATTCGACCGGCAAGCGTACGCGGACGTCGACGAAACGGTGGTTCAAAGCGCGGATTTCGAGGGTGAGTCGACCCTCGCCCAGCGGCGCATCACCGACCCCGTAGCCCGTCATGCTGCGCATTGGCCGGGCTTTACATGCCTTTGCGGCGTCGGATGTCGTCCATCATGCGCTGATACTCGACTTCCCAAACGGCGGTGCCTTCTTGCACGTGCTTGAGTTGCCCGCGCACGGCTTCTTGCAGCTTCTGTTCCTCTTGCGCAGCCTTGCGCAGAGGGCCGCGCATTTTCAAACGCAGTTGCACGTCTTCGGCGAAGACCTCCTCCACGTGACTCGAGTACATCAGCATGCCGACCAATTGATCGAGCAGGTAGTCGATAGCCTCGTCGCCCAGTTTGACCTTGCGATCTTCGGCGACCAAGCGCTTGAGTTTTGCGAACTCGCTCTGAGGCAGGCCGCGGGCAGCCAGCAGATCTTTGGCCTTTTCGTTGATCTCTTGCTCATCCCGCACGTACTGGTTGAGTACCGATTCGAGATCGGCCTGCACCTCCTTGGGGGCATCGGTTTCGATGTCACCGGCCTTGGCGAGCAGGCTCACCATTTCTGCTGCAATGCTCGGGATCTTTGCGCTGGAGAGCCGCATACCCGAGTGTTACCGCATTTTTCGACGCGTCGGATCCGACTATCTGACTCGGGCCGGGCCTCGTGTCGTTTTTTTAGCGCTTCGGGTCCTTCGGCTTACGGGCGCCAAGCCGCAGGCGTCGAAACACGGCCTCCTTTTGGCGTCGCTTGTAGGCCTCGTGGCTGGCCTCGCCCCCTTCGTTCTGAGCTTCGGTCTCAGCGTCCAAGATCTGGAATTCACACAGCATATACACGATGGGGCCGAGCTTTTTCGAGCCGGGTGGGGCGAGTGCCATGATATCGCCCGGCACGCGTACCGGGACGTCGGCGACGAAGTGGATCACTCGGTAGGTCGGGGCGCTGAAGCGGTTGTCGCCCGGCGTCAGGGTGTCGTCGAGCTCACCCTGGAACTTATCGGTCATCTGCCGAAGGTGCGGGTGCTCATCGCAGTAGCTGCGAAAATGGAAGATGGTGTTCGTGCTTTCTTTCGGGACGACGTAGTTGAACGGGAATAGCTGCTCGGTCAGGTACAGCAGCACGGGCAAGATGTCGTCCCGCGTCCGGGTCACGATGCGGAAGCGAAGCTTGTCGTACAAAGCCGCGGCAGTGGCTTCCGGCTTGCTCAAAAGCTTGGTGTAAGTCGAATCCAGGTTCTTGCGCCCGCCGATGAACTCGGTGATGGGGAACCCCTCGCTCAGCATCGTGCCGACGACGCGATACACCTTTTCTTCGACCAAGTGGAACAGGTCACGGTCGCTCACGGGTAGCGTGAACAGAAGCTCGCGGCCCGCGAGGTGATCCATGATGTGAATGGTTTTCAGAATGGTGCACGCGCACAATTGCCGGTGCCCCTTGCCCGAGGCCATCATCAACAGGTCGAGCAACGAGGCGCGTTCCACCGGCTTGGGGATGGCAAACGAGAAGTGCCGGCGCAGATACGAAATGGCATCGCGCTTGATGCGCTCGATGAACTCGACGTCCTCCGGATCGTCCAGGTCGAGCTCGTGATTTCGGACGAAGCGCCGGGCTTGGGCCGGCCCGTCGAAGTTCAGGCGGTGCCAGTCGATGACCGAGCCGCCGCGGAGTATCAGGCGCAGCGCCTCGACATCGTGCAGCGAGAATTCGTCGATGGACTTCAGCCGGGGCGCCGCCATCTCGCCTGGCCGCTTAGAATGCGGCGCATCGTTACCGTCTGCGCGCTTCAGTGACCGGGATGAGTGGTTGTCGCGTCCCCAGCGGCTGGGCGCCCGAGGGACAGCGTTCCGAAAAAGATGCCGAGAGTGAGACCTAAGATGACCAATTGAGCTCCGATTTCAGCACTTGCGGCCAAGACCGCCAGAGGGACGAGGATGAGCAAGTACCAGACATTGGGCTTCATACTGTGGCTTCTCCGAAGGGTGCGATCACTCTCGGTGGCTTTTGGTGTCGACGGCCCGGCACCAGTGCCGCGCCTCGCTAGCAGCAGTGGGTGAATGTAGGATATCGTGCCACATGCTTGCTAGGAGGGGCAAACTGTTAGTCAGCCTGCGGCTGGCAT
>CBFGRJ010000029.1:0-32728 GCA_965651135.1 uncultured Myxococcales bacterium
CGTGCCCGAGCCTCCCGTACCCGAGCCGCCCGTGCCTTCCATACCGCCCGTGCCCATGCTGCCATCACTGGAGGGACTTCCGCCCGTAGCCTCCGCGCCACCTGTGCTCGAGCCACCGGTGCCAGTGCTCACTCCGCCAGTGCTCACTCCACCAGTGCCCACTCCACCAGTGCCCACCCCACCAGTGCCACCTCCGCCAGCACCAACTCCTCCGCTGCCTTGCCCGACCCCGCCCGTGCCGCCGGAGGTGACGGCTCCTGCCGAGCTCGTGCCGGTGGATGTCGACGAGCTCACTCCCGTCGATGCTCGTCCGCCCGGCTCGTCGAACAAGGCGTCGTCGTCAGGCGAGAAGCCGCAGCTCGTCAACACGATCATCGAGGCACCGAAACAGCCCGCCAGCCTCAGGACCACCCGACTCTTCACAGGGGTTCGCACGGACCGACGATTATAGCTCGCATCGCGAGGAACTGACCGGGAAACAACCGGCATGAAGCACTGTCATGAAAGGAGCCACGTCGGCGCACTCATGGGTTCATACCAACCAAGTGCACGCTGGTCGCTGACCTTCGAACCAAGGCCGACCCAAGGCTGCGTGCGCCATCGCTGGCCCAATGTGCTCGGAAAGCATCTTTCAAAACCAATTCGGCAAGCTTGCCTTTCGGTGAGAAGCCCCAAGCCGGTTCCTGCGACAAGTCGTACGGATCGGAGAAGACGCGCCACACGAAACCACCGGCAAACCAGGGGCGATCGATGAAAGCCCCCAAAAGTGCGCGATACGCGTCAGCCTGCGCCAGCTCGTCCGGGACGACGTTCGATAAGTGTTCTGGCCACAACCAGGGTTCCAACGCTGGGTCGGCGCGCGTGGTGTAGCCGAACTCGGTGAACAAAATGGGTCGCCTCCAAAGCCGAGACAGGGCTTCGAGCTCACCCGCGATGCGTTCGCTCTCACCTCGCAGCTCTTCGAGCGCAGCGTTTTTTTCTCGCGCCAACGGGAAAAACGCGTTGACTCCGATCACGTCGAGCTCACCCCAGATGACCGTGTCATGCACGTCGTCCCAGTTGGCCGCGTAGGTCAATAGCCCCGGGTACGTCTGCCTGATCTCGCCAATCAGGGCGCTGAAGCTGGCCGCGTGAACCCCAGTAACCCAGCTTCGCAGCTCGACTCCCATCACCAGCATCTCGACGGCGTTGTCGCGCGCCAAGCCGGCCCATTCCCGAATGAAACGCCGGTAGCCCTTGGACCAGACCGACCAGGCGGCATCGTTGCCTGGATCGATGAACCCGCGCCACTCCCCGGTTTCGACCCACAGGTGCGGCACCAGCATGACCTTCAACCCGGCCTCGTGCGCTTGCCGAATAGCGCTGGCCACGGCGCGCCGGTTTTCACGGTAGGGCGTTTCATAGCTCAGTGACACCCCCGTGGGCGCAAGGTCGTACACGCGACCGAACGGCGTGATGCTCACCCAATTGGCACCGAACACCTTGGCATCACGCATGGCCAGCGCAGATGCTTCGGTCCCGTAGCCTCGATTGGGATGGTGAGCGCTCTCGAGCGGCCCGACCGTCAGACCCCGCACGGCGCCCAGGCCCGAATCACGCCACCCCAGGTTGCCGCCGGGTAGCCGAATGGCCTTCGACTCTCGGGGCGCTGCTTCTGCCAAGGACGATGCAAAGCAGAGCGCGAGACCGCTAATGAGCAATCTGAGCGTAGAGCGCCTCGAGGCTAGCTTCATCGATCTGTCCAATGTGGTCGACCACCAGGTCAGCCTCGGTAGCTTTGAGTTCTTCTGCCGAGTAACTATGGGCCACCGCCACGCAGCAGAGCCCGGCGGCTTTCGCCGCTGCGATGCCAGCCAGCGAATCTTCGAAGACGACCGCGTCTTTACGGCAATCGGGCCAGCCATGGCTTTCGAGCCAAGTGCACGCCAACAAGTAGCCTTCGGGATCGGGCTTGGAAGCGCGCGTGTCTTCAGCGGACACCACGTGCGCCACCCGGTCGGTCACCCCGAGCCACTCGAGGCCCAAGTGAATCTCGTTTTTTAGCGCCCCGGATACGACCACCACCGGACCGCGAGCGCTTCGACCACGCAGTAGCTCGCTGGCGCCGCTGAAGCTCTTGAGCTCACGGCGCGCTCGTTCGAGATAAAGCGGCTGCTTGCGGCGCACGAGCTCTTCGATCAGCTCGTCGGATGCGGGTCTACCCGCGTCCGCCAGGATGGCGGCAAATCCTTCTCGGTCGTCGAAGCCGATGTAGCGCTGCCAGTAAGCCCCTTCGTCCACCGAAACCCCAAGCGGAGCCAACGCCTCGCGGAAGGCGGCAAGGTGGACCGCCTCGTCATCGACGAGCACGCCGTTGTAATCGAAAATGCTCACTCCAAACGTCATGAAACCCGCGCGGGCGGCCATGCCATAGCACGAGTTGCCCGCTGCCCCAGCGGCAACGCGTTCTGCGGACGACTGGCCAATACGCCAGCCCCATCGCCTGCTGCCAGGCCTGGTTCGGCCCGCCAGATCGCGAGAAATGGCCCGAAGCATCGGCTTGCGCTGCGGCACGCCTTATGTCAGCTTCCGCCTGGCCCGTGGACAGGTGTAAGCACGTATGAGCAAAGGCGACCTTTTGGAGATGGAGGGTGTCATCCAAGATGCCCTGGGTGGCGGCCAGTACAACATCAAGGTCGATCAGGGCGGAGCCATTGTCCGAGCGCAGCTATCAGGCCGCATGCGGCGACATCACATTCGTGTGCTTCCTGGAGATCGCGTGCGGGTCGCGGTGTCGCCCTACGATTTGACCCACGGTCTCATCGTTTATCGAGGCAAATAGCCAAGATAGCTTGCCGGACCCCTCGCCGGCCGCGCTAAGCATGGGAGCGTGAGACTCTGGTTTCGCACGCCCTGGCCCCGAGCGGCCGCGCTGCTCGTCGGCTCGTCGCTGGCGCTTGGGTGTGACCGCGAGGAGCCCCCTGCTCCGGCTGCGTCTGCGCGCGCCTCCACCCCCACCCCAAGCATCAATGCCGTGCCGCCAGACGTGCCGCGGCTATTGTTTCTGCCCGATGCGGGCGACGTTGCTCCACCCTCGGCGCCATTTCCCGAGCTGGGCCAAGTCGGGCTGCCGGCGGGCCGCTGCGG
Organism: uncultured Myxococcales bacterium; assembly: GCA_965651135.1. Classification (GTDB taxonomy): domain Bacteria; phylum Myxococcota_A; class Polyangia; order Polyangiales; family Polyangiaceae; genus JAICQQ01. Next base: position 3,127 of record CBFGRJ010000029.1, read on the forward strand.
ACCAGAGATGGTGGAGGTCAAGCGGACATTTTGCATCGACCGCTACGAAACCAGCCTCGTCGATGCGCAGGGGCGCAGCTTGTCCCCGTATTATCATCCGAAGCCCGAGCGCGTGCGCGCCACCTTCGATCACTGGCGCCAGCGCTCCGCGCGCTCGAAAACCGCGTTGGGCCGCGCTCTGGAAGTGCCCGAGCCACCGGCGTGGCAGCTCAGCGAACCGTTCGACATCCGCGCTGTCTCCCAACGCGGCGTGGTGCCCAGCGGCTACCTGAGCCTGGACGTGGCCGCTCGCGCCTGCGCCAATGCCGGCAAGCGGCTCTGCACTCACGACGAGTGGCTGACCGCTTGCAAAGGAGAGCAGGGCCACAAATACCCCTACGGGCCGAGCTACCAGGCCGACACGTGCAATGTGCACCGCCCGGCACATCCCGCCTCGCTGCTGCACGGCAACGCGAGCATTCATCATACCGACCCGCGCCTCAACACGGCGCACGATCACGGCGATCCGCTCTTGCGTCGGACGGGCGAGACGAGTGGATGCAAGAGCACGTGGGGCAACGACGCCATCTACGACATGGTCGGCAACCTCGACGAGTGGATCGCCGACCCTGACGGCACGTTCGTTGGCGGCTTTTTCTCTCGAGCCACCAAAGCCGGTTGCGACGCGGCCATCAGCTCGCACCCGCCCGAGTACTTCGATTACAGCCTAGGAACCCGTTGCTGCAGCGACCTGCGCTGACGATTACCGCGACACTGCAATGACAAAATATAGTCTAATGTAGGCGTGACTTCGTACACTTTCGGTGTGACCGGTTCGATCGAAAAGTTCTGGGCAATACCAGCGCTCATGGTGGGGTCCCTGCTAACCGCGACTGCCTGCGGGCACCCCGTCCAGCGCACGCTGGAAGGTCGTTGGATGGGTGAATCCGTCGAGAATTTCGAAGACGAGGACGTCGCTGCCGCTAGCGGCTGGGCGCGTGGAACCAGCTTCGAGTTCGCTGGTACCGAATTGACGGTGGCTATCCCCGCCGAGGAGCCGCGCAGCGCCACCTACCGCGTCGTGGGCGTACACCAGAAAAAAGTCCGCCTTGCCGTCGTCGATCGGCAGGGCCAGACCGATGAGCTCAGGCTGATCCTCGATGACGAGTCCAGCCTTCGTTGGCTCATCGATGAACGGCGCGCGGTCGTGCTGCGGCGCCAATGAGCGTCGGCTCAGGGAGAAATCTCGAGATCACGAATGATATGCGCACCGGCAACGGAGGGCGCGAAGCTCACCTGATTCACCTCGGCTCGGAAACATTCGGCGACGGTCGGTGCCAAGGGCGGCACGAAGCGGTAGCGACCGAGAGTGCCATCGGGTTGCACCTTGAGCGTCACCCGAGTCTTCAGAGAGAGCGTGACCGCCTCCCCTCGACCGGTGTGCTTGCCTAGACAGCTCCCCAGCGACGCTTCGACCACCGATAGCCCGCGTTCGACCTCTTCGAAAGTGGGCTCTTGCTGCAAGTCGGCGGCCGTGTTCGGGCTGGACGCCGCTGGGGCATTGACCTGATTGTCAGGTTCAATAGGTGCACTGCGACGCTTCACGCGACCCTTGGTGTGCAATGCCGTGCCCGCGCGCTCCCCCGTCGAAAGGAAACGCCCCGAAGCAGGACCGACCAGCAAGGTTTCTTCGGCATCCCCCAGCTGTGCGACGGCGACCGTGCCCTCTTTGACCTCCACCAGCACGTGCTCCCCCACGCGTTCTACGGAGAACACGGTACCGCGGACGCTGACCCTGAGCCCTCCAGCCTCGACAACGAAGCTCTCGCTGCGAGCACTGGGGACCACGTGTGCACTCAGCAGGCCGGACTGCAACTGCACCACGACCGCAGGCCGCAGCGCCTTGATCTCGCTGGCACTGCCGGGTGCGAGCATCCATTCGGCCAAGCCCCGATGCTTGACGGTAACGGGTCGGTCTTTGGCCACGATGCGCTCACCCACCTCCAACGTTTCTCCATCGGTGGGCGTTCCCGATTCGATCGGTGCTGCCTCTTCGGCGACGAACGCTGCGTCGTCGCCTGACTCTGGCGCAACCAGCAGCTCTGCCAGCACCAACCCGAGCACACCGAGCGCCAGCGCCGCCAGTAGCCAAGACATCCCCGAGCCAGCACGCGGACGCTGGGCGACAGCGGGCTGACCTTCGACCTTCGCTACGAGGCGCGCCTCCAACCGCTCCCAGTCGACTTCCGGCGGCTCCGAGCGCTGCACATCGACCACGAGCTGCCTCAACACGGCTTTCGAGTCCCGGCCTGGCCGCGTCATGCCGGCTCTCTCGTGGGGCGGGAGCGTGCGGCGCTGCGCGCTTCGAGCTCGGACGAGAGCGCTCGCAGCTCGGGTTCCTCGCTCAACAGGTCGATGACTTCTCGCCTCGCGTAAAACAGCCGTGTTCTCACCGTCAGAACCGGGGCACCGACCAACGTGGCGATTTCAGCGGGGAGCATGCCCTCGATTTCGTGCAGGATGAAAACCGTGCGCTTCTTCTCGCTCAAGCGATCGAGCACCCGGTAGAAGGCGCGTATGCGCGCATCGCGCGCGACCAGATCGTCCGGGAGCGGCCGCCCGTCGATTGCCGGAGGCGCCTCGCTATCTTGCGACAAGCTGGGTCGGCTGCGTTGAGCGCGCCGATGCATCAACACGACGTTGACCGTGACTCGATAGAGCCAGGTGGAAAACCGCGACGTCCCCCGAAAAGCCGCGACGCTGCGATGCACCTGCAAGAAGACCTCCTGCACGAGATCTTCGACTTCGATGCTGGGGCCCAGCATGCGGTGGATCAGCCGCGCTACATCGAGCCGATGCTTGCGAAACAACGTGACGAACGCAGCGCGGTCGCCCTCCTTGCAGCGCTGGACGACATCCTCGTCAACGTCCACCCGCGTTAGGGTAGCGCGACCCTCCGCCTCCGGCTCGTTCCGCGCTGCCATCGCCCCTGAGTGACCGGTGGATCGCTGCTGCTCGCGGCTCGGCCGTGGCTCAAAAGCCCGACGCTGAACCCTCCAGCCACGAGTCGACGCGCAGCCCCCCCACTGGACAGTCGGTGTGAGTGACGGTGCTACCCACCGCTGTGCGGAAAACGGGTGAGGCGTAACGCCGAGCATCCCAGTGTTCGGTGCACGGTCGGACCGGAGCGTTCATTTCCGCCTCGTACGACCGCGCCTCGGCGACGCAAAAAATCACGGAAATGTCAGAAAATCAGAAGAGAGCTCGGAGCTCGACTGGATCTTTCTTGCGCTGCTCGAGAATCGAGTTCACCGCACGCAGCAGTTTCTGCTTGGCTGGGCCCGTGACCTTGCCGCCAGCTTCGACGCGACGCAGCAGCACCGGAGTCACAGCTCTCCCACTGCGAGGCTTCGCTGGTTTTTCGGCACCCTCAGCAGGCTTGTCTCCCGAGCCCTTGCGCCTGGCCAATCGCAATTTGCGATCTTCGGGGCGCAGCGACTCCAGCTTCTTGGAGGCAGCGACGACTCGTCGCGGGTCAATCTTGTTTGCAGCCAAAAACTCGGAAAATTTGCTCGCCATGGTCTTCTCGAGCTGACACTCGTAATGAAGAGAGGCGTCGATCGCAACCAGGCAATCGCCCGCCGCCCCCACAAAAGGGATCCCTTGGCCTTTCGACCGCGGTCATCTAAGGAGTAAGCGGTGAGCCTCCAAACGCAGTTGAGCGCGGCAGTGCACCACCTCACTGAACAGGGGACCAGGCCCGTGCTCGGGATCGTGCTCGGTTCAGGGCTGGGTGATTTCGTGCGGAGCTTGTCGGAAGCACATGCCGTCAGCTACGCGGACATTCCGGGCATGCCGCCCACGACGGTCAGCGGTCATGCGGGCCAGCTTTGGTTGGGCTCCATCGCCAACCAACCCGTCGCCTGTCTGAGCGGGCGAGCCCACCTCTACGAAGGGCATCGACCCGAGGTGGTCGTGTTTGGCGTCAGGCTGCTAGCCCAGCTCGGCGTTCGAGCGGTGCTATTGACCAACGCCGCAGGGGGGCTCGGCGAAAGTCTCGCTGCGGGCGACTTGATGCTCATCGACGATCACCTGAACCTAACTGGTGCGAACCCGCTGGTTGGCGAGGTGGTTTCGGGTCCGCGCTTCCCTGACATGACCCGAGCTTACGACCCTGCGCTCGGCGCCCTGGCAAGGCAAGCGGCAAGCGAGCTCGGCTTCGAGTTGAAACGCGGCGTTTACGCTGGGGTAGTCGGCCCCAGCTACGAGACACCCGCAGAAATCCGCATGCTGGCGCGGTTAGGGGCGGACGCCGTCGGTATGAGCACCGTGCTCGAAACGATCGCCCTCAGGCAGCTGGGCGTCCGCGTCGCGGCAATCAGCCTCATCAGCAATTTGGCAGCAGGACTTTCCGATGCCGAGCTCAGCCATGACGAGGTCCAACAGATGGCCCAAGCGTCCGGACAAAGGTTTACTTCGCTGATGCTCCGCTGGTGCGAGCTGGTGTTGACCGAGGCATTTTAAGCTGGATTCGACGTGGTGAGTGCACTTCGCGCCGCGGACGGCTATTCTGAAGCCAGTGAGCGTCCCCCGTCTGCTTCCAGGTACTCCGCCGGAGCTGATTGTCTACGACAAGGCGCAGCGCTGCCCCTACCTGAGCCATCGGACCGCCCGCATGCCGCTCAGGCTCCCGTCGCGCCCGCTGGATCGCGAAGAGCTCGACGCACGTCTCGCCGCCGGCGATAGACGCCAGGGCTTCGTGCTGTATCGAACGGCGTGCCCCAGTTGCGACGCGTGCGAGCCGATTCGCCTCGACGCTTTCGAATTCAAGTTTTCACGCGGCCATCGGCGCGTGTTGCAACGAGGCGATCGCGAGCTCGACGTTTCGATCGGCCCACCCACCGTCGACGCTCGCCGCGTCGAACTCTACAACATCCACAAACAGGGCCGTCGCCTCGACGACGGCCAGCCCCCTATCGATCAAGAAGGCTATCGCGATTTCTTGGTGAGCACTTGCTGCGATAGCTTCGAGCTTCGCTTCGTCCTCGACGGAGTATTGATTGGCGTGGCCATATCCGATCGCGGCGCACGTTCGATTTCCGCCGTGTATTGCTGTTTCGATCCGAGCTACTCGCGCTTCAGCATTGGGACCTATTCGATTTTGAAGCAGCTAGAGCTGTGCAAGAGCTGGGGGCTCAGGCACTTGTACCTGGGTCTGTACATCGCCGATTGCGACCGCATGCTCTACAAGGCCAGGTTCGTACCCCACGAACGCTTGCTCAAGGGCACCTGGCAACGCTTCGAAGGCTGATTGATCGAGCGTGATCAGTCGAGCGTGCGCGTCTCGGTTTCTTCGAGCTGAGCCAGCGCAACCGCCAGGGCATCTTTAGCCCGCTCGAGCGATGCCCGGTCCTCGTTCCACTTGTGTCGCGCGCGCTCCATCTTGGCCTTTTCGCCGTCGATGGCCGCCGTGGCTTCGCTCAGGTGCTGGCGTGTTGCAGCCAGGTCGGCTTCCAGTGCCGCCATGCTCGTCTCGCGCTCCTGAAGTTTGGCGGTAACCTCCGCGAACTCTTCGTTCTGTTCCGAAAGCGCCGCGTCCAGGGCTTCGATGCGTTGTTTTTGGTCGCTGATGGTCGCCTGGGCACTGTCACGCTGCCTCGACAGATCGGCAATTTCGGCTTGGAGCGACGCGTTGGCTTGTTCGCGTTCCGCGGCAAGCGTTTGTGCGCTGTCGCGCTCTTCCGTACGCGTGCGGAGCTCGGCCTCCAGCGCGGCGATCTTCCCGTCCCGACTGGCCTCGCTTTCGGCCTTGGCTTGCGTCAGTTCCGATACGCGCTGCTCGAGCTCCGCCTTGAGCTCTGCTTCACGCTCACGCAGGGCGCGCGCGGCAGCCTCACTCGCTTCTCGAGACGCTTGCTCTTGCTCGGCGCGCAGCTTGCCCAGCGACTCCTCGTTGGCTCGATGCAGAGCCGCCATTTTGGCATCGTGCTCGGCCTTGAGCTCCGCTTCGCGCTGACGCAAAGCCTCGACCTTCTGCGCCTCTGCCTCGCGTTGCGCGTCCTCGCGCGCCTGTTGCTGTGCTTCGGCTCGTGCCGCCTCGACCGCCTGACTCAAACGGCTCTCGGCTTCGCTGCTGAGTTGCTCGAGATCTCGCTGATGTGTCTCGATCAACGCGATGCGTGCGTTCTCTAACGCGAGCAGCTCTTCGTGGTGTTTGCTCGCCAGCTCCTCGGCTTGCTTGGCCTTCGCGTCCAGCTCGCCTTTGAGCTTGTCCGCTTTGCGCTTGAAGTCGTCCGCGCGTTTGCTCGCCTGCTCTTTGTCGTCTCGCAGAGCATCGTTGGTGCGTGTCAGCTCGGTGAGCTTGCGCTCGAACTCGAGAACCTTGTCCTCTAGATCGGCTTTTTCTCGCTCCAAGCCCAGCGCGCCGTCCTTGAGGGACAAAAGCTCTTTCTCTCGATGATTCAGCTGATCGCGAATTTCGAGGATCTCTTTGTCCTTGGAGTTGAGCTGCTCGCGAAGGTCTAAGAACTCGCGCGCGGAGCCGCCGCCCTTTCCCGACGCCAGCTTTTGACGAAGTTCTTGCACCTCCCTGTCGAGACGTTCGATCTCGGCGTCGGCACGCTTCTTCGCCAGTACCTGGTTCTCGAGGTCCGCGATGCGTTCATTGGCTGCGCTGAGCTGCTCCTCCAGCTCGACCACTCGGCGCGCCGCCTCGCCGTCGGCGGGAGCCGTCGACGGGAACCGCAACGATTCGGGCTCGGCAATGCCGGCCGCGGATGCAGGCGCCGCAGGTTCGCTCACCGCCTTGGGTGGTGCGGGCGGCTGGGACAAGGAACCGATCTCGACTTCCTCGTCGTCGAGCTCGAGGTCGTTCACCGGCGGAGCCTTCACTGAGGGCTCGGGTGAGACCGACGCCGGCGCGGTGGAGGGGGGGCCGCCACCCATCAAGGCCCCGAAGGCCTGCTCGGTGAAGTCGTCCACCTCCTGATCGACCTGATCGACGGGTGCCTCCCGCACGGGGGAAGACACCTCGGCTTCTTCGATTTCGATGTCGTCGTCGATCTCGTCGAGCGCTTCGGCATCTTCAATCTCGATGTCATCGTCGATGATGATCGACTCTTCGCCTTCGCTATTGGATTCCAGCGGCAGCAGCTCCTGGATGTGCGCCACCAGATCCCCAACGGAAATGGGCTTGTGAACGTAGTCCTCGGCGCGGGTGCGCAGACGCCGATGCTGCTCGAAGGTCTCCTCGGTCGAGTCGCTGCTCATGATGATGAGCGGAACGTCCTTCAAAGCCGCGTCGCGCTTCAGTTTGTTACAAACCGAGAAGCCGTTCATGCGCGGCAGCTCGATCGACAGCAGGATCAAATCCGGCTTTTCGTTTGCGGCAGCTTGGAGTCCTGCGTTCGCATCGTCGACGATCGTGATTTGGCAATTGTACTCGGCGAGCCCCACCTCGAGCTCCTGAGCAAAGGCGGCGTCGCTCTCGAAAACCAAGACCTGCGTGGTCATTTCCGGCTGGTACTCACTCTCGTGACGGGTATGGCCCAGGCCTCACGATATCCAGCACTTGCAGCCGGGTCAAACACAGTTCTCAGGTTACCGGAGGCGGGGCGCGGCGAGCCTTTTCCACGTGACCACTCACGCCCATCCGACTCCTCAACACTTCAATAACCTGATCCCATGCGACGCCCCGCGACCTGAGGCCTACGAGCACGTGAAAGAGCAAATCCGCTGCTTCGGCGGCCACCCGCTCGGAGGCTTCGCCACGGATAGCGTCGGCGAGCTCGCCGGCTTCTTCTGTAATTTTCCCGCTGATTCGTTCGGCTCCGCCTTCGAGTAGCGACTTGGTGTAGCTCTTCGCGCTCGTGCTCTCGGCGCGTTCGTCGATGGTGCGCTCGAGCTGTGTGAGGATGGGTAGGAGTGGCGCCGCGGTGGTGTCCTCACCGGATCCCTTCGACCGGTCCACCGGATTGAAGAAGCAGTTCCGCGCCCCTGTGTGACACGACGGGCCCTCGGCGGTCACGCTCAAGATCAGCGCGTCGCCATCGCAATCCGCCGTCACCGCGTGCACACGCAGATGGTTCCCGCTGCTCTCGCCCTTCACCCACAGCGCCTGGCGCGAACGACTGTAAAACGTTGCGAGCCCGGTCTCGAGGGTCCGGTCTAGCGCCTCGCGGTTCATCCATGCGACCATTCGCACCTCGCCGCTCAGCCGGTCCTGGGCAATGGCGACCAATAAACCTTTGTCGTCGAACTTGAGCTCGGGCACGGCGTGTCGACCCTAGCGCCTTTTGTGGAGTGTTTTCGAGGTAGTTTGCCATCCTACCCCGAAAAACTAGCTCGGGGTCCAGTTCCCCCACGCTCGTCCGGCCGTGGGGGCAAACACCCTCTACAATCACCAGTTAAACTGTGAGAATGATTGATAATAGCTGCTGGCTCGGATCGTGCTTGAGGATTCTGTCAGTCTGCCATTGCTTATCGGCGGGGCACACGTGATGCGGAGGAAACCGAAAATGGCTCGAACGTTCAGATGCGGTAGCTGGTTGGGTGGTCCCCTGCTCCCATGGCTCGCCTTGCCGGCTCTAGCGACGTTGAGCTGCGGGAACTCGGACAAGTCCGAGCCCGATGCGTCGGACACCCAGGTGAGCCAAATCGTGTACGCCGTCCGGCAGCACACCGTGAAGAACGGCGATACGGTCGAGATCAACGTCGCTGGAGGCATGGGCCAGGTGATGGATTACAAGCGCTACGTCCCAGGCGCTCGCTTGGAGCTCTTGAACCTCACGACCGGCGACATCGCCAACATCATCGCGCACGAAAAGACCGCCGACATCGCCAGCGTCGACGTGAGCTACGACGCGACAAAAGTCTTGTTCTCGATGAAGCGCGATGCGAGCGATAGCTACAACATTTATTGGGCAAGCCTCGAGCCTGACGCCAACAGCGAGTTCGAGGTTCACCAGTTGACGAATAGCGAGTTCGATCAGCTGCACGCGATTTGGCTACCCGGTGAACGCATCGCATTCATCACCGACACCGCCTACACGGAAATGGGAACCCGGGCGGACGAGTACAACCATGCCGCGATCGTGACGCAGGTCGCCACCATGACTCTCGAAGGTGGCGAGGCCGATCTCAAACTCTGCTCGCAAAACCTGTCGCACACCATCGACCTGTTTCCGCTTTCGGACGGCCGCATTGGCTTCTCTCGTTGGGAGCACCTGGAGAACGTCAACGACGTGAAGCTGTTCGCGATGAATCCGGACTGCACGCAAATGACGGCATTGGCGGGCCAGCACGGCAAGCCGGCCAACTCTTTGATCCAGGTCTCGGAGGGGACGACTCCCAATACCTTCGTCGCCGTTGCCACGTCGCGTGAAAACACGATTCAGGCCGGAGCTCTAGTGATGGTCGATGCGCGCAGCGATGCCGAGCGCCCCAACGAAGAAACGGCGGAGGTCCAGGTGCTGACGCTGTCGGTGCCGCGAAATGAAGAGCGGTCGCCGGTTGGTCGCTATCGCAGTCCGACCGTTCTACCCAATGGGCGCATCTTGAGCAGTTGGGCGGACGGCGTGGTGAACGAAACCAATGAGCTCAGTCTGACTCCTCCGGATTTCGGGATTTACGTGTTCGACAGCGCCACTCGCTCGAACCAGCACATCGTCAACCATCAAGGGACCTGGGAGCTCTACGCGAAGCCGGTCGTCAAGCGAGACGAGCCGAGGGTGATCCCGTCGGTGCAGAGTAGTCAGGACTCGACCATCCCGACAACCTTCGGTTCGGTCGACATTGCCCAAACGTCGCTGTTCTCGCTGCACGGCGAAACCGTGTCGGGTGCGCAGTTCGATGGCACTCCGATGAACGAAGCACTAGCCAAAGCAGTCAAAGTACGCATCATCGAAGGCTTCTCCAGCGAAGCCGCACCCGGAACCACGATGTTCGGGTTGACGATGGCCGAAGGCGCCGCACTGCTCGGCGAGGCCCGCGTCTACTCCGACGGCTCCTGGAGCGCAGAAATTCCTCCGTTCATCCCGGTGCACCTTCAGGCCGTCGACGAATTCGATCTGGCGATCCGCAATCAAACCACCTGGATTCAAGGTATGCCGGGCGAAGACCGCCAGTGCGGCGGCTGCCACGAAGATCGAGCCAAGCCGTTTCGCATCTCCGAGCAGCAATTGCCGGCGGCGGTCGGAGCAGGCCCGGAAGATTTCATGATCCCGGTCATGGATCGCACCGAGTATCCGTGGGCTGCCGCCAACGACGCGGGCAATGCCAACGAAATTCAGCAAATCTTCAATCAGTACTGCGTCTCTTGCCACAACGAGACGACGAACGGCAGTGGTGCTCAGACCTTCTACTCGGTCAGCATGACCGAGGGGGAGACCACGACCACCTACGAGATTCCGCGTCTGGATCTGACGGATCGCCCGATCACCGTCACCTACGACAACGAAACCAAGCCGTGGCCCGCCTCGTACGTCTCCATCTTCTATCCCGCGGCGATGGAGATGGAAATGGATGATCTCACCGTCACCGGCGAGATTCCTCCGAAGTGGGGCATTCCCAGTGACGCTCGCGGCAGCGCCCTCATCGAGAAGCTCAACATCACCTCGTCGAAGAATTCGGAGGTGCATGCCTGGGCCCTGGGCGAGGCCTTCAGCCATGAGGGCCTGTCGGGAACGCGCACGGACCACGCAGCCGAAGTGGGCCTGCCACGCGAAGAGCTGGTCAAGCTGATCCGCGCCATCGACATGGGCGGTCAGTATTACTCGCGCCAAAATACGGCGTTCCAACCCTACGCCATGGACCCCCTGATCAAGTAGCGACGAGAAGCCGGAGAAGACCATGCAGCTCAAAGCCAAAACGATTGCTAGCTTCATTGCCGCCTTGGGCGTACTCGGAATGACCTCGTCGTTGGTGCTTGCCGACGACGAAACCCGTAACGTGCACGACGGGCGCGCCAGTGTTTATCAGCACCTGCACCCCGATTCGCTGGAAGATTTGAGCACGCCGGCTTCCATCAAGGCAGTCACCATGGGCAACGTGTCGCCGAGCCGCATCTGGAAGGTGCTCGAGCATGGCGAGCGAGTCGAGTGCCTCGACTGCATCCCTGGGGTCAAACGCCTGCTCTGGAACAACAACGCGAAGACTCGCGAAATCGCGGCCTGGTGGCTGCGGCGGCGCATCTTTGGTGTATTCGGCCCCGGCGAAGTGTATTCGGAGGTAGTCACGACGCTGCACCAATCGAGTGATGAGCGCCAGCGCGCCTACGCCGCGGAAGCGCTGGGCGAATTCTTGGTGCATGCAGGCGTGAAACACGTGGCCCAGGCGCTGGTCGAGGACACGTCACCCATGGTGCGGCTGAGCGCGGCTCGCGCCCTCACACGGCTCAATCACCAAGGTCCGAACGGTGAGCTAGCGGCTGCGCTCTCGGACAGCGACACGAACGTACGACTAGCCGCCCTGGAAGGCGCGCTGCGCATCCACGTCTTCACGGGTGTAGATAGCATCGTAAAGCTGATCGACGATCCCTCGTACGAGGTCAGGCGGCGTGCGGCTCGCACCTTGGGTGCCATGCGCGCGAGCGACGCGGTGGTCGGCCTAATTCTTTTGACGTCCCCAGACAGCGAACCAGAGGCCTCCGTGCGCGCAGCCGCAGTGGCCGCGCTCGGCCGCATAGCCGACGCCAGCTCGAGGGACGCCGTGAGCGCCGCTCTCGACGATCCGGACCAATACGTGCGGGATGCGGCACGCATTGCCCTACAGCGCTTCTGAGCTCTCGCCGAAAGCTCTCCGGTAGGGCGGAGCGAATGCTAAGATTTGCCTAATGCGACGGACCTCGCGCACGCTACTCGCCACCTCGATCGCAATAGCCGTAGTGAGCGCCGCAAGCTGCGAGCGCAACGAAAAGCCCGAGCGCAGCACCTTCTATCAGCGCCAGATCGAGCCCATCATCAATGCCTCTTGTACGCCGAGCTCGAGCCTGTCTGCCTGCCATCAAATGGTGGACGACAGGGGCAACGTGCTCGGCAATCTCGATCTGACCAGTTACGCCAATTTGAACAAGCGTCGCGATTTACTGGTCAAATACGGCCCTTACGGAGAGCCGGGGCTCCTGCTGAAGGTGCTGCCGCCCTACCAAATCAGGCTGACATCGTGGGATGACTCCGAGCCACGTTTCGTCACCACCGACATCGGCCATGCCGGGTTCTCGCCTCTGGATTTCTCGGCGCAGTCTTACATCATCTTGAGCCAATGGATCGAAGGGGGTGCAACCGAAAACAACGCTCCTCCAGATACCGTAGAGTACGAATTTGCACCGTGCTCAGCGACGCTCGGGCGCGATGCGCTGTTCGATCCCAACGTGGAGCCCAGCAGCGAAGACTACGCGCAGTTCGCAAGCAAAGTGAACCCGGTACTGACGAAGAACTGCGCGGCCGGCAACTGCCATGGCTCGCCTGCCAATTCGCTGTACCTGACCTGCGGCGAGACAGAAGAGCAGAAGCGCTGGAACTATTTTGCTGCGGGTGACTACGTCTCCACCACGACGCAAAACAGCGAAATCCTCAGACGCGGGCTCGAGCCCAGCCAAGGTGGCACCTACCACGAGGGAGGCACGATCTTCACCTCCATCAACGATCCCGACTATCAAAGCATTCAAAGTTGGGCCGAGCTCAAGGGTGGGCCCACCAACGTGCCGACGGATCCCGGCTTCTTCTTTTTCGAGAGCCGAGTACAGCCCATGCTGGTCAAGCGCGGATGCATGATGCTCGGCTGCCACTCCCCGACGATGTTTCATGATTATCGGCTGCGCGGGGGAAGCGGTGGTCATTTCGGGTTGCCCGCCAGTCGCACGAACTACGAGCTTTCGCTCGAACAGCTGGCGCTCGAGGCGCCCAACGTCAACAGCAGCAGGCTGGTCAAAAAGAACCTGCTGCTGGAGGAGGGGGGTATCCTACATCGAGGCGGATCGCTCTTCGGCTCGGGCGGCGATCCTAGCGCTTGCGATGCCGAAGCCGCGACAAACGGTCCGCTCGACGAGCAGGACCCGTACTGTGTGATCAGCACCTGGTTCGAGCTCGAGAAGGCGGAACGCATGCAGTCGGCACTGGGGCTCACCGCCATTGTCTACGTGAGGCGGCCGCCACATAGCGGCCACGAGGCCCCCCAAGATTACGCCGACTTCACGGCGGGCGCCGAAGTCGTTCGGCACGCGGTACAACTGGGAGTCGACGGGAGCCTGACACTCACCAGCGAAACCAGCTTGTCCCAGCTGTGCGGTCTCGACCCGACCACCAGTCAGGCACGCAGGCCCGCAGTCTCGTGGGATGGCCAGCGCATCGCGTTTTCTGCACGGACGGGAGCCGATGCGGCTTACCGCATCTACGTGGTCGAGGCAGACGGTAGCTGTCAAGTCGAGCCCACGATCGATCGCACGCCCACACTGGACAGTGGAGACCCCTATGACGACCGTGGGGAGCTGATTCACAACTTCGATCCAGCATTCGCCTCGGACGGGCGCATCGTGTTCACCTCGACCCGAGGCAACACGATGAACGTCGAGCGCATCGGCTACCACGGGCCGACACGAACACCCGCCGACCCGTCGAAGTTGAACGCCAATCTCTACGTGCTCGAAGACGGCAACGTGCGGCAGCTGACCTTCTTGCTCAATCAGGAGCTGACGCCTGCGTTCATGCGCGACGGCCGCATCATCATGGTCGCCGAAAAGCGAGCCACGAACTTCTACCAACTGGCAGGGCGCAGGATGAATCTAGACGGCGGTGACTATCACCCGCTGTTCGGCCAGCGCAGCAGTATCGACTACAATCAGTTCACCGACGTCGTGGAGCTGGCGGACAAGAATCTGGCTGCGATCCTCAGCGATCGCGGCGCCAGTCACGGCGCTGGAGCGCTGGCGATCATCAATCGCAGTATCGGCGTCGACCAACTCAGCAGCGATCCCGCCGATTACTTGCACGATCCAGCGGCCATGGACTGGCCCAACCCCGACTTCTACCAAAAGTCCGTTCGACTCTTCGATCGCAGGGCCACCGGAAAGCTCGAGGGTACGCAGGGGGCGTTCCGAAACCCGAGTCCATTGCCTGATGGGCGCTTGCTGGTCAGCTACGATGCGGATGTCACCAATCTGGCATCCTTCAACAGCTCTTTCGACATCGCAATCGCCGACCCAAGCAGCGGCGAGCTCACCATTTTGCTGGCTTCGGACCGTGATCTCGTGTGGCCGGTCGCCGTGTACGCGCGCCCACCCCAGAAGATATTCGAGTCGCGCCCCGACGAGGCGAACGCCAATACGTTCGTGTATAACGACGAGCGCCGCGACCGTTCGCAGGTCACTTTTCTCGATTTGCCCCTGCTCGCCAGCCTGCTGTTCCAAAATACCCGCTCTCGACGCCTCATCCCCGACGGTGGCTTGGTCGAGGTCTGGGAGAATCTGCCGCCCGAGCCCGGAGTCGTCAGCTTCGACACGGGCGGTCAGTTCGTCGATACCGATGAATTCGGCCAATACTATCTGCGTCGCCAGCGGCTCGGGGTTCCCCAATTGTACGAGGACGGGTCCGCGCGCATCGTGATCGACGGCGGAGCACCCATCACGCTAGCCGTGACTACTGCGCTCGCCGGCGAAGCCGAGCCCCGACTTCACTTCCAGCGCGAAGAAATGCAATTTTACCCGGGTGAGTACGCGCACCAGTCGTTCCGGCGGGAGTTCTTCAACGGCCTCTGCGGAGGCTGTCACGGATCATTGAGTGGATTGGAAACGGACATCGCCGCGAATCCGGACGTGCTCACGCGCGCCTCCGAAGTCATCGCTGCCAGCCGCAACCCAACCAACCTGAGGGAAGGCGGGACCATACAGGGGCCTCCGTTCGACTGACCTCCGTTCACTCTGGTTCACTGAGCTCCGTTCGCTGAGCGGGCGACGCCCACACACCCCCTACCTTTCACGCCTGTTAACGTTGCGCTCCCTTAACAGGTCGAACACAACTCGACAGGTCGAACAAAAAGGTGTCGGCGCTAACGCCGGGGTGGGGCAAAGCGCGGTGGGGCGCGCTCGGAGGCCCCACGGGAGTGGGGATGGGGCGGGAGGGTGCGACACCCTGGGCCCGGCGCAGCGCCGACACCCCCAATGTAAAGCGAATTTGACAATTTGCCAGCCTTTTGATTGGCGTTCGGAAAAAATTACCCATTTGCCCAAGATCCCAGGCGTTCGTTGTCTGCGCCTGCGTCTCGTCGAGGGCAGATCCAGGGCGGTCGACCATCTCAACCGGACGTTCGAATTCTGCGCGAATGCGCCAGGTATTGCGCGTTCAGGCGCGCGTTAGGGCCCAATCCCGTCTGGAGACTGCGCACAAGGCGGCGCAACGCGGAAAGATTCGGGAAAACCGTCGCGGCAGTGTCGATTCAATCGCGATCAACGGATCACGACGCTCTTGGCGACCGTCACGTGTTCGCCCGAAAACGGAGGAACCTTGGCACGACGCATGGTCGAAGCAATGCATCCTCCTGTGCGCGTGCCAGCGAATGGAGGTCCACTCAAGTTGGCGCTGGTGACGCGACCGGATGGGGCGAAAGTCACCACCACGCGAGCCGTACCGGTGGGATCCCCTTCTTGACGGCAGCCGGACGCCTGCGCAACCACCGCGTTCAGCGCAGCGACAGCGGCGGCTTGGTCGAATGGCGGCGCACCCTCATTGGACTTGGCGGTGGGTTGGGGCTTGGGAGCCGGTTGGGGCGCGGGCGCCGGCCGAGCTTGCTCCGGCGCCGAGGGTTGATCCGGCGGCTCGCTTGCCTTGGCTTCTTTGGACGGGGTCACCTGCTGCTGAGCGCGAGGGGTGGCACGCGGAGCTCCCACTGCTTCGGGTTCAGGGGCCTCGGGCGTGGCCTCGGCGTCGGCCGCCGAAGGCTCGGGCTCCGGGGTTGGTTCCGGCACCGGCGCTGTCGCTACTTCTTTCGGCAGCTCGGACTCGGGAGCTTCTGCCTGAGCTTTCGGCGCCTGCGTGGGTTCAGCCGGTTGCCTCAGTTGCCGAGAGAAGAGCAGATAGGCGAGACCCACGAGCGCCAACAGCACCACGATCCGAGCAGGGCTGAACCAGCTCCCTTGGGCTTGTGGCGCCGCCTGCGGCGGTTCGCTGGTGCCGGTGCCGGCTCGACTCCCACGAGAGCGAGCTTTGCTGTCGCCGGCTGCCGGACGCGTCGAAGGGGGTCGTTTGCTCTTACGGCGCTTTGGCCTGTCGCTTCTGCTCGGGGCCTCGGCAGCATCGCTCTCCTGGGTCGACGCCTCGTCGCGCGCATCGAGCGCCTCGGATGACGCGTGTTCACGAGACGGCGCCCGACGTGTTCCGCCAGTGAGATCACTGATGTCGATGCTCGGAGGCCCCAAGACCTGCTCGTCGCCTCCTCCCAGCCCAGCAAACAAAGGATTGGTGGCCGATTCGCTGACCTGGGAGCGCACGCGTGCGCTCAGCTGGCTGAGGTCGGGTGTTCCAGAAGACGCGGGCGGCTCTTCGTCTTCAGCAATGTCGCTGAAGTCCAAATCCCTCGTGACGGCTCGTCGCGGACCACGCAGCGGCGGTTTGGGAATGCCTCGGACGGGTTTTTCCTCCTGGATCTGCTGGGTGGCAGGCTCGCTTTCGGCGTCTTCTACCGAGAACAAGAAGCCTGGCGACAACGCCACCGGTTTGGTGACGCGCGCCTCTCCACTCTTGTGCCCACCGGACTTCTTGTTGGCACTGCCGTACGATCGTTTCTTTGGAGGCAGCGGAGGCGGCGTGCTCTTGCGCTCGCCCGAGTTGCTACCGAACGTCGCCCGAATACCCGTTCCAAGGAAGCCACCGGTCTTGTCGTCGGCGACTGGTAGGTATTTGGCGAGCTCGGGAACATCGGCCAGCGGCAACCAGTCCTGCATCCCCTCTCGCCAAACGATGGCGTCGGGCGGCATGTTGCCCTCGGCGATTTGATGGATCAAAGAGCTTTCGAAAATCTCTTGGTCGTCGGCGCCCTCTTTGGCGCTGACCACCCAGAGCTCGTCGTCGATTTTGCTTTCCAGCCTGGGTCTCGGCACGGGCTTTCGCACCGCGGGTTTGAGGGATTCCGGCGGTAGCGACGCGACTTCGTCGTCCGCCAGCTCGGCGATCTCCCTCTCCGCTGCCGCAAAGTCGCTCTCGCGCAAACGCTCTTCGGCCGCATCGTCGCTATCGGCAAGCGGCGAGAGCGACCCTTCTTTCACCGCGTCGATGGCCGAAGACGCCCCGCAGCTTGGACACCTGAAGCGAACCATTCTGCCCGCGACTTTGCGCTCGAAGAGTTCTTGGTCGAGGCAGTAGCGGCGCTGGCACGCTTGGCAGGGAATCGAGAAAGCCATGATATTTCGAGCGCGTAACGATACGCCGCTACTGCAACGATCTCAACGGCTGGCTTTCTCGAGGGTCGTTTTGGCGGGCCCGGCCAGCCAGTGGAGGCTTGGGGCCGTGTAGGCCATCCCCTTGTTGCTTGTCGCACCGCTGCCCACTTATCGGGCAACGACTGCCGAAAGGTGGCGTCCGCTCGCCTTGCCATCCCGACGGTACGAAAAGAATCGGCGCGCATCGCTTACGGTGCAGCCCATCACGTCATCGATATGGCGCGGCTCGACTCCCAGTCGTTCGAGTTGGGCATGGGCGAGTCGACGCAGATCGCAGTGCGGCCGCCCACCACCGATAGCGCGGACAATCGGCGCCTGGGGCGCGACCGCTTGAAGCTCAGCGGCCACTTCTGGTGACACTTCGAAAGCCTCGACCGATATATGTGGACCAATGGCCACCAATAGGTCGGCAATGCTACAGCCGCGGGCTTCGAGCTCTCGCACGGCAGCTACTAGCGCACCGCGAACCAACCCGCGCCAACCCGCGTGGGCCGCTGCCACGGCTCCTGATCTGGGGTCAGCAAACAGAACGGGAACACAATCGGCGCTGCGCACCGCACAGGCAGTTCCGGGAGCTTGGGACACCAACACATCGGCCTGACGCTGGAGGATTTCAGCCGTCGGCTCGTCGCCCTTCAGCCCGCAGACCGTATTGCCGTGCACCTGACTGGCAAAATAAAGGCGCTGTCGCTCGATGCCGAGCGTTGCCGCCGCGCGGCGGAGGTTTTCCTCCACCTTCGGAGGGTCGTCCCCTACCGAAATCGAAAAGTTCAACGATTCGTAGGGCCCCACCGAGACCCCACCGCGGCGCGTGAAAAACGCGTGCGAAAAACCGGCCCTTCGGAAGAGGTCACTTTCGAGGAAGTCTGCATTCAGCATAGAATCGCCGGTCCGCCCCGTTCGGGCGCTCGGAATCCCCGTTTAACCGATGCTCGTCGCCTTGAGCGAGTTTTGGTATCAAGTCGTCTCTCAATGAAATCTCGCCCCAAGGATCCGTTCATCGGCCGTGATCTGCTCCAGGGTCAGTTTCGCATCCTCCAAAAGATCGGCACCGGAGGCATGGGGTCGGTGTACCGCGCGGCCCAGCCGGCGATGAACCGTGAGGTAGCCATCAAGATCCTGCACCCGAAGCTGGCGGGGCGCAAAGACTTGACTTCTAGGTTTCGACGCGAAGCTCGCGCCATGAGCCAGCTCACCCATCCGAACACCGTGCGTGTGTTCATGTACGGGGAGCTCGACGAAGATGGCTCGCTCTACATCGTCATGGAGATGCTGGAAGGTAGGAACCTGAATCAGCACGTGCGACGCGATGGGCCCATGCCGCTTTCGCGCGCGATCCCAATCTTGGTTCAAGTCTGCGGCGCGCTCCAAGAAGCCCATGAGATGGGCATCGTCCACCGTGACTTGAAGCCCGAAAACATCTTCCTGAGCAAGCAAGGAGGCATCGTCGACTTTCCCAAAGTTCTCGATTTCGGGCTGGCCAAGGTGACAGAAAGGCAGATGCAACCAGGGTCAGTGATCCTGACGCAGGAGGGCATGGTGTTCGGCACTCCGGAATTCATGTCCCCGGAGCAAGCGCAAGGTCGAACGCTCGACGCCCGCAGCGACATCTATTCGCTGGCTGTCATTCTCTACGAGGTCTTGACGGGAAAGCTGCCTTTCGATGCCAAGACGCCCATGGAGTACATCCAAAAGCACGTGACCGAGGCAATCATTCCGCTAAGTCAGCGGCGACCGGAGCTGCAGCTGCCGGTAGAGCTAGACCAAGTGCTCGAAAAGGCCTTGGCCAAAAACCCCGACCACCGCTTCCAGACCGCAGCTGATTTTGCCGAAGCCCTGAGGCCTTTCGGTGGCCGCGAAGAGTCCACACCGGGGACCCCAGCGGTCTCACCGTACAGTGGCCAGACAACGGGGAACTTGCCCTCCGTGGGCAGCACTGCACAGGCCAAGGCAGGCCCCACCCCAGGTCTACTGATCGGCGTCGCCGCGCTATGCCTGGTGACTGGGGTCGTCCTGGCAGTCGTGGTCATGAGCCTGCTCGGGCGTTGAAGCTTGCTGGTATGGCGGGCCCGCCGCTTACTGGCCTCGAGCCGCCCGGGGCGCTAGCCTCGAGTTTCAGCGGGCGCCAAGCACGTCATGACCGAGCGCGAATCACCGCCGCCAGACCCGGAACACCATCCGGGTCAATCCACCAGGGAGCCATCCGACGCGACCCCCGTGCCACATGCGCGTGGCCGGACAGAGGACTCCGGCTGGCAGCTCAGGCAGGCGATGAACGCCGCGTTGAACACGACACCCGCCCTCGACGAGCCAGCCAAGGCGGCCGGAGTCTACTCGAGGCCACCTTCGTCATTTCCCAAGGCGCGGAGCTCCGAGCGCTCTTCTAGCCAGTCCTCTTCTAGCCAGTCCTCTTCTAGCCAGTCCTCTTCTAGCCAGCTCTCGTCTAGCCCATCGCTTCGAAACGCCCTGAACGAGCCAAGCACACTCCGCAGTACGAACGCAGCGAACGGCTGGCCACGCGAGCGCGTGATCCGCGTGGCCAAGATGGTCTTGCTGAGGTCGACGCAAGTAGGGCTCGCTCTCGCGTTGCTCGGCATCATTGCCGTGTTCTTCGTGGTTCGACACTACGAAGCCAACCTGCCAAGCGTCGAGCAGCTCAAGGCCGGCTACGACCCGCCACAGGTGACCCGCGTTTTGGCTCGGGACGGCACGGTGCTCGCCAATCTGTTCACCGAACGACGCACGGTGGTGCCGTTCGCAGACATCCCCAGCCACGTGAAGCAGGCTTTCTTGGCCGCTGAAGATGCCTCGTTCTACGAGCACGAAGGGCTCGACTACTTGGGCATGTTGCGGGCCATGGTCGCCAACTTGAAGGCCGGCAAGACGACCCAGGGCGGCAGTACCATCACCCAACAGGTCATCAAGAACGTGCTGCTGGATTCCGAGCGCAGCTATCGCCGGAAGATCCGTGAAACCATCCTGGCACGCCGCGTCGAGCAGCACCTGACGAAGGACGAGATCTTCGGTCTTTACCTCAACCACATCTACCTGGGTCATGGCCGCTACGGCGTAGAGGAGGCCTCGCGCTACTACTTCGGGAAAAAAGCCCGAGAAATCGACTTGGCCGAAGCGGCGCTATTGGCCGGCTTGGTCGCAGCTCCCGAGCGCTACTCGCCTCGTAAGTACCCCGAACGCGCGTTGGCGCGACGCCGCTACGTGCTCGACCAAATGCTGGCGAAAGGCTTCATGACACAAACGGCTCATGGTCAGGCCTCCATCGTTCCGTTGAAGCTGGCTCCCGCAGTCGAAGCGGAGAGCGAGCTCTGCCCCGAAGTCATCGCCATCATCAAGAAGACGCTCGACAGCCTGGAACCCGATGGGGCCCGCCGCGGCGGCTATACCGTACACACCAGCATCGATCCCGCTCTTCAAACCGCAGCGCGCAAGGCTGTTCGGGATAGTCTGGATGCCTACTTGAAGCGGCAAAAGCTGGAGCCGCCCTATACGCTGAAGTCCAGAAAGGTGTGGGGCAAAGCCTTCGAAGGGACTCCAAAGCGCCACAAAATCTACGTCGGTCAGGTCACACGGGTCGACGATGCCGCGGGCACGATCGACGTCATGGTGGGAGATACGTTGGGTCGCTTGATGCTCAAGGACGAAGAGCGCTTCAATCCCAAGCGGCTTCCCCCCAGCGAATTCACCCGCCCCGGAGCGGCCCTGAGAGTCGCCGCGCTCGAGAACCCCGGCCACACTCCTGGTCCGATTCCACTCAAGCTCGAGCTTGGCCCCCAAGGCGCGCTGGTAGCCATCGACGTGAGGACGCGCGAAGTGCGAGCGTTGGTAGGCAGCTACGAAGCGGTCATGGGTGGGCTCGATCGAACGGGTTCGAGCGCCAGCGACGGCACTCTGCTGGCGAAACGCCAACCGGGGTCCGCATTCAAGCCGCTGATGTACAGCTATGCCTTGCACTCCCGGCACTTCACCCCCGCCACGGTGTTCGAGTTCGACAACAAGCCGGGCAGTGAAGAGCCGACTCGCCGAATCAGCCTGCGCACCGGTGTCGCCAAGAGCGACAACCAGGTCGCCGAGCACGTGCTGAAGACCGTCGGTGCCGCCAACGTCGTCGAATGGGCCAAGGCCATGGGCATCGGCTCGGAGCTCAAAGCGGACAAATCGCTGGCACTGGGCTCCTACGAGGTCAGCGTGTTCGAGCTGACCAACGCCTACGTGACCCTGGCCGCCGGCGGCACCTACGCCCCGGCAAGGGTGATCACCAAAATAGTAGCAGCCGACGGCTCCGAATTGAGCCTGCCCCCCGAACCACCCAAGCGACGCGTGATGGCCGAGGCCGAAGCCTACCTGACCACCAGCCTGCTGCGTGGCGTCGTCGAAGAAGGGACCGGGCGACGAGCACGCATCCTTGGGCGGCCGGTTGCCGGCAAAACCGGAACCACGAACGACAATCGCGACGCTTGGTTCGTCGGCTACTCTACCGATTTCGTCGCCGGGGTGTGGGTGGGCTACGATGATAGTCTGCCGCTCGGGTGGGGCGAATACGGTGCGGTGGCGGCGCTGCCCGCGTGGATCGATTTCATGAAATTCGCCCACGAGGGTCGCCCACGAACCCAGTTCCCGCGACCAGCTGGAATCGTCAAAGTCAAGGTGGACCCGAAAACAGGTCTGTTGCCTTACATCGACCAGCCCGACGCCATCGAGGAGGAGTTCCTGGCGGACGCGCTCCCCACCGAGACCGCCCCAGCACCATTACCGGACGCCGGAGTAGAAGAACCGGGTGACCAGACGGGCAGCCTTCCTCTCGAAGCGACCCCGGATCACGATCCGGATGCGCCGCGACCGGGGCACCCAACGCCTAGCGAGGCCATCGACACGCCGGAGCAACCCGTCGATTCGCCCGACGCCGGCACCCCCGAAAATACGGCAGCGCTACCAGAGCTCGAGCCGCCCCCATTTTGAGCCCGGCCCCAGTTTGAGCGGAGGCCTAGCTCGGCTACGACTTGGCCTGCTCGGCGTCTTTTTCTGCGGGAGGCTTTGCGTTCTCGTCGTCGTCCTCGGAAATCCCCTTTTTGAAGTTGCGAATACCCTCGCCCAAACCTTTGCCAAAGTCGGCGAAGCGCGAAGCGCCGAACAGCAGCACGATGACGGCAGCGATGATGATGATTTGCCAGGGACCGACGGACATAATTTGTCTCCTGCGTCGGAGTATGGTGCGGGTCTGTGGTCAGCGCCATGACAAATCCGGTCCTTCGGCGGCATTGCAAAAAGCGAGAACCTGCTCTGCCACTGAAATGCTGCAAGCCGGACGCAAAGGGCTCACTGCGGACGAGCCCGGCGGGCTAGTCTCGCCCGTTTTCCGTAAGCGGCTCGGCGGCGATGGCGGTGTCGGCAGCGCCGCGTTCGAAAAGCCGCGTGAGCGAGCGGGGCTTGGCGTAACTGATGAGAAGCAGGGCGGTCACGACACAAACGGCGGTCAGCCCGGTGCGCTGCCTCATGGATAGCCCTTCCGTCCACTCGTCGATGTTCAACATCGCTCGACTTGGCCAAAGGCGAATGTTGCGCAACAGCGCTGCCAGCTCGGCCGTTCGAGCCCGCACGGGGCGCCGCTTGGGCGGGACCACCCAGTCCGTGTCTCCGTAGCAAACCCGCTCGTACCAGGCCCGCGGGCGAGCCGTACGCCGGTTGGGTCGGCTATGGTCGTATTGCCTGCGCAGCTCGGGATCTGTCAAAACCCATGCGGCCACGTTGAGATCGATCATTTCCCGCTCTGCATCGCCGAGATTGCCTCGATTCAAGTCGGGATGACTGCGAAGCGCACGACGCCGGTAGGCCCTGCGAATCGCATCGACGCCCGCATCTGGAGCGACTCCCAAGATCGTATACAAGTCCAGCTCGAGAACATCACGACCCAATCTCATGCAAGCCTCGCCATCCGCCGTTCTTGCTGTGACATCGCACCCAGCTTCAGGTTCCCATACGGCAAATCTCGTCAGAAGCTTCCACGGCGAGGGCGGCCTTCTAGGTACGATGCTTGCATAACCTTGCTCGGTGAGCCTTTCTTGCAGGCTCGGGCACCTCGACTGGAAGACTCGTGCGACCGTGAAGATCCAGCGGATGCGCTTGCCCGCGCCGGATCGATGTGAAAAGACGTGAGTCACCAATGATGACCCATTGTCGTACCTATCGTGCAGCTGTGCTGGCGTTCGTGCTTACAGCCTGCGGACCGACGCCGGAACCAAAACCGGTGACCGACTCGGTACGCACGGATGGGCCTCAAGCGCAGTCCGTGGAATGGTTGTATGCAACTCCTGGCAGCAGCGGAGTAGTCAAAGACGAGTGCAAGCTCGTAATCCAGGCGCTCGAAGGTGAGCAGACGTGCTCGGGCGATCTGTGCCAACATGCCATCAACCTAGCATCCGATTGGCTGTCCACCTGCCGTCGCTTCGAGCCGGCCGCAGTGTCGCGGGTAGAGCAGCTCTTGGCGGCCTTTCGAACGCGAGCGAAGGTCAGCGGAGGCGAGTGTGCCTTCCAAGGGAAAGAGCTGATAGAAAAAGGCTGCCCGGACGCGGCCGACTGCCCCCTCGTCGCTCAAACCTGGGCCACCAAGTGTAGCGACCACGCTTCGCCGTTGGTCGTTCGGATGATCGAGAAGCAAGTCGAACGCAATACGCAGGCCCCCATCACGCTGGATACTACTTCTTGCCGAGAGCTGTTCGAGAAAGTCACCGAGTCTACCGACTGCGGGAATGACTTCGAGTGTGACGAAAAGCTCGACATGCTCGAGCAGTATCGAGCCCGCTGCGTGCAATCGGGTGTGCCCCAGGCTCTAAACGACGCGGTCAAGCAGGCGTTGCTGATCGAATCCGCAAAGCGACAACCGCCGCCCTTCCTGGTCGCAGATTCCAAGTTTCCACCGCAAAAGGGTCGCTTACTGTTGGATGACGGCACCGGCTTCGTGGTGGCGGTCGGCGATAAACCCGCGCCAAACGTCAACCTGTTGATCAAAACGCTTCGAGAATCCGAGTACACGCTGCCCATTCGACTGGTGCGAGTCTTCTCGACCCAACCTGGGCGCTACGAGCTGCGCGTCGGCAGCATCGACGCTCCCGACCCGGAAACGTTCTTCCGGCGCTTCCGCTCGCTCGAGCTAAGCGGCCAGAGCGCGGCTCTGACGAGCCATTACGCCAATGCCGCCATCGAACGACTCAACGAAGTCGTGAAGCAGTTGGACCGCCAACAGCAAGCGCTGGCGGGCCTTGTCGCTGCCTTGGGCGTGGCGCACCACGTGCAGTCGGACAAAGAGTTCCAAGCGGAGTTCGCGAAGGCCGACAAACATTTGGCTCGCGTATTCGAGCGCCTGGGGCAAGCCAAGCGCGCGAAGCTGCCACCGGGATATGTCCAACGCGAGCAAATGAGAGACAGGGTCGCGTTCGCGCGCCGCACCTGGGCCGAGCCGTTCGCCGACGTCACGCGCGAAGGTCGCATCGAGCTGGGAGCGGTGACCCCCGCGGTGCTGGCCGACGTCGAGACCCTGCTCCCCATCAGTTTTCAAGCCTATCGCGAGAGCATGGATGGCACCGTGGGCAAGGCGTTGAGAAAGCTCGAGCACCAATACGAAAGCGATTTGTCCGAGAAAGCGCGGCGTCTGGCCGACGCTTGCGTTGCTCAGGTCACGTCGGCGAACCAGCACGAGCGCCAGCTCTTGTCCTGCGCTTTCAAAGTGCATCAGTGCACCGACGCGGAGATCGAGAAGACGAATACGCTGCTCGATCAGGCCATCGAGGCCCGCGAAAGCGCTCGAGCGAAGCTAGAAGTTCAACTGCTCGAGCTCGGCGGCCCCCCTAGCGGCGAGCTCGAGCAGAAGGTGCGCGCCTGCCGAGATTAGTGTCAGCCCGGGTAGAGGTGACAACGGACGTGGTGGTCCGGCGCGACTTCTACGTTGTCGGGGTCACGCTGGCGGCAAATCGGCAGTGCCTTGGGGCAGCGCTCCGCGAAACTGCAGCCTGACGGTGGATCGACGAGGTTGGGGCTCCCTCCCACTACCTGAACCTTCGCCGCACTCGCCCGCCTGGGGTCGGGGACTGCGGAGAGTAAGAGCTCCGTATACGGGTGGCGGGGTCGCTCGATCAGCTCGTCACTCGGCGCCCGTTCCACGATTTGTCCCGCGTACATCACCATGATGGTGTCTGCTACGTAGCGAGCACTGGCGATGTCGTGAGTGATGTACAGGTAGGCCAGGTTCCGCTCTTCTCTCAGCTGCAGCATCAGGTTCAGGACGCCCATGCGGATCGACACGTCGAGCATGCTGATGGGTTCATCGGCCAGAACGACCTCGGGCTCGACGGCAAGGGCACGAGCAATGGCGACGCGCTGCCGTTGGCCCCCGGACATCTGGTGGGGCAGCTTGGCTGCAAATTCGGCAGGAGGATTCAGGCCGACCGTTTTCAAGAGCTCGTGCACACGCTGGTCGACGGCCGCTCCCTGCAATTGGTGATGCCTGACCAATGGCCTCGCCAAATGATGCCTCACGCTGTGCAGAGGATTCAGAGATCCAAACGGATCTTGGAAGATCATCTGCACCTTGCCGCGGTAAGCAAGAGAGGCGCGTCTGGGCTCCGCCGCCAGGATGTCATTGCCTTTGAACCACACCCGACCGCTGGAGGGCTGTTCCAGACGGGAGAGGACCTTGGCGACGGTGCTCTTGCCGCTGCCCGACTCACCCACCAGCGCGATCACCTCGCGCGGATGTAAGCTGAACGACACGTCGTTGAGGGCCCGCAAGCGTCGCGCCTTGAACCCTCTGGCGACTGAGAAATACTTGTACAGGTGCTCTACCCGCAGGATTGGCTCGAGCGTCGCTGATCCGGCCACGCTTACCTCTCGGCCTCGTGGTGCAAATGACAGGCAACGCTGGCGTTGGCGGACGCCGGCTGCAGCTCTGGGCTCTTGGTGCGACATTGAACCAGCGCCTCGGCGCAGCGAGGATGAAATCGACAACCTTCCGGCGGATGCAACATGTCGGGCGGCGACCCGCCGATACCCGTCAACTGCCGGCGCGGGCCGCGCAACGGCGGAAACGAGCTCATCAAACCGCGCGTATAAGGATGACGTGGGTTTTCGAACAGCTCTCTGGCCTCGGCAACCTCGACCAATTTGCCGGCGTAGAGAATGCCGATTCGATTGGAAAACTCGACCATCAGCGATAGGTCGTGCGTAATGAACAAGATCGAGAAGCCTAGCTGATCTTTCAGCTCGGCGATTTGTCGCATGATTTCTTTCTGGACCACCACGTCCAAAGCCGTCGTGGGTTCGTCCATGATCATCATCGGTGGCTCGAGCGCCAAAGCGATGGCGATCACGACGCGCTGGCGCATGCCTCCCGAAAGCTGGTGCGGATAGCTGCGCAGACGCATGGGATCGATGCCTACGAGCTTGACCAAATGCTCCGCGCGGTCCCACGCCTCTGCGCGACTTACCCGCTCGTGAGTCTCGATCACGTCGGTGATTTGAGCACCGATGGTGAGAACCGGGTTGAGCGCATTCATGGCACTTTGAAACACCAACGAAAGTCTGCGCCACCGAAAGCGGCGCAGCGCGGCCTCATCCATGGCTAGCACGTCTTCGCCTTGGAATAGGACGCTGCCACCCGTGATGACGGCGGGCGGTGGCAGCAGACGTAGCACCGCCAAAGCAGCAGTGGACTTGCCACACCCCGATTCGCCGGCCAGGCCGAAGACTTCACCGGGTGATATCTCGAAGGAGATATCGTCCACCGCTCGCACTGGTC
This sequence comes from uncultured Myxococcales bacterium, assembly GCA_965651135.1. Taxonomy (GTDB): domain Bacteria; phylum Myxococcota_A; class Polyangia; order Polyangiales; family Polyangiaceae; genus JAICQQ01. Next base: position 30,333 of record CBFGRJ010000029.1, read on the forward strand.
CTGCCGGCGTCACGTATTCGACGCACAGATTGTTGACCGACAGCAAGGGCTCAGCCATCGGCTTTCCTGAGAACCGGCGTCGAAAACCCCGGCTTTACCCGAGCTGCCTCGAGCTTTGCGTTCCAGGCGCCCTCGGCTTTCAGACGCGGATTGGTGACTTCGTCGATCGCGAAATTGATCATCACCAGAGCAAAACCCACGATGGCAATGCCAAGACCGGTGGGCACGATGGTCCACCAGCTCTCCGTAAGCAACGCCTGGTTGTTCGCCGCCCAATAGAGATTGGTACCCCACGTGACCACGCTGACATCGCCCAGACCCAAAAACTCGAGACCGACCTGAGCGCCGATGGCGTACACCGTCGCGCCGATGAACCCGGAAACGATGAGCGACGTCATGTTGGGCAAGATCTCGACGAACATGATGCGTGCGTGACTCTCGCCCCCGACAATCGCCGCGTTGACGAAGTCCTTGTGGCGAAGTGCCAAGGTTTGGGCGCGGATCACGCGCGCGTGCCAGGACCAGCCGGTGACCACGAGCACGAACGCCAGGGTCAACGGTCCCGCCGGCAGGTAAGCGGCAAGCACGACCGCCAGCGGCAGACCGGGCATGATCAAGAAAACGTTGATCAGGGTCGTGAGCACGTCGTCGACGGCACCGCCGAAGTACCCAGCCGCCACTCCCACACTGGTACCGATGATCACCACCACCGTTCCGACCAAAAATCCAACCCAGAGCGAGGTACGCGCCCCGTACAAAGTCTGAGCGAACACATCCTGACCTTGACCGGTCGTGCCGAACCAAAACTCGCTCGACGGAGGCTGTAGCGGGATGCTCAAGAAAGCCCCCGGGTCGCGCACGATCCACGGGGACAAAATGGCCAGCAGCGTGATGAGAGCCACTACGGCCAGACCAATGCTAGCCTTTCGATTCCTGAGCAACTGGCTCAAGAAACCGGGCGCTCTCCGAGCGGGCGCGCGCTGTTCATCGGCTGTCTCGACCATCAACGCACCCTCGTTCTCGGGTCGAGCCAGACGTAGGTGATATCGACCACCCAGTTGGCGGCCAACACCGCGAACGTGATGGCGAGGAACAACCCCTGCATCAACGGGTAGTCCTGATTCTGCACTGCCTGCAGCAATAGGTAACCTTGCCCCGGGTACGAAAACACAATCTCGGTCAGCAGCGACCCGCTCAACACGAAACCCAGGGCCATGCCGACCCCCGTGACGTTGGGCAACAGCGCGTTTCGCGCCGCATAGTGCAACATGATGCGCTTCTGCGGCAGCCCCTTGGCCTGGGCCATCGTGATGTAATCTTCGGCGAGCACGCCAATCATCGTATTACGCATGCTGAGCATCCAACCCCCGAGCGATGCAAGCACGATGGTCAGCCCCGGCAATACCATGTGAGTCGCCACACTGCCGACGAACTCGAGCGTAAAGCCCGGCGTCACGTCGTCGCCGTATGCGCTGCGCAACGGAAACCACCCGAGCACGAAACCAAAACCATACAGCAGCAACATGGCCAGCCAGAAGTAGGGAAACGCCCCGAGAAAAACCAGCGCCGGCGGTGCGATCGAATCGAGCCACCCTCCTCGCTGCCACGATGCCACGATGCCCAGCAGAGTCCCGAGCGTGAACGCGATGACCACTGCACTCCCGGCGAGCAGCAGCGTCCACCACAAGCTTTCTGCGATGACCTCCGTGACCGGTTCGGGAAAGCGCACGACCGAAGTTCCCAAGTCGCCCTGGAACAAATGGGACAGGTACGTCCAGTACTGCAGGTAGACGGGCTCGTCGGTGAAGCCGAACGCCTCGCGCATCGCAGCCATTGCCTCCGGATTGAGCATGCCCTTGAAGCGGGCAAACATGGCCGACGCCGGGTCACCCGGCATCAGGCGCGGGATGAAGAAGTTCAAGGTCAAGGATACCCAGGCAGCTATCAGGTAAAAGCCGAGCCTCCTGAGAATGTATCTCATCGTGGTTCGAGCTCCCTGAGCACCAAGTTGTAGTTGGGCAAGCCGGCGATCTTGTGTGGAGACAAGGGCGCGTAGGGATGCTCTGCGCTGGGAAAGCCCTTGAACCGCTTGGAGTTGTACTCGCCCCACGCAAGCCCGGGGAATAGCGGAATGGACGGAGCGTTCTCTACGAATCTGCGTTGAAGAGCGCTCGAAAGACGGCGTTGCTCTTCCGGGTCGGAGGTGGCCTCGAACGCCCGCAACAGCCGGTCTACCTCTGGATCTCCGAAGCGCTGCCAGTTGTGGTCGGTGGGCGTACCGTCGGGCTTGAGCGTCTCGGTCGACATCTGACGCCTGTAAAACTCGTAGGGGGTGTCGTTACCCGATGACCAAGACATGCTGAGCTGGTACTCACCACGACTCAAACGCTGGTACC
>CBFGRJ010000030.1:0-32445 GCA_965651135.1 uncultured Myxococcales bacterium
AGTTTCCAGCACATTCACGGTCTTGGCGACGGCCAGCTCAGAACCGCGCGCCGTACTGAAGACCGCCAGAGACAATGCCGTCAGCAGCATGGCCACCAAAAGCGCCGCGATCCATGCGGGCATCCACTGTGACAGCAAGAGCGTCACGGCGAAGACCAGGCAAAGCCCAGCCAACAACATGAGAACCGCTCCCACAATCGCGACCCTCGCTTCGCGGCGTGAGTACGCGAGTAGATCTTGAAGCTCGTGCCGGCGCACGTAACCCTGTTCCGACTGATCTAACGTATCCATTGCTGAATCACCTTCAGTCCCGTCAAGCGAACTTCGTGCCAGACGGCCACCGGCAGCGCGGCTCGACAAAATCCCGCTTTGCGCGAGAAGGAGGGCCATCGTAGCCGTGGCACATTGGAGTCGCGTCGTGGCAACTTGCACCGATTTGGACTCCTGTCACGCTACGTCGAACTGACAAACGTCCGCGAAAACCAGCCTAGCCAGGCGCGGAGCGAGTTTTGCTAAGGGGCCTCCGGAATGATGGGCTCTGGCATGGACGACGCTGCACCCTCGGGTAAACCTTCCACACGCCGCGCACCATCCCTTCTGGTCGTGGTCATCGTCACGGCGTCGCTCTACCTCGCGCAAGACGTCTTGATTCCACTCGCGCTGGCGGTGCTGGTGAGCTTTCTCCTCGCCCCCCTCGTGCGTTGGCTCGGCAAGCACCACATCGACCACCGTCTCTCGGTTCCAGCAGTAGTGCTCGGAGTCACCTTCGCGCTGGGCGGCATTGCCACCTTGATCTCGAGCCAGTTGATCGTCCTGCTCGAGCGATTGCCGGAATACGTCGAAAGCGTTCGCGCCAAGCTAGGTGCATTGAGCGGCGACTCGCGCCTCTTCGAAGCCTTCTCGCGCATGGGGCGCCTGCTCGAAATCCCGGTCGCCAACGAGGCTAACCTCGAAGCCGAGCCAGTGGCCGTGACCATCGTCGAGACCTCGCAAGACCAGGTGGCCTTTCTCAAAAGCGTGTTGACACCCATGCTTGCGCCGCTCGGCACCTTGGTGCTGGTCGTCGTCTTCGTGTTTTTCATGCTGCTCAAGTGGGACGATCTGCGTGACCGCGTGCTGCGTCTGACCGGACAGGGGCACATCAACATCACCACGCAAGCCCTCGAAGAAGCGAGCGGACGCCTGAGCCGCTACCTGCAGATGCAGCTGCTCCTCAATACCCTGGCAGGCTTGATCATCGGGCTGGGCCTGTGGGTGCTCGGCGTCCCCAACGCCGCGCTCTGGGGCGCGATCGTGATGCTGATGCGGTTCGTTCCCTATGTCGGCCCCTGGGTCGCCGCCGCCGGTCCTTTCTTGCTGATCTTCGCCACCACTCAAGGCATTCAAACCCTCTTGGCCGCCGCGGCCCTCTTCATTTTGGTCGAAGCCATCGCCGTCAACCTCGTCGAACCCTGGCTATACGGGCTCCGCACCGGCATGTCCGCGCTTGGCATCCTGATCTCCTTCGTCTTTTGGGGCTGGCTCTGGGGTCCGGTGGGTTTGCTGCTCGCCACCCCGCTCAGCGTTTGCCTGGTGGTGGCGGCTCACCACATCCCCCAGCTCGAAACCATCGACGTCCTGCTCGGCGATCGCCGCGCCCTGCCGAGCGCCGCCCGCCTGTATCATCGCCTTTTGGCCTTCGATCCGGAAGAAGGCGAACAAATCGTGGAGGACGAATTGCGCCTGGCCCCCACCCTCGCCGACTTCTACGATCGCATGCTGTGCCCGGTGTTGACCATGGCCGAACGAGATCGGCACGGCGAAGCACTCAGCGACGAGCGGCGCCGCGCCGTCTACAACAGCCTCGAAGCCTTCGTAGGCGCACCCCCCAAATCACAGCGTACACCGGCGACCACCCATCAGAGCGTCAGCGTGCTCTGCATCCCCGCCGACGACATCGCCGACCATATCGCCGCCACCATGGCCAGCCGCGTCCTGGCCGACAACCACATCACCGCGCTCACGGTGCCGCGCAAGCTGACCACCGAGCAGCTTCACGAACAGGTAGCCCAGCGCGACCCGTCCGTCCTCGTCATCACGGCCGTCCCACCCATGGCCGCCGTCTACGCCCAACGCAAGTGCCACGCCCTGCGCGAGCGCTTCCCCGAAATACCCATCATCGTCGGCCTGTGGCGCGCCGAGCCGCCCCCTACCGCCACCGTCCAACGCCTCCTCGAAAACGGCGCCACCCGAGTCATCAGCCGCTTCGAACACCTCGTCAGCGCCATCGAGCGCCAACAATCCGGCGCTCCCCCGTCCCTACCCCCCGACTCGCTCCGACCCAGCGAAGAATGGCGCGCGAGTGTGTGAGAGCAGCGACGGCAAGTCGTGGCTGGAAAAGCGCGAAGAGTCGCAGGTGTGAAAATTTACCCACTCCTAACATGCGCCCTGTTCGCTGCGAGCACCTAACGCAGTGTGGGCCACGCCAGCCCGAGGCAACTCTCCTAATCCGGTCGCGACCCAGCGCGCGTAAGAGCACAAGTGTTCGGGCATTCTCTCCGTACTCAAGCGCTCTACGTTGGCGACGCGATCAGACAAGCGCTCAGCAAGAGCAGCGGAGACCGTAGCAAGCCGCGCAAGGAACGCGTCCGACGCGTAGCGAGCGGCGGCACGTTGCCTCGCGGCTATCACGAATTCAGAACACAACTCGAACGAGTCCCGCAGCCGTCGAAGAGCTGAGCAGACCTGAGAGGGTTCGCAGTAAAAGACAAGGTCCCCAAACGTATGCTCCATGCGGGTCGGTAGGAGACACGGAACACCAACGAGTATCGCTTCGATAACAGTCCGTCCGAACGCCTCATTCAGATCCGACGCCGGAAAGTAAACGAAGACATCTAGAGTGTGTAGAAACTCGGCAGGTTCGATCGCGCCAAATGGCAGCACCTCCCAGTTCTTGGGAATATGCCCCAGCGTTTCGCGGGCGGTCTCCGCTCCTCCAAGGATACGCACGGTGAATTCTCGAGACTCGGGATACGCCATCAACAGCTCGTGGCGTGTCTCTAGCCACTTTTCTCGGCCGTCGCGGCCGTGCCTTCCAATCCGGATAGGGCTTCCTATGGGACCTGGCTGTTTCAGCGGGAACTGCCCTATACAAAACGTTGGGCACCAGTCCCACTCTGCGATCGGGAGCTCTCTGTTCAAGCCCGCTTCGAGAAGCTCGCGGCGAATCGCCGGCCCCAACGGATAGACCCTCTTGTCCGCATACGGCAACCCGTTGATTGCAGAGCATAGCTCGTCCTCGAAATACACGCGGGTCCCGTCCGGTCGAAACATAGAATTGTTGATGACGAACACCACGTGTTCGGCACATACACCCGCCAGCGCCTCGCGCAACTTCGGTGCGATGATTACGCTTGGGTTGCGGACTATCAAAACTCGGCACCTGTACTTTCGCTCGGCGGCTAGCGGATCTTCCCATAAATGCTGCATACCCCCGTAGCGCCCGGTACGCAGTCTTTTCGGCAAACTCTCCTTCCGCTCGTGCTTTTGGCAGTGCAACAAGCGCACGGTCAAACCAGCCTCAAGACACTGACGGACCTCGTCGATGGTTGACGAGGCGTTTCCGCCTGGATAGGTCAGGTTCGTGACAATGCACACATCAACCGTGCGTTCGACTGATTCGAGCAGCACGTCGTTCGACGGCAACGCGTCTCCGTGAGACACGGCCCCTCCAATCGACGCCTCGATGTCTCGAACAACGGCGTCATTCACGAGCATACTGCGCGGAACATCGAAGCGCCGGCGCGTTTCACGGAAGGGCAGCCGTGCAGCTCCCGGAGTCGTGCGTGAAAGCGTCGCGTGCCATGCCTGAAAGTTGGTACGGTACTCGCGGCGGATTGGAGACATGCCTCCCTGTTTAGAATCACTCGTCAAGCTGCCCGGCGCATCGAGACAGAACATGCTGAGCTGCCGCAGCACGGGAAAGTCGGCGCCGAGCAGATGTCGCGCCCTCCACATGAGCTCACTATCTCCGCCGAATCGAACTGCCTGCCAGTAGCCCAGTTCCGCCTTGAAAAACTTTGCATCGAACATGCAGGCCACGAGTGCTGGTTGCAGCTTGCCATCATCAACGTCAGGCCTGCGCTTGTACACGCGTGTGAACACGCCGTCGGAGCTCATGCGCAGCATCCTCGGGAGACTGGCCTTCAGTCGACCGTCTGCTTTGAGCATCGACTCGACGTGTCGCTCGATACGCTCGGGATGGGACCAATCGTCGCCATCTTGGCAAGTAATGAACGCCCCGCGACTCAACCGAACTCCAATGTTGCGGCACACGTAGGGGCCAGCGTTGTGGACATTGCGCACGACCTTTACGCGGTCATCTTTCTTCGCAAGCTCCTTCGCGATCGACCAGGTCCCATCCGTACTGGCGTCGTCCACAATGATAAGCTCGAGCGGGCGCCATGTTTGTCCGAGGATGGATCCAGCGGCGTGTTCTAGCGTCGGCGCGCTCTGATACACTGGCATGATCACACTGACCAGCGGACCGCGGTCCACGATGTGAGTGGGCTCAGCGTGGATTCGGGAGAAACGACTACCGCGTCCATCGTGCAGCATCAACGGAGCCATCGCAAACTGTTGAAGATAGGAGTTGACGTGGCCCAGCCAAGCCGCCTCGTCACTTATAGCATGATTCGCACGCAGCAATTCCGCCGCATAACGCTCCGCCTCGTTGCCATGCGTCAACACCAGCTCGATGCCTTTCTGAAACTCCCCGGCCTCGATCAGGCGTTGAGCCTCCCAGACTCGCCCGGGACTGGCAGACGCCGGTGCCTTCGATGATCTCAGTTTCGCGGCCTGCTTTGGCTTACGGCCGTCGTCCTGAGCCGTCCGCAGCGGTTCTTCATCTGAATGGATCTCGATTCTCAGAATAGCTGGTGCGCCTTGAGTTTTGCGGACGCTGAATTCGATGTCTCCTTCGCCAGCTTTGTAGCGTACGATCTTTTGGGCCGATGCATGTGGCATTTCCAGGGGCCACAGCAGCGGACCGTGGCCCCGAGGGGAGGCCTCGAATGCGGGGGCAGCACCTGCACAAGGAAATGCAGGCCCCCCGTCCAAGGCAAATTCGAGGGAAGCGCGGGCGCGCGGGTTTACGGACAGCGCCCGCGCCGACAAGACGAGCATACCCGAGATCTCTTCGCCATCGCGGGAGTTTCGGACGCGAATTCGTTGCCAACGCGAGTCAACAACGAGTGCAAGCGGTTTCTCCTTCCGCATCACGATACTATCGAATGCTTGCCTTCGATTGTTTGTCGCTCGAGATTGATCACGCTTGAAATCCAAGCGTGCCCGAACCAAGGCGCCAGGCACTCGCGCCCACCCTGCTGGTGACACCGCATTCTGGACTAACGCCGAGCCAATTCGGTACGAAAGATGTTTCCGGGTCCGATCCGCTCGCGCGCAAGCCTCCGCCGCGGTGACCTGGGCTCGGCGCTTGTCGCGAAACAGGCTCGCGGCAATGGAAAAAACCTCGCGCATCGTATTCTCATATGCCGCCACGTCCTCACGCAGCCGTCGGAGCTCGCGTTCTCCAGACAACTTCTCACTCTCCAATTTGGCTGCGATCTCACGAGCCCGTTGGGCCGCATCAATCTCCGCCTGCAGCTGGGTCAGCTTCTTCTGCAGCCCTTCGACGGTCCGGTCGCGCTCCGCCAAGGAGGCTTTCAAAGTGCTCCGTTCCTGCGCCCATGAGCTCGCCTGGGCGTGGAGCTCCGAGACGCGAGTTTCACTTTTGCTAAGTGCCCCTTTGAGCTTACTAAGTGCCCCTTTGAGCGCCTTCACTCTTGCACGTGAGGCGTAGCTCTCACGGCGCAGGCTTTTGATCGTCGCCTTGTGCTTCGCAATTACGGTCACTTGCATCTGATTGCCCCGTACCGCGCAGCGCAACCGCGTTGCCAACTCTTCTCGATCCCGGGTCACTTGCAAGAGCTTTTCGTCCATCGCCCGTAACCGCTCGTCATTATGCTGCCCGTTCTGGACCTGCCAGCTCACCGTTGCTAGCTGTTGACGCAAGTCTTCTATCGTTGCCTGCGCCGCAAAGAGTTCTTGGGTCAGACGATACGGGTGCTTGCTTGCGAACTCGGGGCTCATGTAAGCCAGGTTCACGCGCCGCAGAAAGGGTGAATCATCAAGCCACTCATGGACTTGTTCGTAGACCCCAAACAGGCGATATCCGTGCCCAATCAGAACGTCCTCGATCGCGCGATAGTAGCATTGCTGGGTGCCACGCGGATCAATGCCGGCCTCGATATATACGACATCAGCTCTGTGATCGGAGAGAAGGGCCTTTGCACCGGAGAGTACTTGTAACTCGAACCCCTCGACATCGATCTTGAGGAGGGAAACGTGGCGGTCAGGCAAGTCCGCCACGAGGTCGTCCAATGCTTCGACTCGAGCTTGAAAGAATCCCTGCTCTTCGATAGGAGCTTCTTCAGGGTTCTCTTCGACGACCTGAGTCATGCTCTCTGCCGACCGCATCTTCACCGTGCCTCGACTGGAACCCGCGGCAACACCGGCAATGACAAGACGATGCCCAGTGAAATCTAGTCGCGCGCTGAGCTCCAACTCAGCGCGCGCAGTTGGGTTCGGCTCGATCAAGAGAGCGTCTTTGATACGCAGCTTCGACTCGATGAGCTTCTTGAAGACGACGCCCTTGTAGGCTCCCACGTCTACATAGGTCAGGGGCTTGCCATAGAAGAATGGCTTCACATCGTTCAGGAACTGTTCCACACCGCGCCGTTTGCTCATGTCTTTCCTTGCCTTCGGGATGTGAACGTTGGCTTCTCCCGACCTTGGCTACTACCGTCCGGCAGTAGAAACACGTTGGCTCTGCGTGCTTGCTCCACGACGACCGCCGTGGGACACCCGGCGGGTTCAGGGTTCCGTGTCTGGCTTGGGGTACTTGATGACATCATCCAAGTCGGCACCAACTAGCGTCCAAATCTAGGCTCTGACTCGCAGTCTCGTAGCGACAGTTTGACTTACGACAAGAGAGGCGGGTAGTCCACAGGCAGGTGTCTCCGTCAGCCCGACATCCACACGTCTCGTGAGCCGTTCCCCGTGAAGAGGCACGCGTCCGCATACCCCCCAGGTAGCGAATCATTCCAGCTCTAGCGCAGGCACATCGTAGGGAGGGTCATCCCAGCTCGAAGTCGATAAACGGCCTAAAATCTGCAAGAAACTCCAAATATCTGCAGCGTTCCGTGGCCAGCGATTGGCGCTTCCTCTCCGCAGCCCGGTAGCCGCGGTAGCGCTGCTCCCGTAGGTTGGGTGCCTCACGGGCTAGGCAAGTACGAGCGGCCCGAACCCACCGCCCGTTGAGGGACAGGTGCCTCGCATAAAACCGAGCGGCAAGTCTACTATGCCGTGTTCTCGCGAGGTCTTCTGCGATGACAAGGTACATATCAGCCAATTCCCTGGGGGTCAGGAGGCCCTTTTGGTGGAGTGCATACACTCGCAGGTGTGCCTTCAAGCGTTCGCGGGCGCCACTGGTAATTCGATCGCGCTGGCCGTCGAAGTACATGACCAATGGTTCCGAAATTCCGACAACGTCGCAGAATGGCAGCACCCGAATATAAAACTCCCAATCCTGCGCTGCTGTCAAACGCTCGTCAAACAACCCAATTGATCGCGCTAGCGTAGCATCAACCAATACGGAACTGAGAGTTCCGACCGCGTTCGAACGTCGAATCCTAGAGGAAAGCTCTGTAGCCTGCGGCAATTGTTGTGCGATGACCGCGTAGCTTTCATCGACTCGATAGCGACCCGTGAAACAGAATGCCGGCCGTGTTGCTTCCATACCCAGAACCGCTTTCATCTGCTTTTCCAGTTTGGTGGGATGCCAGATGTCGTCACTGTCCAGGAAAGCAAGATACCGACCCGTTGCTCGCGCCGCTCCTGCGTTACGTGCTGTGTTGGCACCGGCGCGCCGTGGCAGACGTAGATAGCGTAAGCGCCCAGCCAAGCTAGGAAAGTGGGAACGCAGAGCCAAAAGCGTTGATTCGGTGTTGTCGCGGGACGCGTCATCTACTACCAGCAACTCGAAATCTTGATACGATTGACCGGCCACCGAAGCTATGGCCTTCGGTAACACGTTTGCTCGGTTGTAAGTTGCGATGATCACCGAAACGCTAGGCACGTCGTCAAAACCTTCGATACACTGGACGAATCGACTTGATGTGATGCGGTCCCTCAGCTGAGCGGCTGGGCCGCCGCAGGTGTACCCCCAGGAATCATGTTCCACACGATCGCCACAGGCGCAGGTACCCTGCAACTGGCGGAACGAAGAACCTTCACGTCGATCGTGATTTGGCGAGCCACGCCACCTCTGGGCCAATGTCTTGACTGTAAAAAGCAGCCGTTAATCTGTGACAACTCGATCGGCCCGGCTCGGTACTTTCGAAACAGCTTGCGATCCACTCGGCCGGGATCTTGCCAGAATGCGGCTAAGCCGCGCTGGTAGGTGAGTCCATCCATCTCGGATATACCTCGTCTCAATACCTTGACGGGCGTGCCGTGGTGCAGCGACGAGCAACCCACCGTACTATTTAATGCCACAATACGTCGAGCAGCACGCAGCAGAGAAGGCAAATGCAAGCCGTGAACGTAGTGAACTTGGTCAAAAATGTTCGGACGCTGCGCCTCTGCACGGATGAACGCTCCCGTAGTCGCGGGATACTCTGTCCAGCGGGTGATGCTTGAACACCAGCCTCGAGGTAGGAAGCGCATGTTCGGCGAACGACCCTAGCACCTCGGTATCAATGGTTCGTTCGAGCCGTATCTGGAATTGACCACCTGCGCATCATGGTGCACTTGCAGTGGCACACGATAGCAGCGCTTTCGATACACCTTGGTCAGCCGACCGAACGGCGGGCTCACGTCCGCGTACCACGCTTTCCGCACCAGGCTTCGTGCGGGCCACGCTTTGGGAGTGCTCACCGAACACTGCAAGTACGGTTCGCGGGTTTGCGCAAAGTCGACTGCGCGTTAACACCTTCCCTTTCCATCGTTGCATAGCAGGGTTGCACACAACCTTCCTCGGCGACATAGGCTTCGATAGCGGCGCGCGCCTGTTTAAGGTGAAATGGGCGCGTATCACCCAATGGAAGCATCACGTTGATCCGCCGCTCATTCAGGATATGGCTCAAGAAGATGGGCCACTCATCCATGCCGCCACGGTATCGAAAAACGCCTGGCCTTTTGACAACGTCGTCGTCTCCGAGATTGAAGTTGATTTTCGGTCACGTTCAATAGGGCGCGCGACATGCTCCACCACTGGCGCCAGGCATTGAAGATTCGTAACGTTCGCGCTAGCCCATCCAGCAACTGCCTCTAGCCGGTGGCTCGTGACCGCGCCATACAACGGACAACGATGGCCCCGAATGGCCTCGTTGGCCGGCCGTCGCGCAAAGCGTTGGACTCGCAAGCGTGGGCGTTGGTGAGCTTGGTCTGGCGCCGCTGCTCGGCACAACCTCAACCTGCGTGTTCTGGCAACGCCCTTGATCCGGCTTCAACCGGCCTGCCGAGCTGGCGGCCACCGTACCCAGCGCGCCAAACTCGTGGCAGTGCTTGTTCCCGTCTGGTAAACTCCGCCGCTCCCGCATACGGAGACAATCGAATGCACGACTACTGGGAGGTGCTGATCAAGCCGCTGATAAAAGGTAGGAAACCCGGCCGCATAGTGCAGGTCGGCACTGATGGTGGCCTCACACCCGAGCAGCTTCTCAACACATGCGTAGATCTCGCATGTACGCTGCATCTTGTCGACGTTCGAGAACCGAAGCAGTTAACCCGGTTGCAGGAGAGGCACGGCGAGCGGTTCGTGTTCACCAGGGGGCTGAGCCTCACCGAGCTCCCGAACTTCGACGAACCGGTCGACCTGTTCCTGCTCGATGGAGATCACAATTGGTACACGGTGATCAACGACCTGCGGACTGTCGCGCGCCTAGCAACGCGATTGGATGCCGCCTATCCCATAACTCTCGTGCGCGGCGTCGGGGCGCCATACGGCCGTCGCGATTCGTACCGCAATCCCGACGCGATCCCCGCCGCCTTCCGCAAGCGGTACGTTCCTGTAGAGGATGGCCAAGCTTTTTTGAGCGACTCAATCTACGAGAACGATCAACAGAACGGTGTGCTGACTGCGGTAGAAGACTTCATCCAGGAGGTCCATTTCCCGCTGGAGATGGTCACGATTCCAGCCTGGAACGGTATCGCCGTCGTTTATGATCCAACCTCGATCGTCGACGACGGTCGTCTGAGCGAGATCCTCGAGCGGTTTCGGAGCTCTCGCGAAGTGTTGTCCTTGATTGAGAGGCTCGAAACCGCCCGAATCTCTTTGGGGTGCGAGGCGGCAGCGCTACGGCGAACCGCCGCCGAACTGCGCGAGGAGAACACCCGCCTAACAAGGCTCGTGGAGTCAGGGGTTACCTTTGGGCAAGAGCTCGAACAATGCAAGCGCCTGCTCGAGGCGCGTGATGTCGAGATATCCGAGTACCGCACCAAGCTGCAACAACAAGCCCTGGAAGCGGCACGACTGGAGTCGAGCAACCGCGTCCTGCAGGAGATCATTGGCGAGAAAGAAGCATCGCTGGCTGCGCTGCGCTCCGAACTCGATTGCGCATCGAATCTGCAGGCGGCAGCCTCAAGCGAACTAGAATTCGCAAAGACAACTCATGCTAGGGAACTGGCTGTCATGCAGGAAAGCTTGGATCAGGCTAGGAGCAGCGCTGCAGAGGCTCACGAGCGAGCTGAGGCGCTCGCCAAGGCGATCGATAGGTCCGCGTCGGTTTCCGATACAGATTTCGCTGACGCCTTACAGCTACGGGCACAGCTCGCTGCAGCGGAACGCGCCATTGATGCGGCGCGTGCTGAGTTGCGCGCACGCGACCAACAGCTGAACGAGCTCGACATCGAGAAGTGCGCCGTAGAAGCGAGGCTCAAGGAAACAGAGGGTCTACTAAAAAGTGTCCGCAAAGCGAGCAAAGCAGAGCAGAAGATCTCGCAGAAGATCTCAGAGCCGCAGCCTCAGCGTCGCCCCGACGCACGCCTGGACTCTGAGACCCGGATTATCGAGGCACGCCTCGGCCACGCTTTGCAGCGGGTGGAGGCCCTTGAGCACGAGCTCAACGCCAAGCGGAATACGCCCGCTTCCTTGCTACAAAAGCGAGCCGCAAAGTTGAGACGTGATCCGAAGAGATTCTTCATGGATTCGCGGTTCCGCGCGGCCCGCGTTATCGGTCGCGTCTTGTAGCCTCAAAAGGCGTCTTTCTTGGAGGCAGCGACTTTGGCACGTCTATTGGTTGTTGGAATGCACCGGTCCGGGACGAGTGCTCTCACTCGCGTGCTGAATCTGCTGGGGCTCGAGATCGGTAATGTCAACACCGAGAACCGACACTGGGAGCAATCGGGCATCAAGCAGCTCAACGACGAGATCCTGGCCCGCGCACACGGAAGCTGGCAATGGACCGATCCAGGTAATCTGGAACGCGTTCTTGAGGACCTGCCGCCAGCCTTCTCCGATCGCGCGGCTCGCATTGTCGCCGACCTCGACGCGCGCGGTAGCTGGGTAGCCAAAGATCCGCGCTTCTGCTTGACGTTGCCTTTCTGGCAAGCGCAACTCGGCAAGGATCGTCTCATCGTCGTGCTCACCTACCGGCACCCGCTCGAGGTTGCCATGTCGCTCCAAAAGCGAGATCAGCTCCCGATTGCCGCGGGACTCGCACTGTGGGAATTGTACACCTTGAGCGCATTGCGCCACTCTGCCCACACGCAACGCCTATGGGTTGCCCATACGGAGGTCATCCACCGTCCCCTTGAGATGGCGAAGCGGTTGCTCGGCGAGATTCAGGGACTCGGAGTCGACGGGCTCGGGTTGTCCAGAGAAGCGGAAATCGCCGAGTTCATCAGTACTGATCGCTATCGTCAGCGTGCAAACCAGGAAACGCGGAACCAACGTCTGACGCAGAACCAACTGAAACTAGTACAAGCCTTCGAGCGCGGCGAGCTGCCATCGTTGGACGTCAACGCGCCCTTCGCGGACATGTCCGATGACGTCTTGCGCATGCACGCGAGACTGTTGACCCTTGAAAGTGAGGTTCGGGCAAAGCACACAATCATCGACGCTATCAGAGCGAAGGCGGCACAGCGAGACGAGGAGACGGCCGCCATGCGGGTCCACCTCCGGCAGCGCGAAACGCAGTTTGCACAGCAAGAGCTCCACCTAAGGAACGAACTTCAAGAGGCGCAAAAGCGGGCCCAGAAAGCCAAAACGGCACGCGCCAATGAGCGCAAGGCACTGGATGCCTACATGAAGGAGCGGACAGAACTGCTCGCTCACATCGAGACCCAGACCCGCCGCATTGGTGAGCTCGAAATGCGCTGCTGGGACGCCGAGCTCCGTGCGGAAGCCTGGAGCGAAGAGCGCAAACGAGCGCGAGTCGAGCAGGACCGCCGCACTTCGGAGGCTGCACAGCGTGCGGCACAGCAGCGACAGCTAGAGCTTCAACATGCAAACACCTCGCGCGAGCTGGAGCGAGTCGGTGCCGAGCTGGCCTCCGTCCGGGCATCGTCGAGCACCCAAGCAGCGGACTGGGCGGCCGCGCTGCATGCGGTGGCGACGGAGCGCGACAGGTTGAAACACGAGAGTGCCAATCAGCTCGCGCATATGGAACAGCAGCGGGCCGAGCTCGCCGATAAGGTGGCGAGGCTTCAGGATAAGCTCGAGCGGGAGGTGGAGGCGAGGCGTCGGTCCGTATTCTTGGCGGAGGCGAAGCGTCGTAAGCTGACACAGAGTCGTGACGAGATAGCGCATAGGGCGGAGCTTCAGAAAGCTCTCAAATCGAAAGTTCGTCACCTGGAGCGTGAGCTGAAGCAGCGGCGCTCCGCACTAGAGTTGGCTACCCACGAAGTCGAGCGGGCTCGCGCGCTCGTTTCGGGGCTGCAGTCCAGTGCGGCCGAAAGAGAAAAGCGCGGCGGGCGGTCACCCCTTGGGCGCTTGGCCAACGCCGCGCGTGGGATCTCCCGTACCTTCGGCGATGCTGCCACGGAGCAGGGGTTGGGCGCGGCCATCGACGCTCTCGTACAGTGGCGAGACGCGGTCGAACGGATCTTACCCGACGCGGCAAAGCGAGTGCACAGCGCAGACGCGGTGGACGAGGTTTCCGCGGTTTCCAGCGATAGCGTCACGCGGCAGCCCGAACCAGAGTTACCACGCAGCGCTGATCTCGACGGTACTGGGGGAAGCCTCCACGTCGCCGGCGCCATCCTGCGAACATTCCAGGCGCAGCTGTACAACCGTTGGACTGGCGCAGCGGGGCTCCCGTACTCCGGCATGGACCGGCTACCGAAACCCAAGGTCATGATCGGCACGCTGCACAGCGGCGAAAATGAATTCGAGCGTTGTAAGGAGTCGATCGCACGCCAAAGCTACGAGAACATTACCAGGAGAGTCTTTTCCGGGCTCGGCAAGAAAGAGGCGGTCGCAACTCTGATGGAGACGTTTCAGCAGAGCGATTGCGAGATCCTCATCAAGATCGACGCCGACATGGTTTTGCTCAGTGAAAGCTTCGTCGAGAGGGTTGTGGAGGTATTTCTCGCGAATCCGGGCGTTACTCTTTGCCAGATGGCAATCCTCGACTTCTTCTCGGGCGGTCCGATGCAGGGGATCAATGCGTACCGCAAGTCCGTGAATTGGAGGACGAGCAATCAGGACCGACTCTTCACGGACAAGACCAGAGTGCCGGCATCGGAACGCCTCGTCGTTTGGTCGACGTTCTGTCGTGACGCGATTCACTCTCCCGATCCGTCTCCGTTCCAGGCCTTTCACTTTGGGGTGCACCGCGGCATCAAGGTGTTGCAGCCGCTCTCGGACAAGTACGAGGTGGACCGCGCGGAGGAGCAGCTGGCCTACCTCGAACAAACTTGGGAGCATTTCACATGTCGCAAGGATCGGCGGTTAGTGCTCGCGTGTCTGGGGTTCGAGCTCGCCATAGCCGGACGCTTCAGTGTCGAACATTTGGACTATACGAACCCGCGCTTGCGCGAAGAGTTTGAGCCCTTCAATCGAATGCAGATGGACGAGCTCGCGGGCTTGCTACTCAAGCTTCGAGACAGCCGTGTGAGCTGCCGCAATACGGAAGGAGTGCGGGCGCGCCGCGCACAAATCCTCTCGCGCCAACAGGATCGGGTGGGCACCGTGCTCGCGCTGCTCCCACACGTGGGCGTGTTCGGCGGCGTCAACCGCTTCTTCGAGCTCGCCCGCAGCTTTCGCGCGCTCGGAGTGGACCTCGCTATTGCGATCCCCGACGCCGAAATCGATCCAAAGGCGCGGAAGCGCATTCGTCATCGGCCGGAATACACCGACGTCGAGGTTCTCGCGTATTCCCGGGCACTGAGCATGTCGTGGGACGTGGTCCTCTGTGGCGACGCTTTCGGGGGGGTAATGCTAACTCTTCCGCTCTTTGACGCTAAAACCGTCGCTGTGTACCTGCTCAACGGATGGATGCACAACCCGCTCAACGTGGCTCAAGTCGAATTAGTCGAGCCGGACGTCGTGGTCGCAAACTCGTCGTATACCGCCGCACAGTTCAGGGGCCTCGCGCCGACGCCGATTCCAGGCGGCATCAACCTGAACGTGTTCTTTCCATCCTCGCAGGCCAGGATTCGGAATGGCGGCAACTTCAAGATCTGCGTGTATCCAGGGCGCCGCAAGCCGCGCAAGCGTTTTGACGACGCACTCACCGCTTGCGAGCTGCTGCATCGTCAGGGGATTCCCATCGAGCTCCACACCTACGATCAGGAGACGTTGCGGCTCGATACACCGTACCCCTTCATGTTTCATGGCGCACTCGGGCCAGACGGAATCCGTGAGCTTCTGTGGAGCACCGACGCCATGATTTGCGCCGAGGAGGATGCAGGATGGTCGAACCCCGCGGCCGAGGCGATGGCTTGCGGCACCAACTTGGTTTGCACCGATGCGGGGACGACCGACTTCGCACTCGACGGGGTTACGGCGTACGTGGTTCCAAGGCGCGACCCCGCTGCCATCGCTCACGCCATTGCGAAGCTCTACCAATCGCCGGACACGGCACTGGCCCTGCGCAACGCTGGTATAGCGCGCATGAAGGCGTTCGGATGGATGAACGTCGCGCGCGGACTGTTGGACACCTTCAATGCTGCGCGTCTCGATCGCGACGCGCGTGTCCGCAGAAACAAGCGCTTACTGGAGCGGTACCGCAAGCAAGGGCTGGTACATGTTGTCAGAGGGAAGTACGGTGACACTACCTCGTGAGGCAGTGGAGCACTGGGCGCGCTTTCTGAGAGAGGGCCCCCCCACTCGGACAGAGTCCGTTGCTGTGCTGCTCGGACGCCTTGCCCGGCGCCGCCCGGTGTCCATCGTTATCCCCATTTTCAACGCTGCGAGGGCCGTCTCAAGGTGCTTGGAGTCGTTGTGTGAAGCGCACCCGATCGAAGCGGAAAGGCCTGAAATTGTTCTGGTCGATGACCACAGCAGTGACCCTGCCATCGGCGAGCTCTGCGACTCCTTCCGACACCGATGGGACAACTGCACGATCCTGAAGAATCGTACAAACATGGGGTTCGTTTCGTCCGCCAACCGTGGCATGAAGGCCGCCAGCGCCAACCACGACCTGGTTCTGCTCAACAGCGACACTATAGTGACCAGAGGTTGGGATCGTGATCTCAGCGTTACGGCGTATCTCGATGACGCGATCGCAACCGTATGCCCGATGAGCAATGCAGCCGGCGTCTTCTCGGTGCCGGTGGCCTACGAGGATTCCGAGATTCCGCTCGGCTGGACTCCGGCAATGTGCGATAGGTTACTCGGGTTCGTGTCGCCGCGGCTTCGCGAGCAGGTCCCAGCTACGACAGGTTTTTGTCTGTTCATCAAGCGAGCGACGATCGACGCGATTGGCTATCTGGATGAGCTCTTGTTTACCCGAGGTTATGGAGAGGACAATGACTTTTGTGAACGAGCAAGAGAAGCCGGCCTTGTTCACGTTGTAGATGACAGCCGATTGGTCTATCACGAGCGGAGCGCGTCGTTCGAGGGTTCCAAGGCGGACCTCAAGCGCCAAAACTCGCGCATCTTGAAGGCCCTCCATCCGCAGCACACCAGCAGCGCCAAAGCGTGGTTGCAGTCCAGCCGGCTCGAGGAGACGCGCGCGGCGTACCGGCGGCTGTTCGCGGTTCTGAATGACTGCGGCGATCCTGCCAGCCAGCCTTTCTTCACGACGGCGCCGGTGTCGCTCGAAATCAAGCCAGCCTTGGATGCAATCGGTGGAGAGTGGAGCTCGGAGACACGGCGCATCGAGGTTCTGCTGAACGAGGGCGGGCGTATCGAGATCGACCTCTTCGGTGAACGTGCAGCCCTAAGTGCCGTACCGTTGCTCGACCACTTGTTCCACGTCATTGATCGGTGGAACGTTTCGATTGTTCGATGGGACACGCGGGACGATGCGCTCTCCGCGCTCGTCAGGCCGTTGGTCACAAGTCTTTCGCTGGTCGCTTAGCCCCAAGCTCCACCGATTCGATCACCACCCTCGGTAGACGCGGAATCCCACACCTGCACCGAACAGCGGCGTACCTCTATTTGCGCTGCGCACTCGGTCGCTACTCATTCCTCGACCAGCCTTGACCATGCGCTCCGGCCTCGCACTTGCTAGCACACCTGCTGCCGCTGCTGCACTACGCTCACGGCAACATCGACGCAGGATAACTCAACTTATACACCTGACCCGTGAGGCGCGTGGTTCCGACCAATCGGTCGCTGTCGAACAAGATCGTGGTCTTGTTTCCGGCGAACTGCACATGGGACTGGCCCGCGTACGGATCCGCGTACGGCTCCAGGTAAGGGTCACGGCTTTGGCAAGGGGAAGGGTCCGGCGGCGGCAATTCGTGCGTCATGCTCAAGAAGCGCGTGGCGCCCGTCGCGGGATTCAGCAGAAAGATGGCGCTCTTGTCTTCGATGAAGTCGCCATTGCAGTCGCGAGAGTAATGATAGCCCGAGCACGCAAAGTGTTGATCGTCCGCCGACCAGCTGCAGAACTTTGGAACGTAGGAGGCGGCATCGCCCTTATGATAGACGACGTTGCCCTTGAACGTTCGCCCCGCGATACCACTCGTGCCCTCGAGGTTGGAGCTGCCGTCAGGATTGGTCGTGCGAAAGGTACAGTCGGGATTGAGAATATTGCCGATCACCAACTTTCGCGGCTCGAACTGATCCTCGGTCGACTGAATGTAAGAGACGCTCAGGCCATCGTTCGACCACATTTCGTGGCTCGGGACTCGCCTGAACGGCGTAATGCCGGCGTCCCAAGCCTTCTGCCCGAATGAGAGGAAATACGGAACCTCCGGCTGGCGATCGAGGTCGGTCAGATAGATGTCTTTGTCACTGCGACCATTGGCACGGTCGCGCGAGTACATGAGGATGTTCGGGCAAGCCGGGCTCAGCCTGAGGCGATGGAACTTCTGCATCGAAAGGTCGTCGCCGAGCACGAAGCTGCCCATGGGCGCCCAAAGGCCTTCTCCCGCGGTCTTGCCCTTATATCGGTGAATCCGGTTCTCTGTAGCCACCGCGATCACCCACGCATCAGCCGTGCAACTTCGGCTCGCAGTAGATAACTGCATAATGGAGTCAGCGTCCGTAGGGAGCGGAAGGTTCTGCACGATCATCGACTCGGTGCAGGTGGAACCGCTCAGATCGACTGCGTTGATGTCAATCCGGCGAGTGCGTGCGTTCTTTCGCGGGAAATAGGCCATCGCCCCGTTCGGAGTCAGGAAAATGTTCCCGCCTGACTCAGGCGAGTCAGTAATGAGCTTCGGGTCATCCCCGTCGAGGGTCATCGCTGCCGCGTAGTTGCCCGCACGCGTTCTGACGCGGCTGTACACGAAGCGGTTCGACCCCGCGATGGCAGCAGGAACGTCGTAGTAAGTGATCATACTCCATTTGTTGTCATTGGCCGTGAGTTGAGTGACCGTGACTCCGGCAGCATGGACCAGCTCGTCCGTTACATCCCCAGCACTCCCCGTCGCCAGGTCACGATCGCAGGCCGTCAAAGCGGTTGGTGTCGATGCAGGTGGAATACAAGCAGCGATATCCTTGATGACCAGGATACGCCGCCGGGCAACAGGGTCCTCCATCGACGCAGAGTCCGCGCTATCGCTCGAACGCGAAGCCACCGGAAAAGTAACGGTGCCCTTGCGTGCGACCGCGCCGGTAACGTCCGCACACGCGAGTTGCCCAATGGCCGTCTCACCGATCGTGGCCAGGAGCGCCATGCTGGTGAAGGAGGGGTTGCTCCAGTGATGACACTGGTTGCTCTGCGCCCTTCTCCGAGTCGAGCGCGACCACCTGAAGCGTCGGGTCAGCACCATAATTGGTATTCATGCGTCAACGAACATGGACCGTAGCGTCGTCGGTCGACCGAAGGTAGATCGGCCACGACCATGCACTCTTTCCTGCGCCAATGTTCTCCCACCTTGTCAAATGTGGCAGAATCGCCGGTGACATTTTCCGGATGAAGTTCCACCAGTCTAGTCCTGCCAGATTTCACGTTACGGATAAAGGTGCTTCCGCATTGGCGTTTGAATTGTTGCGTGACGCCCTAACCCGGATCGCGATCTTCCGAAGGGTAGCAAAGCGGCTACCGAGCCGCGGAGCAGCCAGCTCCAAGCTCGACTATTCGATTCACCCACTCCTGGGCGTCGTCGCCAACGAGGTGCATGCCCGGCAGGTGTGCGTATTCCAGGTACGGCAGGCGTCGGCTCAATAGGCCTGTGGCGCCAATCGAGGCAATTTCGAGTGCTTTGACGCCTGACCGCGCACGGTTGAACGGCGTATCGAGCAACGGGACGAGGCCAATGTCGTACCTACCGGAACGCAGGTGAACCAAGTAGTCCGGCCAGGCCATGGGGTGCAAGACGCGCAACCGCGGCACCGAACTGAACATGCGGTACAGCTGGTAGTCTCCCGTCACTTCGACCACCGTATAGTCCAAGCGTGACTGTACCTCCTGAAGAATCGGTAGCAAAAAGGCGTGTTCTCGCCGGTGAGCGCCGGTTCCGTGATAGAAGAGGGTCACCAGGCGCTTGCTCGGCGCTTTCGCAATGGGTCTCGGGGGACGCACTTCGACTAGATCCGCGGGAAACCGCGAAGCCACGAAAGCGGTGGACGCCCAAATTCGATCGATGATTGGCTCGAAGGCTCGCTTGAACCGGAGGTAGTCGGCGAGCAACCGCAGTCGGTAATCTTCGGGCAACCATGTATCTTCACGCGCCGCAAAGACGTCATCGTCGATGAGCCAGATCACCTCTTGGAGCTTGTCACTTGCCGCCTCCAGCACTCGAGCCCAACGGCTATCTGGCATGCGCACTAGGATCACTCGAGTCCCCACCGGGATACTCTCGAGGAAATTACCGTCCAACCATCGCTCTATGTCGACATCAAATAACGTTTTGCACGGTAACCTACGTACGTCGGAGAGCACATCACCGAGGTAGTAGTCGATGGTGGGAATGTTGCGTGGGGCAATCACCAAGACATAGTCGACGCGGTCCACGTTGTCGACACCGTCGCCCCGGTGGTTCCTCCCGGGGCGAAACTCCCAATCGCGCGCCAGTCCGACTCGGAGCCGGCGGTGCATACGAGCAAGTATCCTCACCCCTGCTTCTCCTGTTCGAGCTTCAACGCGCTAGCCACTCGACCACCTCCCGGCCGATATCCCGGCTGTAGAAGCAGCCGTTGATTTGCGACATGGCAATGAGACCGGCACGATACTTGCGAAAGAGTTGACGGTCTACGCTTCCCGGATCGCGCCAGAACGACGCAAGAGTTCCCTGATAGGTCAAGCCAGGAATGTCGTAGATCGCTCTTCCGAGGACCTTTACGGGCGTGCCGTGGTGCAACGAAGAACACCCCACCGTGCTGTTCAGCACGACGGTTCCACGGGCCATACGCAACAGTGTGGGCAAATGAAGGTCGTGAACGTAATCGACGCGATCGTCGATTCCGAGCTGCCGAGCAACATCGCGAATGACGCGACCGTAATCGCGATACGCCCGGTCGAGGGGGTGATGCTTGAGAACCAGTCGATAACTGGCGTCTGCATGTTCGGCAAATGATTCGAGCACCTCGTTGACAAAGCGTTCGTTCGAGCCGAAGGCGGATGTCGTCACCTGCGCATCGTGATGCACTTGCAGCGGCACCAAGTAGAACCGCTTTCTGTGCTTGGTCACCAGCGCTTTCAGCACCGACCTTTCGGTCTGCGCGTACCACGCCTTACGCACGAGCCCCCTTGCCCAAAAATAGCTCCCCCGCCAAGCGTTGAGATCCTTGTGATGCCGGTACTCAGGATACCGAGATTGACCGAAGGTAAGCGCTACGGAATAGATGACGCTATACCAGGCCAGCATACGAAACCCGTGTTCTACAGGCTCCGGCTTCTTGTCGGCCCGGTGGGACCTTTGCAGATAGGGTTCGAGTGCATTGGGGAGCCTCGATTGAGCATTCACACCTCCCCTTTCGAGGGTCACGTAGTCTGGCCGCACATAACCCTCTTCGAACACCCAGGTTTCGATCCCACGTTGCTGCGCTTGCTTGAGGGCAACGCGATGAAACTGGCGCGTGTCGCCAAAAAGGAAGATCACGTTGATGCGACGCTCGCTGAGCGTCTTTTCCACGAAAGCGGGCCACTCTTCCGCGGTGCCGCGATAGCGGATGGCTCCGGGTCGGCGGAAAAAATAGTCGTCTCCCGCATTGAAGTTGATCTTGGTGACCTCCGCGCCGGCAAGCTCGAGATGTGTCGACAGGCGCTGGAAAAATGGACCCACGGGGCCCTGAAGCAAGAGCACACGCAGGCCGCTGAGGCTCTGTTCGGGCAGTGGTGGTGGCATGTGCCGGCGCAGCCTCACATCGAGCCACGTTCGGCCACGGCGAAGTGACCGCACCACGCCGCCTGCAGGACTCGACAGCTCGCGAGGTCGTGTGATTCGCTGAGCTTCCAGCTCCCGCACCACGAGATCGGCGGTGGTAAAAGCCTGAGCGTGCCAGCTGTAGTACCGAGGGTAGCGTAGAAGCACACCGGCCACGAGTTCTGGAAGGCTCAACTTCCGCGTGCGGCGAGGAGGCGGACAGCGATCTTCGCTCAGGCCCCAGCCAGCATAAAAGGGCTGACCGTAGGTGACGACTCGCTTGTTTCGAAGCAAGGCTTCGAATCCCACCAGCGAGGTCATGGTATGTACCTCGTCGGCCACATCCAGACATCGGGCAAGCGGAATGCGCTCTACCACTTGATCACAGTTGGGTCGTAACCGAGCCAGGTCGTAGCCTCGGCGGTTGCCACTCAGAACGTCTGGGTGGACTTTGAACACGACATAGGCGTCCGGATTCTGCCGGCGCACCTCGCGCAGCAACTCCTCGTTGCTGCGGACGATTGGGCTCCCCAGTTGCACGGAAGCGTCGTCCTCCACTTGTCCCGGCACGAGGATGACCCGCTTCAGGGCAGGAGGGTCCAGACGCTCGGCAATGCTACCGTGAAAGTTATATTTGCTAATGCCACGCCGAACGATCTGATCCACCAGAGACCGCGCATCGGCCAACTCCTGGGCCGAGAATTGTGCCGTCTGCAGGATATGCTCCAAATCGCTCGGACTCGTTGGATCGTAGTAGAGCCCTCGTTCATCCAGCACGAGCGATGACGGAGCGCTGAAATCCGATCCCAGACCTACGGAGCGCAGGAATCCGTCCTCCATTCGGCAAACAGTGGCCCCGTGCTGCTCAGCAAGCGTTGCCAGGCCCGCTGGGTCTCGCCTTCCCCACACGACAATACGACTGTCTGCATCGATACCCCGGCGCCTGGCCTGATGAACGGTCCGGCAGAACACGACTTTACCCCCCGGACGCTCTAGGTAACGGCGCACATATTCGCGCTTCCACGCGCTGAATCCGAAGCAGAAGTACTTGCTAGCGTTTCGTTCATAGGCCGCGCGCTGGAGGGCAAGGTGCTCGATAGCTTCTTCAGGCTCGCAACACCGGCGTGTCACGGGATGGACGTACCGCGCGTACAAGATCAACGTCGCGGCCGTCAGCTCGTCGACCGTGCGAATGCGCTGGCGACGCGGGATGGATTGACAGTCTCGAGTCAACCCCCACCCAGCGTAGAACGGCACCCCAAAACATGTCACCGGCTTTTCGCGCAACAGAGCTTCGAAGCCTAGCTGTGAGCTCACCGTGTAGACGTGATCGACAACTTGCAGCAAAGCCGCCGGATCGACGGCATCGCGCAATACCTTCACTCTCCCATCCGCGACGTTCGTCAAGTAGCCGCGCTTTGCGCCCGACCAAACATCCGGATGTGTCTTGACGACGACGGTGCCGTCTGGGTTGTCCTGCAAGGCACGGTCCACCATCATCACAAACGTGTGCGCGTCGGCCTGACCCAATGAAATAGCCGCATCGCCGAAGGTTTGATCGACCACCAAGGTAACGGGGCGTTTTGCTTCGCACAGCCAACGTGGCGGTGGTTCAAACGCGTTGTTGTATTTGGACAGCTTCGCCTGCACGATCCGCTGCCGACACCAGCGAGCTCGCGCCAAGAGCTCTGGATCGCTTAGTGGGTCGTCTGAAGCGTCGGCGTTCAAGAGCTGTTCGAGTCGGCTGGGCGCACTCGCGTCATAGTAAATGCCCACGTCGTCGACCACGAGTGAGAGTGGGATACCTTTTCCCGTCAGGCCTGCGGAACGCAGAAAACCATCCTCCAAGCGCACGTAAGGCACACCGTGAGTCTTTGCGTAGGCACGCGCACGTGCGGACGTCGGCTTGTGGCCCCAACCGACCACCGCATCGAGCGTGGCCGCCGACTGCGCACTCGGCCGGAAAACGATACGGCGCGCTCCCAGAAATAGGTCGAGCCACGGAATCTGGGCGATGCCCCGGGAGAACACTCCGACCCTCTTGAAGCCCAGGGTCGTCGTCGCTCTAGGGCGCTCACGCCTCATCATGGCTTACCGCATCCCGCCGCGCCTGTCGCTCGAGCAACGCACCCACACGCGCTAGATCGGCTTCGGTATCCACGCCGTGCGGAGGTGTCTGTTCCACCACCTCCACAAAAATCGGGATTCCAAGCCACAGGGCACGCAGCTGTTCCAACGACTCACATTCCTCGTGCATGACCGGAGGGTGGTCGGCCATTTCCAACAGAGACGTGGGTCGATACGCATAGATACCGATATGGCGCAGCGGCCTAGCCGACGAAGGCAGAACCGCCGCCGCCGGTTCATTCATCCCGCGAACGAATGGCAACGGGGCGCGGCTGAAATACTGTGCGTAACCAGCGCGATTGCTCACCACTTTGACGATGTTTGGATTCATCAAGTCTTCGATGCTTTCGATAGGCGCAGCCAGCGTAGCCATCCCTGCGCAGGGGTGAGCTTCCAGCGAATTCGCTGCTCCGCGAATCAGGTCGGGTGCGAGCAACGGCTCGTCGCCCTGCACGTTGACCAAGATATCTTGGTGGCCATGCCGACGATTGCGGATCACTTCGGCGATTCGGTCGGTTCCAGAACGATGATCGGCCGACGTGAGAATGACATCGACGCCGGCATTGCGAGCGACGCGTTCGATGCGAGGATCGTCCGTCGCCACGAGCACCGAGCGGGCTCCGCTCAGCCGGGCGTTGTCACAGACGTGAAGTAGCATCGGTTTTCCCGCGATGTCGCGCAATGGCTTGCCTGGCAAGCGGCTGGACGCCCAACGCGCTGGGATAATCACGTCGAAATGACCGGCCTTCTGACGCAGCAACCTCTCGGAAGCGGCTTCGAGTCGCCCCGCTGCATGCAGCAAAAGCTCGGCTACTTCGCGCACCGCTCCCCTGCCCCCCCGCGCCTTGGTAACGTAAAGCGACTCTCGTTGCACCATCGGGTGCGCGTCGGCAACGCTCAGCGGTAGGCCTGCGGCGCGCATGGCTGGCAGGTCCACGACGTCGTCACCGACGAAAGCACATTGAGCGGGTTCGACGCCCAGCCTGGCCACCAATTCGGTCAGCGCGACGAGCTTGTTCGTAGCGCCCTGAACGGCGTGCTCGATACCGAGGTCACGAAGCCGTTGCCGCAGGGCTTCGCTGGCGCGTGCACTGACTATGGCAACCTTGTAGCCCTCTTGCTGCAGCAAGCGGATACCGAGACCATCGCGCACGTGAAAGCTCTTCAAGCTCTCACCCTCAGGACCGTAGAGCAACCCGCCTTCGGTCAGCACGCCATCGACGTCGAGCGCCAATAGCCGTACCTGGCGCGCTTTTTCACGAATGCGGTCGCCGAGCCCCTCGAACATCATGGAGCGCGCCCTAGCGTGCTTTCTGCGTATGGGCGAGCCTTCACTACCCTGTCCAAGTCAACCAAGGTCGCCAGCAAGTCATCCAACTTCCCGAGAGGCCACATGTTCGGGCCGTCGCTGGGAGCTCGATCGGGGTCTGGATGCGTTTCCATGAAAATGCCCGCGATACCCGCGGCCACGGCTGCCCGTGCGAGCACGGGTACCATCTCGCGCTGGCCACCCGACGAGGAACCGGTCGCCCCGGGCTGCTGTACGGAATGAGTGGCGTCGAACACGACCGGACACCCCGTGGCTCGCATGACGGCTAGGCTTCTCATGTCCGAAATCAGCGTGTTGTAACCGAAACACACCCCCCGCTCGCACAACATCACCTGGTCGTTACCCACTGCCTTGCACTTGGCCACCACGTTCTGCATGTCCCATGGGGCTTGAAATTGCCCCTTCTTGATGTTGATGGGTTTGTGCGTGCGCGCTACGCGCTGGATGAAGTTCGTTTGTCGTACCAGAAAAGCGGGCGTCTGCAGCACGTCGACGACGTCGGCCACTTCGTCGACAGGGGTATCCTCATGCACATCCGTCAGCACTGGCACGCCCACATGTGACCGGATCTTGCTCAAGAGCATCAGGCCTTCAGTCAAACCAGGGCCGCGGTACGAATTGGTGGAGGTTCGATTCGCCTTGTCGAAGCTACTCTTGAAAACAAAAAAAAGGCCGCGACGCTCGGCAATCGCTTTGAGCTCGCTCGCGACCTCGAACATCAGCCCCTCATTTTCGATGACGCAGGGGCCCGCAATCAAGAACAGCGGCCTGTCGTTACCAACTTCATGACCCAACAACTGCATCTTGTCCTCCCGTGTCAAAGGGCCAGCACCACGGCAGCAGCAATTGCGATCTGGTAGATAATTTGGGTGACGTCGAGAACGTTCTGGACGACCTTCGTATCGACTTTGGGCGGCACCAGAATTTCGTCGCCAGGATAGACCTTCATGTCGGGGTCACCGATAATGACGCTGGCGTCCGGGCGGACGACGATGACCTTGCCCGTATCCGCACGATCGGTGTAGCCACCCGCTGCTTCGATATAGTCCTCAGCAGTCATGTCCTCGCTATACATCACAGCCTGAGACATCCAGACCTCGCCCTCGACATGGACGATGTTGCTTTTCGGAGGGATCACGATAGTGTCGTCATTCTCGAGGAGCAGGTTGGTTTGACGGTCGCCTATGCGAGTCACAACCCGACCCAGGGGTTGAATGAGTCGAGCGCGTTCCACGAACTTCTGCGTCAGGGCCGCTTCTTTCACGCGGATCTCCGACTCGCCCCGTGAATCCGAAAGAGCCAGTAAAGCGCTTCGCTCCAGCCGAAACAGGCTGTCGTTGATGGCGTCTTTCTGGGTTTTAGCCACCGAGGGTCGCCTGATGTGGATCGCGCTGGTGTCCGCCAGGTCCTCGGATACGGGTATATAGTTCAAGACATCGACCAGCCGCGATCCTCGCCGCACGGCAAGAACCGAGGGCCCGCGATATTCACCCACCAACTTGATCAAAATGGTGTCCGCGCGACCGTCGTCCCGTAAGGTGATGACGTCGCCATCCTGGAGCTGAAATTGCGCAAATGCCGAACGCGAGAGGGTCGTGCTGATGGGGACACCGTTACGGATACCCTGGATGGTGACCTCAGTAGCGGTCGCTGCACCCGGCACGACGTCCAGCGCGTCTTTGCCGCTCATTTTATCTTGGCGAAACTCGATGTTCGCAGGCGTGGCCACGTCGCCGGTCAACGTTGCGACGGGGCCGCGTCGATTGACCAAGATCGTGTCGCCCTCCTGGAACTGCGGGGTACTCAGTTGTCCTCGTAAGACGAAGTCGTACAGGTCAATTTCCGCGATGGACTGCCCGTTGCGCAGGATCGAAATGCTCCGGTAGCTGCCCAACTTGGGATCGATCCCGCCTGCTTGATCCAGAAAAAAGAGCACCGAGTCCGAGGGAATTCCCGCATAACGACCGGGCCGATTGACCCCTCCCGTGACGAATACAGCGACCGGCTTAGCCGTGATGAGATTCGTATAGACATCGAAGTGGCGCGCGTACACTTTCTTGAGGCCCCGGCGCACCGTCTCCGTCAGCTCAGAGTTCCGTACGCCAGCCAAATGGATGGGCCCAACCTCCGGCAAGAAGATGTTGCCTTGGCTGTCGACCACCAACACGGAGTTGAACTGAACCGCGCCCCAGGTATTCACGGCCACGTGATCGCCAGGGGTGATGACGTAGTTCGGGTTCAGCCCATCTTCACGCGCCCGCAGGAAGTTCCCCATGAACAGGTTCGAAGCGAAGGGCTGCACCGCATCAGGGTCCAGGGGCGCACCCTGCGATGGAGGTCGCGGCGATGGCGAAGCCTTGAGCTCGGCAGGCTCGGGCGTCGGTAGGGCATCTTCGATGGACGTCGCGTCCTCAGCATCTTCGAAATCGGCTGGCGTCGGCGACGGCAATCTCGGGTTCCGAGGCACTTGCGCAAGCAGTGAGCTGCAAAGCAGCGTCACCCAACCTGCCAGCATCAGCGATACGAACCAATTGAAACGAGGCACGAGGCACCACCTTTAGATTCGAGCGTGTTCGCGCACTGCAGCTACCAGCAATGACCCGATGCCGAGCAACATGGCGCTGAACACAACGACTGTAATCACGGCGCGCAAGCGCTTGGGATGTGTTTCTTCATCCGGCATTGAGGGCTTGGCAATGGTCGCCAGGTAGCGATGCTGCCGCGCTGCTTCCGTGCGCGCGAGCTCCAGTGAAGCCAGGGCCGATTGATAGGCTCCCTGGGCGAATTCCTTTTCCACCATAGCGGCGTCGAATTCTGCCATGGAGGTGTTGAGCCCCTTGTGGTCCCGCGGATTGACAAGGCGCTGACTTTCCTGAGCCACCTGAGCCGAGAGTGACTTCACCCGTTCCTCGATGGCAATGACCTTTGGAGCATCCGGCTGCATGAAGGAGCGTGCTTCCATCAGCTCCGCTCGCGCCTTGGCGAGCTCTGCCTTCAGTGCCCCGCGCAGCGAAAGGGCCTCGGTCGCGGTCGCCTCGGGGTTGAACTCGACGTGCTCTTGCTGCAGCGCCAAAATCGCGCGACGCGCTTGCGTCAGTCTGGCTTCGGCCTTGGCTACTTCGTCGCGCGCCAGCTTCGTTTGATCGAGACGAGCCCGCTCGGAGAGCTGGTTGACCATCTTCTCGCTCGCGCGGATCACTGCCTTGGCGAGTTTCTCCGCATACTCGGGAGAAAACGCCCGCACTTTGAGCGTCAACACGCCCGAGTTGGTGTCGTGATCGACCCTCAATACGTCCTCGTAATACTCGAACGTTTCCTCGTAGCTGGCGCCGCCAGCGAGGCGCGACAGCCAATCCACCGACGGACTTTGATAGTGCTTGCGGTAGCCGAGCTCCTTGTCCAGCAGGGCCAGCATTTCTCGCGACAAGATGTAGTCCCGCACGGCAAGCGCATCGCGGGTGGCGCCAGCTCCCGGCACGGCCCCAATCAGGGTTTCGAGCCCTACCGAAGCGCGCGAATCAGCGGATTGCACCATGAACATCGACACCGATTCGTATTGAGGGCTGGCAATCCCGAAAAAGTAAACGCTCGCCAATATGGCCGGCACGCCAATGCCGAGCCCTGCTCGCTTGGCTAGACGCCTTGCTCGACGCTTCCTCAGGAGCGCTACGGCGGCCGCCGCGTCTTGCGCAGGACCTTGTGCAGCTGGAAGCTCGCCGGGCACATCGAGCCTCGGAGTCTTCGGAGCTTTCGGGTCGACGGGAGATGGCTTCGCCTTCGCCGGCGCGTCCACTTTCTTGAGAGGCGTGGTACTCATGCGCGATACACCCGCGCCGCTTCGTCGACGCTATCGAGAATCTTGACCTGACCGTCTGACAAGACCGCGCAGACGTCGCAATACTCTCGGATTGTTTTAAGATTGTGAGATACGATAATGACGGAAGAACGTCCTTGACGCTCCCGGAATGCGGCGCGACACTTTTTTTGAAAATCGGCGTCGCCAACCGCGGTCACTTCGTCCACCAGATACACGTCGAAATCGATAGCCATGCTGAGCCCGAAAGCCAAGCGCGCACGCATACCCGACGAATAAGTTTTGACGGGCATCTCGAAGTACTCGTCCAGCTCGGCAAATTCCTTGGCAAAACCCACCACACGATCGACCGATTCACCATAAATCCGGGCGACAAAGCGGCAATTTTCTTCACCTGAAAGGGACCCATTGAAGCCGCCAGCAAAGCCGATGGGCCAAGAAACGCGGCCGCTCCGCACCACTCTCCCGTGATCCGGTGCTTCCACACCCGCAATCAGCCTCAGCAGCGTGGACTTACCGGCCCCGTTGCGCCCAACGATGCCGATGTTCGGACCTATCGGGAAATCGAGGCTGACGTCGTTGAGCACTAGGTGCAAGCCTCGCTTCACCGGATAAGCCTTGCTGACACGCTCCAGCCTGATCACGTCAACTCCAGGCGACGTCGCGCGACACGTTCGAGCACGAGTCCCAGAAATGCGAGGCTCACGATCCAGAATACGACGTACCTCGGACTCGCATGTTCCGTGGTGTATTCCTGGAACCAACCCGTACGAACGAACTCGATGACGTGGAGTAAGGGGTTGAACATGAAATAGTGCCGCACCGACGAGGGCAATCCGTTCGCCGTGAAGAAAATGCCAGAGACCCAGAATAACGGTCGCAAGATCACCCCATGCAAGCGCTCGACTGCCGGTGTGAAGACTGCGAGGGCAGCAATCACCAAGCCCAAACAAGCGCCGAACAGCCCCGCTGCCCCAAAGGAAAGCACGAAGACGAGCCAGTCATCGACGCGCGGCACCTCCCCTTTCCAGGCTGCGTTCGCTGTTTCTAGCACCGCAAAGACCACCGCCATGGTGGCGCCTTCGAGCATCGCGCGCGCAATCGATAGATCCAAAGGCTGGATCTGAGGATAGAACAACAGCCCCTTGTTCGCGGAAACAGCGGCAACAGTGCGCGCGCAGGTCTCACGGAAGAAGATGAACGGTAGCAAACCGGTGTAGATGAACGCCGGAGTATCCATACCATTCGGTGCAGTGCGCCCGACGACGTAGAACATTCCGAGAAACGTCCCCACCCAAAGCACCGGCTCGATCAGAGCCCACAGGTAGCCGAGCTGGTGTTCGCCGAAGCGCGTCTTCATCTCGCGCAAGATCAGCGCATGGAGTACTTCGACTTGTCCGACGAATCCCGTTGCGGGCTGCATGGCTACTGCTCCGAAGGTGCCAAAAATACATTGGGAACGAACTGCCAAGCGCCGCCGTCGTTGCACGCCAGGCGGGTTCGGGACACCTTGGGTGACCGCTTGGTGGTCATGGTCACCTGGCGGCAGTTCTTGCCACTTGCCGCGTGATACGGAACGTCGGCGACGACGGTCAGGTCGCCTACCGCCTTGGGCTGACCGGGCGCCAGCGCGTCGAGTTGCTCCAGCACTTTTGCCTCTGCGGGACTGGCTGGCTCGGCTGTGCCACCTCCCGCCGCCATCGCGGTCGGCGGCCGGGAGGTGTGACGATCACCGGCGCAGGCCACGGACATCAGACAACCCAACAGCGACATCATTCCCAAGGCCCATGCTCTGGCTGTCTCACTACTCATTTGAAGACTTCGATAATCCCCGAAACGCGTTCTTCGTGATTCAAGACGATCAGGGCTTTCAAGCGCAAGCTCTGCATGCGCGCTTCGGCTTCGGTCACCGGCGCGTCTTCCCGAATCGTCACCGGCGAGCAGGTCATGATGTCCGAAACCGGGGTTTGCAATAGATTCGGTTTGACCGCGAGGGCACGCCGCAAGTCACCATCCGTAATCACACCCGCTAGCCCCCCTCGATCGTTCACGACGATGGCGAGCCCCCACCGCTTCTGAGTCATAACGAAGAGTGCTTCGTAGACAAGGGTGGATGGCAGAACCAGCGGAAGGCTGTCTTTCTGCATCACGTCCGACACGCGGGAAACCTTCCGCCCCAAAGCGCCCCCGGGATGCAAGCGAGCAAAATCCTTCTCGGAAAATCCGCGACATCGCATCAGAGAGAGCGCCAGGGCATCTCCCATGGCCAAGCTCGCCAAGGCAGAAGTGGTCGGCGCCAGATTGTGAGGACAAACTTCATTGTCCACCGATACGTCGAGTGCGACGTCTGCGGCGCGTGCCAGCGTCGACCGCAAATTGCCCACGAGTGCAATCATCGGTACCAACATGCGCTCGAGGTAAGGGACTAGGCGAAGCACCTCAGGGGTCTCTCCGCTGTGAGAAACGAGCAACACCACGTCATCGGGTGTCACCATACCCAAGTCACCATGTAGCGCCTCGGCTGGATGTAAGAACAAGCTCGGCGTGCCCGTCGAGGCGAACGTGGCGGCCAGCTTGCGGCCCACCAGTCCCGACTTGCCGATGCCGCACAGCACCACGCGCCCCCTGCACTCACGCAGGATATCGAGCGCTCGCTCGTAGTCGGCATCGATTCGATCCGCGAGTTGCGCGAGGGCCTTGGCTTGAAGCTCGAACCCGCTCCGTGCCTCGCGCACCAGCTCGCCGTATCGCGAAAAGTGCTCAGAGCTGTGTTGCCGTCTGCGGAGCGCCTCGAAGCCCGCCATTTCGACTACGTTAGAAGTCCCACTTTCGGATGTATTAAGCGCTTTGACCATTAGTGACCGCCCTAGGTTAAGATCCCAACCGCGTACCCAAGTTGCGAGTGATTACCACGAACGATCGATTCGTGCATGGTCTCGACTCTGCAATAGCAGGCAACAAAAAGTACATGACAGAGAAATACGTTCGAGGGTCACTACCGACGGTCGAGGGGGAGTCCACCGTTCTCCGGTAACCAGGAGCTCAGCAATCCCACCGGACGGGGCACCACGCCAAATCAAAGTTGCACTTGGCGGGAATGCGCTGCCGGCTGGCCCACCAGTATCGGTAGGACGCGTAACAACGACGCTGGAAATCCGGCCTTGTCGCGCCTCTGATCGCGAACCCCAGGATGGGTATGGAAGCGCGAAAGTGGATCAGTGTTGCTGATTTTGATTCGGGCCCGCTCACCCCTGCCGCTGACGACCGCGGGTCGAGGGCGACCTACGCCCCCGGGTCGTGTCCGCCGCCTGGCCCGGTAGTCGATCCGCAGTCGATCAGGCCCGGGCCACCGGCGCTAGAAATGCTCTTGTCTGAACTTGAGGCCCAGCTCGTCGCTGACCTTTCGGACCTCGCGCCCAAGGCCGGGAGGGCCACAAAAGAACACATGAACGGGGTCGGGCGCCGCTGAGTTGGCAATCTTCTGGAGCTCGGCGAGCCAATCGGGTCGCCCCACATTCGTCCTGGCTTTGAGTCCAGTGATCAAGTCGGGCTGGCCGTATTCGTGAGCAATGTGGCGCGCCAGGTTCAGCGCGGCTGCCGACAGATGCCCGCGGCCACCGGTCATGTAGATGTGGATATCGACTAGGCGCTGCGCGTCGAGTTGCTCGAGGCGGGTGAGCAGCGCCAAAAACCATTCGAAGGAGTATGCGTCGCGATTCAGCCAGAAAAAATGCACCTTCTGGAGTTGTGTCGTGCCCTGCTGGGCCCTGAGCACGATGCTTTCGAGCACGCTCGCAAACGGGGTGACGCCAATTCCGGCGCCCACGAGCACTGCATGCTTGGCCTCGAAGATGTGAGCGCTGGCCGTGCCATAGGGACCGTCGAGGTAGGCGGCAATGGGTTCCGTAATGCCTTCGCGCTGCCTGGATTCGGCGAGCTCGCGTAGTTTTCCCGTAAAGTTCCCCAAATTTCGCACGTGCATCGTCAGCCGCTCGCGCTCGGGAGCACTGCTGATGGTGAATGGATGCCATTCGTGGCGGGCCAGCGCGGGAATGCGAAGGAACGCATAGTCTCCCGCGCTGTGTTCGAAGTGTGGGGGTCGCTCGATTTCCAGGAGGGTCACTCCCGAACGCAGTGGCTGTGCGGCGACGATTTCCGTTGGTCGCCCTGCCCGCATGACCCTCAGCACTTGCTCGGTGCCAAAGGC
>CBFGRJ010000031.1:0-32197 GCA_965651135.1 uncultured Myxococcales bacterium
GGCAACCGAGCAATTCCAGCCCTCACGACGATCACTTCCACGTCAGAATCGCATGCCCCGAGCGGCAAGAGCCGCTCTGCGTACAGAACGTCAGCGTGAGCGACTAACCTTGATGGGATTTTCTAGCGAACCGCAAAGTGCGCAAAAAGACCGGCAAATCGCAAGCTGATTGGGTTCAGAAATTTGAACAGGGAGACGAGAAGAAAATTCTCGTCCCCGGTCATCGGGTGAACTGCGGCTTGGCGTTGCAGCATCGAGGCCACATGCTGCGTGCGTCAGTTCTCCAGGCCGAAGAACTCTTTCACCGAGGTTAGGATGCGTTTGCGCTCACCTTCGACGCGACTATTCCGGTCGGCGGCATTCAGGTGTTCGCGCGCGGCATCGAGCGCCACGCGTCGCTCCGCAAGGATGGCGGCGACTTCGTCGGCGAGCTCCGGTCGCCGTTCCAGTAGTTTGCCGAATGCTTCCCGATCGACGCGTAGACACTGGACGTCTTCGAGTGCCACCACGGTGGCTTCGCGGGCCGAGCCCGTCATCAGCGCCATTTCGCCGAAAAAGCTGGGAGCTTTCAGCGTGTTGACCCGCCGAGTCGAGCCGTCTTCGCCCGCGACGCGTACCTCGACATGGCCTTGGGTCAGGACGTAGAGCCAGTTGGCCCGAGCGCCCTGTCGTGTGACTATGGCTCCCTTTGCGAAGGGCGCGACCTGAATGGAATCCACCAGCTCGTCCAATTCATCGTCGGAGAGCCCGCGAAAGATATCGACATTGAGCAAGGCTTCACGCGCCAAGGCTCGCTCCGTCTCGTGTTTGCGCGCAGTGCGTTCGGCATGCTCGTTCGACACGAATAGCGCTGCAGCCGGGATCGCCAACGGAATGCGCGCCCGCTTGAGCGCCGTGTAGACGTGTTGGCGCACGGCCGAGCTGGTCGGATCGTCTTGGGCAAAGTCCGTCAGCCAGTAGCGGGTGGCATACAATGCGAAGCTGTCGCGGTGGTCGCGAGCGAGGTCCATACACACGGTATTGGGCGGAGGATCTTTGGCGACTCCCGGTATGGTGGCTGCGCGTAAGGCATCGTCCACCACTTCGACCACTCGCGAGGGGGCCGTTCTAAAGTCGACGTTGAAGTAGACCCACATACGATGCAGGCGGGGTTGCCCCTCACGCTTGCCCAAGATTTTGATGGTTTGATTGAGCAGTACCGAGTTGGGCACGATGAGCGTGTCCCAGTCTCGTGTCTCGATGACGGTGTGACGCCAGCGCACCTTCTTGATTTGCCCTTGGGTCTTGCTCTCGAGCTCGATCCAATCCCCTTCGCTGAGCGAATCGTCGACCTGCAGCGCAAGTCCTCCGATCACGCTCCCCAACGTCGATTGCAACGACAAGCCGATGACGGCGGTGGCTACGGCGCTGGTAGCGACGATGCTTGCAAGATTGACACCGCTGCGGTGCATCAACCAAACGAGCGCCACGATGTACGCCACGCCGACAGCCACTTCATGCAAGATCTCCGGCATGCGTAGGCGAACCAGCCTGAGCCCTACATCGAACAGCACCAGAGCGCACAGATTGATGACCAAGAGCAGCGCCAAAAAGTCAGTGGCGATGCGAACGCCGTGTGACCACGGCGAGTCGCTGCGGTAGTGGAGATAAATCGTCAGCAGCGCCAAGATTGCGTAGGGCACGTACAGAATCACGCTGCGCCGCAGACGCTGTTTCGAATGAGCAGAGGCGTTGGTGAACCTCAGCAGCGTGGCGGTGATGATGATTGCGGCGCCCACGCCAAGCAGCCAGATGAGCGGATCGATATTCGGCAACGATCGGATGATGGCTCCAAGACCCCGAGCGGCGCAAGATCTGGCACGATTGCTGCTACGTTGTCGGCACAAATGATGGCGTGGACAAACGGGGCTAAATTTCGGGCAGGTGGCACAACCGGCACACCTTGCAACGACAGGATTGTCGCGGTGTGGTGGCAGTTCGGTCTTGCCCTACTGGTGCTTTGCCTTCCACTCAGCGGCTGTGGGGGGGAGTCCAGAAAGGGGAGTGACACCTCTTCCGGGCAAAACGGCTCGCCCTCGGATAGCTCCAGCGCAACCAACGCGGCCAGCGGGGGTGCGTCGTCATCGAGCACGAGCAGCTCGGGTGGCACCCGGAACTCGGCGGTCACTACGACCCGCGCCAGCGCGACGGGCATGGGTGGTGGCAGCACTACCAGCGGCAACATGACCAGCGGGGCGGGTGGCCTCGGTGGAGCTGGAGGGAGCAGCGGTGAACCTACTACCTGCGAGGCGCAGGACGCGAGGGGATTCGGCGACTGCGATCGTTTTTTCGGGGTGTACTTTCTCGGTTCGCGATGTGGCCGGCTCATTGGGTGCGGTTGCGAAGGCACCGACTGCGATAGGGCTTACCAAGACGGAGGCAGCTGTGAGAAAGCGCATCGCGGCTGTTTGACCCAATGCGCGGCCCAGGACATCACATTCGTGGGCGGCTGCGAGTCTGCCAGCATCTTCGTCTTCAACGGAATCGACTGTGTCGCCATGGATGGGTGTCAATGCGTCGGTGCCGACTGCAATGGGGGTTATACGACGCTCGAGGCATGTGAGGAGGCCCACGCAGCGTGCGTCGAGCGCGAGCGGGCCTGTGAAGATATTCAATCGGTTTATGCTGAGTACGTGGGCCACACGGCTTGTCAGGATGACTCCGATTGCGTGATTGTTTCCGGCCAATGCGGTATCGGACTGGGTGGGTGTCACCATGCGGTGAATCGCGGATGGGGGGAGCAGGGGTTGAGCGACCTTGGCGAAGTTTGGCTCGACAGCGGTTGCAGCGGGCCCGTGTGCGATTGCGACGCGCCGCCACAAAGTGCCTTTTGTGACGCCGGCGTGTGTACCCCGTTGCAATGAACTCGGCATTGCTCATGCAGACACCGCGAAGTTGAAGTGGGTGCAGGTGCGCAAGCACCGCTAATCGGAGCGTACTCTACACGGCAGCTAAAACGTGTGACACTCGGAGGGGCATGAAGCTGTCGCGGTTAGGCTTTGGGTTCGTCCTGGTGCTGGGCTTTGCGTGCGGTGAGCAGGACAAGCAGCAGTCCATGGGCACGGGTGGACAGGGTGGTACGGGAGTCGGCGGCTCGAGCGCGACTCGAGATACGGCCTCGAGCAGCAACGCTTCGACTTCCAGTGGCGGTGCGGCTTCGAGCAATGGCTCGAGCGCGAACGGCGGAACGACTTCTGCCGTCGCGACGAACACCAGCACTGGAGTTGGCGGGAGCGCGGCCGAGGGTGGGGACTCTACCTTGAGCGAGCGCTACCCGGGGGACGTGGGCATTGCCGACGACGACAGCGTGCTCTTTCATGACGACTGCGAGCAGGGTTGGGGTCGCTGGAGCAGTCCCGAAGAAGACACCGAGTACCTGTTCATGGAGAAAGATGCCGCTCGGGCCCAGTCGGGAT
The DNA here is from genome assembly GCA_965651135.1 of uncultured Myxococcales bacterium. GTDB lineage: Bacteria > Myxococcota_A > Polyangia > Polyangiales > Polyangiaceae > JAICQQ01. Next base: position 3,456 of record CBFGRJ010000031.1, read on the forward strand.
CGGGATATCTGCGCTCGACCGTGACGACAGCTCAGCTCGAGCAGGACGAATACATCTCGTCCGCGAGCCGCTTCGACTTCGATGAACGCGTCGAAGAAATGTACTGGCGCTTCTATGCTCGGTTCGTGGGCATCGCGCCCAACCCGCACCATTGGGTACGGGTTGCAGCTGGTACCGAGGCATACAATTCGAGCGGCCTGGCCAACACCGTTCCTCCCGGTGACGAGGGGTTTTGGTTCGACTTGGATGCCAACGACGACGACGTGTTCAACTTCTACGTCTACTGGTACTTGATGCGCTCCGGGCGCTGCAACGACGGTACCGCCGTCGAGGGCTGCGCGGGTGATCAAGGCACGACTTACTACTATGGCAATGTCTTTCGACCCGAGCCTCAAGAGCCCTTCGAGCGCGATGCCTGGACCTGCATCGAGATCGGCGCCAAAGCCAACGACGTGGGCAGCTTTAACGGCGAGCTCGCCCTATGGGTGAACGATGAGCTCGTCGGCCGCTACCGGCCGGGTGAGCCGACCGGCACCTGGCTGCGCGCACAATTTCACACCGGTGGATGTGATTTCTCCGCTTGTATCGAACCCGTACCCTTCGAAGGTTTCGATTTTCGCTCGAGTGATGACGTGCGCTTCAAGTCCATCATTCTCGACGCCTACTACGAGCGCGGTAGCTCTGCCGACAAGAAGGCCGAGCTCGAGAGCCGAGGGCTGACGGTGAGCGACACGCAGACCATTCTCTACGACGACATCGTCGTTGCGACCGAGCGAATTGGGTGCCAAGCCATTGCCATGGACCAGGAGCTGCTGGATTGATTTGCGTGGTGGCGTCATTGGTAGCTGGCGGCTGCGGTGGCGAGAGCGCCAGGGACCAACCCGCGAGCACCACGAACGAACCCGCGAGCACCACCACGAACAGCGGCGGTGCGAATGCCGGCCGCCTTGGCCTGTACATGCTCACTACAACTCGACCTTGAGCCTGCGGGAGTGGACTTGTAGCCTACTCCGGTGGACTCGGTTCTCAACGCTGCCGCCCGCGCCCTGGCGGCTGGCGATGCGTTGAGCGCGTTGAACTACGTCGCACTGCTCGATCAGCCTCCGGCGCTGGCCCTGCGCGGCATTGCCCTGGCACAGCTCGGCGATCATGAGCGAGCGCGCCAATTGCTCCGTCAAGCGGGGCGCGCCTTCGGTCCTCGGGCTCCCATGTCGCGGGCTCGTTGCCTGGTGGCTGAAGCCGAGGTGTGCCTGGCCACGCGGGAGCTCGCAGCGTTCCCGCGCGGATTGCAGAAGGCGCTGACCGAACTTTCCGCTCGAGGCGACCATCGCAATGCGCTGCACGGAGGGCTGGTAGGGGTTCGCTACGCCATTTTGCTCGGGCGCCTGGACCAGGCGCTCTCGCTCTTGAGCGGGCTCGAGCTCGACGAGGCGCCGCCCGCGCTACGAGCGATTGCCGCTTTGTGCAGCGCCGAAATCGACCTCCGACGCGTGCGGGCGCGCTCGGCACTCGCGGCGTTGAGCGGCGCCTCCGAGTGGGCTTCGCGCGCCGCGATTCCCGCACTTCGAGCCGAAGTGCAGCAGGCACACGACCTGGCGGAGCGACCCGCGGCGCGCCTCGTAGAGCACGGCCGAGCCCGGCTGCTCACGCTGCTCGAAGTGGAGAAGCTCTTCGGTGAGGGAGCGTTGATCGTCGACGCCTGTCGGCGCTGCTTGCGTCACGGCTCGATGGCTCTCTCGCTGGCGAAGCGTCCGGTCTTGTTCGCGCTTCTCGCTTGCCTGGGCGCCGATGCTCGGGGTGCCAGTCGCGAGACCCTGATCGCGGCGGCATTCGGGGCGCGCAGGATCAACGAATCCCATCGCGCCCGCCTTCGGGTCGAGATCGGACGACTACGCCGCCTCATCGCTCCATGGTGCGCCATTGCAGCCACGCCCGAGGGGTTTCGCTTGATTCCGAAGTCGAAAGCCCCAGTCCAGCTCCTGCTTCCTCCGGTGGAAGGTGAGACTGCCGCGCTCCAGGCGCTCATGGCCGATGGTTTGCCCTGGTCCACCTCCGCGCTGGGGCTGGCCTTGGGACAAAGCCAGCGCAACGTTCAGCGTTCGCTCGCGCAATTAGAAGCCGAAGGCAAGGTCAGAGCGCTAGGCCGCGGCCGCTCGCAACGCTGGCTGGCGTCTCCGCTCACTGGTTTCACGACAGCCTTGTTACTCCCGCTGAACGTCGCTGGCAGCTAGATCCTTCTTTGGGTGGCAAACACCCGACAGCCCCACAGAAGGAGTAGAATCATGCAAGTGGAAAGCAGCAGAACTCAATCGGGCAGAGCCCCGAGTGCCGGCACTCCCCGAGACGCGACCGTCGTTCGCGAGATCGCTCGAATTCCGGGAGTGGACGCCGTGCATGGCGTGACCTGCGACGGCGAGCTCGTGTGGGCCGCCACGGGGCCGCGGCTGGTCGGCCTCGATCCCGAAAGCGGCGCGCTCCGCCGCACGCTCGAAACCCCCGCCGATGCCGGCAGCGCCTTCGATGGCACGCATCTTTACCAGTTGGTCGAAAGCCGTATCGACAAGATCGATCCCGTCGATGGCCGGGTGGTGTCGAGTATCCCTGCCCCGGGCGAGGGCTGCGGTTCGGGCTTGGCCTGGGCCGAGGGATTCCTGTGGGTTGGCCAATACCAAGGCCGCAAGATCCATCAGGTGGATCCCGCAACGGGCGAGGTGCTGCGCACCCTCGAATCCAATCGCTTCGTCACTGGAGTGACCTGGGTCGACGGAGAGCTCTGGCACGGCACCTGGGAAGACGAGCAGAGCGAGCTCAGGCAAATCGATCCACAGACCGCCGAAGTCAGACAAACCCTGCGCATGCCTGCCGGCAAGATCGTGACAGGCTTGGAAGCGCAGGGGGACGTCTTCTATTGCGGCGGCGGCAGCAGCGGCACACTCCGCGTGGTCGAGCGCCCGCGGTAGGTCTTGGCCTTACTCACACGCGATCTGGATGCAGACGCCGCCGGGGGGCGTGCAGATGCCGCAGCTTGCGTTGCAGCAGACCATGCCCTCGGCGCACGTGCTATCGCCGCAGCTTTCTCCGGTCATGGGAACGCAGCGGCCCTCGTCGCCGTCGACGACGCACAGCGACCCTTCGGGGCACAGCACGGCCGCACACGGGTTGTAGGCCGGGACACAGCTGCAAACGTCCGGTGAATCGTTCCAAACCGTGCCTTCTTCGCAGAGGGCTGTCACATTGCACTCACAGACGCCGCTGCAATCGGCGCCCCCTGCCTCGGGATCGCAGTCGTCCCGCGGGTCATCGACGCATTCTCCTGCCCCCGGACATGGAAGGCCGGCGATACCGCCGCAGAAGGGCCCGAGCGGACCAGGCTTTTCACCACCTCCACAGCCCACCATCCATCCGAAACCCAACATCGCCAATCCCAATACGTTGCGGACATTCATGACGCGTCCTCCTATCCAGAGCTTGCTAAACGCAGCGAACGAGCTCACTGTGCGCTAACTGTAGCTCAGGCTGCTCGGAGGCGTGACGTGGCGTTTTGCGACGCGCCAAGATGCCCCGTGGCGACGACGCTCTGCGCAGCCCGCACTACTGAAAGTAGAAGTAATCTACGTCCACGAGCCTGCCCGAACCGCCGGTGAAGACCAAGCAGAGATCGTGCACGCCCGAGGTGCTGGGTATGTCGCAACTCAGATCGGACCAGGTGTTCCAGTTGCCAGTGGACTCTACCTGGCAGCTGGCCAGCAGAGTCCCGGGTTGCTCCGTGAATCCATCACAACCATCCAGACGCAGCTCGATGCCGGCGCCTGTTGCCATGGATGCGACCCGCGCCACGAAGCGCGTGGCTCCTTCGCCGAAATAGAGTTGGGAGTAGCCAATCCAATCGCCGTTTTGGGTGTCCGTCACTTTGACACCTACGCGCTCTGCGCCGTCTTGCGCCCAGTCGGTCTCGATGCCGCGTTGATCGGCGATGGTCTCTGCCTCCCAGCGCTGGGTCGCATTGCCAGCCTTGAGCTGGGGTACGGTCCCGCGAGTCGCCGGCACGGCGTTCATGGTGCCGTCGGCTGCGTAGCTCAAGAGATCGAGGGTGATGCTGCGCTGGTAGTTGCTCTTGCCCTCGCGAATCGAGAGCACACGATTGTGATAGAAGGCGTACCACTGACCCTGATACTCGACGAAGGAATGGTGATTGTTGTCACCATTGTTTCCGTCGGGACTCGGGATGACGGTCCCGACGTACTGGAAGCCGGTCATCGGGTTGTCGCTCATCATGTAGTCGATGTACGCCGCATGATTGTCGAAGGAGGTCGAGTACGAAAAGTAGTATTTGCCGTCGCGCTTGTGCATGAATGACGCTTCGAAAAAGTCCGGAGCATCGATGACGCTGGCGCTGGCGTCCATGAGACTCACCATGTCGCTGTTCAGTCGAATGACTCGAGCATTGGGGCCCGTGCCACCTGGACCACCGCCGAAGTACAGATACGCCTGGCCATCATCGTCGATGAAACACGTCGGGTCGAAGACCCAATCCACGTCCTCCACTCCGGGTGTGCTCCGAGTAATGAGCGGCCCTCCCAACGCATCTTGATACGGTCCCCCGGGCGTATCGCTCACGGCCACGCCGATTCGGCCTCCGTTGTCGGGAAAGTAGAGGTAATACTTGTTGGTCGGCTCGTGGTAGCAGATATCGGGCGCGTAAAAGAAATCGAGCCAGGTGACCTCGTTCAGGTCGAGCACCACACCGTGGTCCTGCCAGTTGACCAAATCGTCGGACGAGAAGATATGATAGTCGATCATGTCGTAGCCGGTTTGATCGTCTTCGTCGTGGGACGTGATTACGTAGATGCGGCCTTCGTATACGTCGGCGGAAGGGTCTGCGGTGTAGATATGACTGACGATGGGGTTTCTGGCGTAGCCATTGGCTTCGATCACGACGCCGCCGCCGGTGCCCGCTGTTCCGCCAGCTCCAGTCGTCGCGGAGCTGTTCGTATCAGTCGTCGACGCGGTGGCGACGCCTCCGGTTCCGCCCATCGTGGTGCTGGAGTTGCTAGTGCCCGTGCTGCCGCTGCTGGTGGCTGCGGATGTCGACGTTGCAGTCGTGACACCGCTCGAGGCTGCGCTCGACGTAGTAGACCCCACCATGCCGTCCGACGAGGTGGTCCCTGCGACGGTTCCAGCGGCGCCGCCTGCCCCCACGGTCGTTTGTCCCGTTGGAGACTGGTCCGATCCACACCCAACGAGTGCAATCAAAGCAAGGCTGATAGGCGACCAAGTAGAAAGCTCGAACATGTTGGCGGTCCATACTAGCATTCAGGCGGCCAGGCTCCCCTGATCGGAGCGAGAGGCTCGAAGCTCTGGCCAAGGCGCAAAAGTCGCAACCAGGGGGGAGAAAAATCGCCCTCTGCCTTCGCCTCTACATCGAAGAAACCGTCGTGCCCGCGAGTCCCGCAGCATGGAGTGCCTGGCATTTGCCCTGGCGTTTGGCAAGCAGGAGCGCGCGATCCGCGTTGCGCAGCAGAGCCCGGCCCGGATCGCTTCCGGTCATTGTGTCAGCCGCGGACGTCGCTACACCCACGCTGGCCGAAATCATCTCGAATTTGTCGCTTCGGTTCAGTTGCGCCACGATGCGCTCGGCTACCTCGAGCGCGTCGGTCTCCGTGCTCGCGCTCAGCAGCACGACGAACTCGTCTCCGCCGAGCCGCGAAACGACATCGCAGGTCCGTACGCAAGCCGTCAAGGTGTCGGCCACCGAGATCAAAACAGCGTCGCCCGCATCATGGCCGTAGAGGTCATTGACCTGCTTGAAGCCGTCGAGGTCCACGATGCACGCGCTCAGCGGCTCGCCGGACCGTTGGCTGCGCCCGATCTCCTCGCGAAGGCGTTGCTCCAGGTAACGCCGGTTCCACAAGCCGGTCAGGGGGTCTTTGAGCGCCTGTTGCGCAATTTGCTCGTAGGCTTGCTCGAGCCGCTCCTTGAGCATGGCAGAATGCAGCGCCGCACCCAACGCCAATGTCAGGCGGGTCATCAATAGCAGCGATTGCGGATTGGCATCGTAGATGACATAGCCCAGCGCCGTACCCTGGGCCGCCATGGGCACCAGCAGCTGGTGGCCGGTGGTGCCGCGCGGCAAGATCCACGCTGCGTTTTTCCTTGCCCAAGAGTAACCGGGGTGGCCATTGACATAACAAAACGGCACCGTGTCTTGCTGGGAGCCGTCGCCCTCAGTCGAGTCGTTGGAGATGACGGGGACGCAGGTTCTTATACCCAAGCGAGGAAACGTCGCGCACGCCGCCTGGGCGAGCTCGCTCACGCTGCCGGCGGCAGAAATTGTCGCCGAAGCGGTTGCCAAATCGACACCCACCGCTTCCAAGACGCGGCGACGTTGAGCTTCGCGAAGCGCTTCGATGCTGCCTATGGTCAACAGTGCTTCCGCCGTTGCATCTTCCAAGCCGTCGGCAATCGGACCCGAGCTACCCGTCAACCCGCTCAGCTGCCGCCGCAGAACGAGCACGGCATCGCGCAGAGGCCTGAGCGGCTCGTCTTGTTGAACCAAAGTGCTGGCCGCCGCATCGATGCGTTCGATGAATCCCTGATCGTCGCCTCCAATGCGCGACAGAAAGCTTTCGACCAAGTCCAGCGCCCATGCGCTCGACAGCGCGCGCGGCAGCGTCGAATCTTTCACCGTCGTGCTCAGGTCGGCCGCGATGGCGAGCGCATAGTCTCTCAGCCCTGTCTCGTCGGGAAGGACTCCACCCTGCGGTGGCGGGACGGACGAGATGCGCTCGGCCGTGACGAGGGCACACCCACACGAGCGTCGCAGCACGAGCCGTGTTCGATGTTCCACCAACTCGGCGCGCTTCGTGCCCCGGAGCATGTCGACCAGATCGGTGATTGCATTTTCTACTTGGCGATCGAGCGGCTGTCTCACGGTGGTCAGCGGGTTTCTGGCGAGGTGCGCCATCTCGATGTCGTCGAAGCCGACGATCGAGACGGCACTGGGGATGGCAATGCGCGCCCGTGCAAACACATCCAGAGCTGCGATGGCCATCAAGTCGTTGGCGAACACCACCGCGTCGAGGTCGCTCAGGTTCGGGCTGAGCTCGAGCAAGCGCTCGGCAGCGGCCTCTCCGCTTTCGGGATTGAAGTCCCCTTCGAGAATGAAGTGCCCAGGCACGCTCAACCCGTGGCCCTCCAGGGCCGCCAAGCAGCCGGCGAGGCGCGCGTCCGCTTCGCCGTGCCCGATGGGGCCGCGCACGACTGCGAAGCGCTTGCGCCCATGCTCTGCAATCAGGTGTCGGGTCAGCGCCGCCGCCCCGGACTTGTTGCTCACCACGTGGCACCGAAAGCCCGGAACTGCAGCGCCTACGATGACCACTTCGGCCGGTGCGAAGCTGCGTGCAAATGCAGCGATCTCTTCGGTGCTCATTCCGACGCACACCGTATGAGCGCATAGGACGTACCCCGGGAGACGCGCTCGCCGCATGACATCGTACGCCGTGGCGGCCGCGCCTTCCTTGCGCAACCAGCCTCCGCAGGTGGCGACGAGCTCCACGCCCAGCGCATCGGCAGCCTTCAAGGCATGGCCCAACATCTCACGCTCGAATGGAACCGCCAGGTCAGAGGTGAGATACCCGATGCGGGGGCTTGCCTGGGCCAACTGGCTCATTGCCTTCATGCTAGCGCTCCGCACCGGCGGGGAGTGCGAAAAATTGCACTAGTCCGGGCTTTGGCCGCTGCGTACCTTGTTCTTCATGAACACCAGCGTCCTGATCGATTCAATCGTTCGCCAAACGACCGTATTGATCGCACAGCTCGCCACCTCGGCGGGGGGGCGTACCCAGCTTGCCCACACGGCGAATCAGGTGTTCTTGGACCTGGTGAAGGAGCTCAAGCACCAAGGCCTCGGAAACAAGGTGATTGCCGACATGTTCGGGATGGCGCTGCGCTCCTATCACAGCAAGATCCAGCGGCTTTCGGAGAGCAACACCTACCGGGGCCGTTCGCTGTGGGAGGTGGTTCTCGAGTACGTCCAGGCGAGGACCACGGTGCTGCGAGCCGACGTGCTGCGGCGCTTCCAACAAGACGACAGCGCCACTTTGAGAGCAGTACTGAAGGATTTGGTGGAAACCGGAATGCTGTTTCAGACCGGTCGTGGCGACAGCACCGCCTACCGGGCGGCCTCCGCCGAAGAGCTCGCTCTGGCGGGAACCGAAGCCCGGCGCGACGGACTGGAGAGTTTGGTATGGGTGGCTGTCAATCGGCACGCGCCTGCCACGCTCGAAGACCTCCAGCAAGTCGTTCCGTTGGACCGGTCGGAGCTCGAGCGCGTCTTGGCGGCCTTGCTCGCAGACGGCCGCATCAGCGAACAGGTTGGCGACGACGGACCGCGTTACGCGTGTCCCTCTTGTTTGATTCCACTGGGGTCGACGGTGGGTTGGGAAGCGGCGGTGTTCGACCACTATCAGGCCATGGTGACGGCGCTGACCACCAAGCTCCGTATGGGCAGTCGCACCGCTCAGCCCGCCGATTGGGTCGGCGGAAGCACCTACGGTATCGATGTCTGGCCCGGACACCCTTTGCGAGACGAGGTGCTGGGCCTCTTGCGACGATTTCGCCAACAAGCGGTCGAGCTACGGACAAAGGTCGAAAACTACAACCAAGCGCATGGCGTGCCCACCACGGGCACCGAGCGCGTGATCGCTTATGTGGGACAGACCGTGGTCGGTCTCGAAGAGGAAGGTGAGGAGTGATGCAACGGACGACGTACGACAAGCGGTGGATGCGTGGGGTCAAGAGGTGTTGGCTGCTCGCTGCAGCCATGGTGGCGTCGGGCGCCTGCGGCGGGAGCAGCAAGCTAGGTTCGGGGAGTGAGACAAACTGGTTGCAGCGCTGCGAGAGTGACAGCGACTGCGGCACGCTCAGTTGCCTGTGCTCGGTCTGCACTGTCCCCTGTCATGTCGACGGTGACTGTGGGCCGGCCCCTACTGGAAGCACCTGCGCCCTGCAGAACAGCGCGGGCTACGAGGCGGTGTGCGGCGGCAGCCCTGCCAGCGACGGCCTGTGTTTGCCGCTTTGCGTAGATGATAGTGATTGTGCGACGGGCGGGACCTGTGTCGATGGTGTGTGCCGCGCGCAGGGGTCGGGCCTTACTCCCATTGGAGGCGAATGCACGACTTCAGTCGACTGCGAATCCGGAATCTGCGAAGGACAAGGTTGCGGACCCGGTGGAGGCGTTTGCGCGGACCCACAGCGCGCCTGCACGGAAGATTTGCGGACCTATTGCGGCTGCGACGGCAAAATCTACCAGGGCAGCAGCAGCTGCCCCGGCAATCGCTTTCAACCCTTGGAAGCCTGCCAGTCGCAGTTGCCGGACGGGTCAGCGTGCAGCGACCACGACGACTGCGAGTCCGGAGTGTGCGAAGGACAAGGCTGCGACCCGGGAGAGGGCGTCTGCGCGCCCAGAGAGCGCGCCTGCACTGACGACATCGCCTACTACTGCGGCTGCGATGGGCAGACGTTTTCGAGCAGTGGCAGTTGTCCGGGTAATCGCTATGAGCACACGGGCGCCTGCGATGGCAAGCGGCCACCCGGCTACGCTTGCGAGACGCACGACGATTGCTCTTCCGGCATCTGTGAGGGACAAGGCTGCGGTCCAAGCGAAGGCGAATGCGCCGAGGCCGAACGCACCTGCACCGCGGATGATGTCGAGTACTGCGGCTGCGATGGCGTCACGTTCACCAGCAGTGGAACCTGCCCAGGTGAGCGCTACGAACACACGGGTGCCTGCGAAATGTAAGCCACAGCGCGACGCGCTACATGTGCTCGACGGACTTCTGGAGCTCCACCACGAAACTGACCCGCGGGCGAATCAGGCGCACACGCACCTGAGGGCTTCTGATAGGGATGCGGTGGCCTTCTAGACTCAGTGAGTGGCCGAGCAGATCGCTGTCGGCGAACTCCACTGCGTAGCCCTCTTGTGTCTCCCGAATCGCATGATCTTGAGCCGGCGAATAGGTAGGCCACGCGATGCCGGTGGCGAAAGCGCCCAGCATGGCGAGGCGGTGTCGATGTCTCATTGAACACCTCCCAGCCCTTGGACGCCTCGGCGTGGGCGGGCTTGGGTCGATTCGGAATCCGGCCGAGCGTGGGCTTGGAATAGCGCAGGTTGCACGGGCGAAATTTCTCCCCTCCCATGGGCGGCGGAATTCGCCAACAGTCGTTGGAAAGGCAAATTCGGTGATGTTCGAAGCCGTTTCCCCCGATCGACCAGCGAGCCGCAGCATTTCGATGACCGGCGGGGCAGCGGTAAAAGCGCTGAGCGCTTCGGACAGGACCCTCATCGAGGCGATTTTGGCCAGAGACTCGGCTGGAGCGGCATCGCTGTACTCGGCGCTGCGTGCAAGCATCGAGAGCGCGCTCTACCGCGTGCTGCGCGATCGTCCTCCCGAATTCGACGACCTGATGCAGGTCACTTTCGAGCGCGTGATACAGACCATCAGGGCGGGCAGGTTCAAAGGGCGCAGTCAGCTCAGGACCTGGGCCAGCGCCATTGCAGCGCACGTGGCCATCGACCACATGCGCCGTCGCCGACAAGAGCAGAAGCTCTTCATCACGATGGACATCGATACGATCGATATCCACGTGCAAGACGTGCGCCCCGAACGGCAGCTAGAAGCCCGTTCCGAAGGGCGCAAGGTAGACGCAATCCTGAAGCGCATGAAGGTGCGGAGCGCTACGGTCTTCTTGATGCACGATGGGCTCGGGTATTCGGTGCCTCAGGTCGCCGAGCTGTTGGGAATGGGCGATGCTGCAGCGCAATCGACGCTGTGCAGAGCGCGCCAGGAGTTCCGTTGTCGGTGCGCGTCCGACGGTCGGGGTCAGAAGTGGAAACCCACCGTGACCGCGGATTGAGCAGGCAGCGTCACGATACCGTCGGGCGGTAGCGCGCCGAGCTCCGCTGACCGCTCGACGCCGCTGAGCACGGTTCTGGTCGTCGTGGAAGCCGTGGCGCCCTCGATAGGCGCGATGCGTACGGTATGCTCGGCGAGGCCGGGGTTGGTGAGCACGACCGCCAGAGCGTCCCCTTCGGGGGCTAACCACGCCGAAACGAGCACGTCGTCCGTATCGGAATCCGCGCCCACGCGCACCCAACCGGGGCCGATATGGGCCGAATAATGCAGCATGACATGGTACGGATCGCCCAGGACGAAGTCCGATTCGGTCAGGTTGATCAGCACGGTGTCATCGGGTTCTATGCGATTGGCTGACCCAATGAACCCGTTTTGAACGAAGAGGGCCGCGCCTTCGAGAGCGAACGACGCGTGCATGAGCACCATCATGGCGAGCGCATCGGCCTGCATCTCGGACTGGAATAGCGGTCGCTCGTGCGCCTGGCCCAGCTCGCCCAGCGCGATGAATTGCGCCCTGTCCAGAGCCGCGGCGTCGACGCCGTACAAATGGTGTGCGATGGCATCCACGTTGGCGAAGTCGAGCTCGGCAACATACTCGGCGACCAGCTCGGGGTGCGTCGTCTCGGGTGCTATGATTTGTGGCGGTGCAGCGAGGCTATCGAGCCCTTCGACCACCGCGTTGAGCGCTTCGGCGTAGCCCGGCAAATCGACCGTGATGTCACCGTCGGCCGTAGCCACCACGGCGCTTCCTTCGGTAGGTAAGAACCAACAAGCCTCGTTGGCGAAACCGGACGGTGGCACCCAATTCGGATTGTTTTGGATCGATATGTAATCCGGCTCGATGCCCAGCTCTGCGTAGGCCTCCAGCGAATCCCGCCAATGATTGGCAAGCCCTCCGTAGTCGAAGCTTCCGTCTGGAAGACTGGCGAGGGTACACGTGTCGGGATTACCCTCGCACCAGCTCGAGCCGTTTCGCTTCAATGAGCCCGGCGGGCTTGCCGAATTCATGATGATGAGTGGCTCTTGTCCAAGCCTCTCTCGGGCCGCACTCACGATTTCTTCAGTGCTGATCAGGTCGGCCAGCTGTTGGTCGTAACCGTTGCGCAGCCTGATCACGCTGAGCCCGGTTTCCACGAACATGGCATCGAACAGGTCTTCTTTGTTCGGATGCTGAACGACCTCGTCGTTCACGTAAGCGATGCCTGCCCCGATGCCCACCAGGCTTTGAAACTGTTGCGACTCGTCGATGGACACGGTCGCGGTGGGTTCGAGAGTCGGGCTGCAGACGCCCGCCACACAACTCGTACCGGGGCCGCATCCCTCGTCCGGGCAGCGTGGTAGACAGAGATCGGGACTGGGTTTGGTGCCGCCGCCGCAGAGCGCGACAGCGCCGGCGTCATCGGCACCGACGCACGATGCCCCGGGTAAACCGTCACAGCTTGCCCCTGTTTCGCAACTGCGGGTGCAGGTGCCGCAGAAACACGCGAAGCTTCCGCAGTCTGCGTCCGAATGGCAGGCCTTGAGCCAATTGGTTTGTGAGCCAATCGTCGGCTCATCAGGACCGCAGCCGGCGACGAAAACGACCAGCAGTACGCTGGCCATGTGAAGGAAAGCGACCAGGCGTTTCATTCGGGTGGGCATGCGAGTCGGCAATCAGGAGATTCCCAGGTGAGCCTTCTGTGATCGTTTTTTGCCGTGACCCGCCGCGATCATGCGCTTTCGTCCTCTTCGACCAGGTATTGGCCGCAGTAGAACGTGACCGTGTATTTGGTTTCCGAGGGATGAGCTGCGTTGTGGGCCTCGACTTCGTCCCACAGCGCGATGACTTTCTGGCGCGTCGTTGCCAGTAGCTCGCGGACTTCTTTCTCTTTCGGGTGACCGGGCCATAGGTCGTACGACAGCGTGGTGCCGCCCACCTCGTCGTCGGCCGCCGAGGAATGCCGACCGCTGATGACCTTGGCGGCCAGCGCGTTGAGCACGGCGCGGTGATGATCGATGATGGCCGCTTCCCATCCCGCCGCTTCGCCCACGGGTATCAGGCACTGGTCGGTGGCGTAATACACGCCGTCCGGCCGGGTTTCGGCGCGCACTCGCTCGTCGGTGACCAAGCGCTCCAGGGCTTCTTGGATGACCGGCTCGGGAAGAGGCAGCATCTTGACGAGGTCGTCGACGCGCAACGGGCCGGAGTTGCACACATGGACCCAAACCAAGGCTTCGTTGGTTTGCTGCGAGTTCGCTTCCGCCGCGATGCCGAGCTCCTCCAGCTCTTCGGCCGTGGCAACTCGATACCTGGTGTCCCTGCCACGCCCGCTGCGACAGACTAGGCCACTCTCGACCAAGTCGTTGAGGATGCTGCGCACCGTAGCTTCTTCGTCATGCTTGAAGTGCGCGAGAATCTCCGCCCGGGTGGCCGAGTCGCGCTCTGCCAGAAAAGCGTGCACAGCGCCCCACAGGGTCACACCCCGCGTCGTGACGGATTCGCTCAAGCGCTGCACCTTTTGACGATAGGAGCGCAGAGCCAACCCGAACATATCGGCAATCACCTTCTTGCCGAGCCCCTGACTTTCAAGCTCCCGAACTAGGCTGACGAACACCTCATCGGCAATGTGCGACAGGGGAGAACGCACACCTTCCGCCGTGGAAAGCTGCGCGATGAGTACCATCGCCTGGCGCACGATGGCGTCGATGACCAGCTGGGAATTCATGCGAAGGAGCCGAAAATACTCGAGTCAAGCAAAGCATCGGCCGCCCGGCAGGGCAAGGCGAGACGGGATTGCGCGCTGGATCGCGATCAAAAATAAGGGGAGAAAGTTCTCCCTCCTAACACGGAAAAAGAGGGCGACGCTGCACAAAACAGAACGCCCAACGCCGAACGGCGGTTCGTGGCCACCCCGAAGGCCTGAGCCGAGAGCCCTCAAGCGATCGGGGCTAATCGAGTGACCCGATTTCGTTGAATTGGCGACTGGGCTGTAAAGTTGGTGTTTGTCCATGCGGCGCTCGCTGATCAAACTCATGTCGAAGGGACGCGAGGCGCCCGTGCCGCAGCACGATGAGCTGGCGCGCGTGGCAAAGGCCGCGGTGCAGGGAAATGAGGCTGCGCTTCGGACTTTTTTGGCGACGATGACTCCTCAATTGTTGCGAGTCGTGCGCCGGGTGCTCGGAGCGCAGCATCCCGATTTGGAGGACGTGACCTTCGAGGCGGCCTACGCGGTGCTCGAGGCGCTGCCGCGGTTTCGGGGTGAGGGGACCGTGCGCCATTTCGCGTGCCGCGTGGCCGTGCTCACTGCCATGAACGTCCAACGGCGCGATGCTGCTTCCAAGCGGGCGCACCAGCGTGAGCAGGCCGACCCAGAGCTCGTGGCCAGCGAGATTCCGGCGCCTGACGAGCGAGCGTTGACCAATTCGCTCGTACCCATCGTGCGCGAGCTGATCACTACGTTGCCGGAGACCCTGGCCGAGGCGCTATTGCTGCACGTCATTCTCGGCTACACGGTGAACGAGATAGCGATGAGCTCGGGGGTTCCCCTGGAGACGGTGCGTAGCCGGCTACGACTAGCCAAGCAGGCACTTCGCAAGCGCGCTCTGCGCTACCCCTCCTTGCGAGAAGTCATGGAGGCCAAGTCGTGAAGGCGCTCTTGGAGGACCTGAGTGCAAGGGCTCGGCGTGGCCAGTTGGGCGACAGCGAGTCGAGGGAGCTCGAGCGGCTGCTCGAAGCCTCTCTGGAAGCTCGCCTGGCTCACCGAGCTGGGCTCGAGTTCGATGGCGAAGACTCAGTGCTGGTGGGCGACGACGCGTTGATCGAGCGCATCAATCAGCGGCTCATCGCGCCGCTCCACCAGACCGCGCATCGCAAGCGCCGCGTGGTGGCTCTGGTCGTCGGAGGCATTTGTACGGCCATGGCCGCAGCGGCCGGCCCCGCGCTGGTGGCTGAATGGCGCCCGGCATGGCCCATTTTTGCTGGAAGCAACCAGCCTGAGGGCGCTCTCGAGCAGCCGGCTGTCCACCCTGCACGGACCCGGTCGAACCGGGCTCGAACGCCGAGCGGGGGCATCTCCCACGGTGAGCAGCGTTCGATCGTCGACGAGCAGCGGCTCGCGGAAACCGATCCAGGGGACCAGAAACTCGCCGTTCAGGCTCCGCTCTCGAGCGCCGGCCGGACGCAATCGGAGGCACGCGCTCACGAGAATCGCGCGCGATCTGACGACGCCGGTCCCTCGTCGAAGAGCAGCCGAGCCCTGTTCACCGAGGCCAGCCTGATGCGGCGTCAGGGGCGGAGTGGCCGCGCGATCCAGCTGTACTCGGAGCTTCTCGAGCGTTATCCGCATTCCGCTGAAGCAGGCTCGGCTCAGATCGCGTTGGGGATGCTGCACCTGCAATCGGGTGCAGCTGGAACGGCACTCACCTACTTCAATCGCTATCTTGGAGAGCACCCGGCGGGGCAGCTTGGCGCAGAAGCTTTGTGGGGCAAGACTCGCGCGCTCACGGCGCTGGGACGCGACGAGGAGGCTCGCCGCGACCTGTTGCGCTTGGTGAGCCGCTACCCCCGATCGACCTATGCAACTGCCGCGCGCGCAAAGTTGGGTTCAACGCCTTAGTCGGGCGGTCACATGCCTGGTTTTGTGCGCGTTCGGCTTGCACCTCCAACTGGGCGTGGCGACCGCCGCTGAAGCGCGCAGCCGAACGATCGAGGTGGCGCTGGTCGGAGCGCTCGCCAGCGAGCCGACGCTGACCGACCGCATCAGCAGCTGGTTCGACCCTGTCGTCTACGACGTGAAGGTCAGCCCGAGGCAGGTGCTCGCTACCGAAGAAGTCTTGTCGCCCGAGGCGGACGGAACGGTCTACGTTTGGGTGGTCCTGAAGAGCGGCCGAGAGGTACGGCTGTACTTCGCCACCACCGGCCCCGGTGGGAGCGCCATCTATTGTGTGCGAAGCGTGGCGCTCCAGCACGGGCTCGACGAGGTGGCCGCCGAAAGGCTCTCGCAAATCGTTCACTTGTCGGCGGTGGCTCTGTTCGAAGGGCAGGGGGAGCAGCAGCGAGAACAGGTCAAACGTCTGCTCGAAGAGGAGCCGGCAGCGCAAGAAGCTCCAAAACCCAAGTCAGAGCCAAGGCTCGTGCCGCGCTCACGTCCGCGTAGCGAGCCGACGGAATCAGCGGTCGGGAGCAAGACACCGATCGAGCTCGTGCCAGGGCTAGGCTATGGCGCGAGTCTGCGAGGCGACGAAGGCATTTGGCACGGGCCTCGAGTTGGGCTGAGTCTCACCGTCGACCGCTCCTGGACTCTTGGTCTGGGGATCCAGGGCTATTTGCCTCACGAGCGCGAGCTGAATCAGGTGAGGCTCGCGTTTTGGGGTCTGGCTTTCGAATCTGGAGTGGGCGTTCGAACGCGTGTCGCCGACGCGTGGGACCTTCTGGCTCGTGTGGGTCCGGGCTTCGAGCTCGTCAGTTATGAACCTGTGAGAAGCCTGAGCACCCAGGTCAGTATTTCGGAAGGAGAAACGGAGGTCAGGCCAAACTTCGGCGCTCAAACCAGGCTAGTGTGGCGCGGTCCGCTCGTGGACGGCGAGCTGTTATTGGGAGCAGCCTATACGCTGACGCGCACTCACTATGACCTCGAGACACCGGGCCGCCCTCGGGAAATCGCTGCACCGTCGCGAGTGCTGCCGTATGTTGGGCTCGAGGTTGGATTTTGAGCAAGAAGCTCGTGACCCGAATTCACGCCTAGCGTTACTGGTTCGAGCATGAAGCCATGGACTTGGAATGGGGTAGGACTGCTAGGCGCTGGTGTCTGGCTGAGCTCGCTCGGCGGCTGCGGCGAAAATGCCAATGATGTTGGTGTGTTCGACGATCGGCCTGCGACGGGTGGCTCCGCCGGCATGGGCGACGTTTCCACTTCCGACAGCAGCCATACGTCCAGCACCAGTGCGGGTGAGACAGAAAGCGCGAGCAGCGGCTCTGGTGGCACCGGGCACAGCGGTGGAACGACCGGCACAGGGGGCGTCGCGGAGACGAGCACTGGTTCGGGGAATGCGGGCGGCGACCCGAACACCAGCACAGGCACGGGAGGCGGTGGTGGTGCTGGCGGAGCCGGCGGAGTGGACGGAGCTGGTGGGGCGGTGACGGCCAGCGGCGGCTCTGGCGGTGGCGACGCCTGCCCACACGAGCGACCCGCCGACGATAGCCCGTGCGAAACGGACCAGCTCGAGTGTCCCTATGCCGGTGACTGTGGCCAGGAGTTGCTGGTGTGCACGGACGGTCACTGGAATCGTCGAACCGGTGAAGCGCGCACTTGCGCGAGCTTTACACACGAGACCTTTCCGCAAGACGGCGACAGCTGCGCCTGCACTCCGGAGCTTCGCTGCGAGTTCTTGGATTGCGATGGCCGCGGTAGGCTCGTTGCTCAGTGCAACGGTGATACATGGCAAGTCGAGGCCGAGCCTTGCGAGGTTCGCCCGTGCGGCCCGGTGACAGGGGAGCAACCCCGCTGCGCCCCCGAGCAAATCTGCGTCGCCGCGCAGATAGGTCCCGGAGTATCCTACACGTGCAAGGAAAATCCATGCGCGCACTCGAATCTGCCGAATTCGTGCGAATGCGCTCGTAGCGTATGCCCGAGTGATGCCTTCGAATGCAACATGAGCGACAACGATACGGTGCTCGAGTGCACCTGTCCCAGCTGCCAATAGCCCACCAGCTATTCTGCCGGCTGCCGAGTGGGCTCGGGCAAAAGGTCAACGGCCGGGGCAGGCTCCCGGGTACGTCGTCGTTCCATCAGCAGGTAGACGCAGGGAACCAGCAGCAACGTGACGAGCGTGGAGGTGAGCAGCCCGCCCACCACCACCCGCGCGAGCGGTGCCTGAATTTCACTGCCCTCGGTGGCGCCAAACGCCAGCGGCAGCAGACCGCAAGCGGTCGTGAGTGTGGTCATCAAGATGGGCCGCAGTCTGCGCCTCCCCGCCATGACCACTGCGTCGTACGGCCCAAGACCCTGCTCGCGTCGCAGCAGGTTGGCATAGTCCACCAATACGATCGCATTGTTGACGACGATGCCCACCAGCACGATGGCCCCCAAGAACGAGTTCATGTTGAAGGTGGTCCCCGTGACAAGAAGCGCCAGCACGACTCCGATGAAGGCGAACGGCACGGCCAGCATGACCACCAGCGGGTGACGCACCGATTCGAACTGCACCGCCATCACGGCAAAGACCAAGAAGATCGCGAGCAAAATGCCCACGATTAGGCCTCCGAAGGTAGCCTTCTGTTCGGAGAGCTCGCCGGCCAGCGCCACGGAGAAGCCGTCTGGAATAGCCAAATCGTCGAGCCGTGTTTCCAACTCGGAGGCGATCTCGTCCAGTGGACGGCCCGCGACACCGGCGTTGACACGCAAGGTTCGCTCCTGGTTGAGGCGTGAAATCGAGGAAGGGGCATGGCGTTGCTCGACGCGCACCAACGAATGCAGGGGAACGCGTTCTCCGGAAGGCGCCAAGATGGGCATGTTCGGCAATTGCTTCAGGCGTTCGCGCTCCGCTTCGGCGAGCTGAACTCGGATGTCGAACTCGTCGCCTTGGTCACGATAGCGCGTGGCCACCCGACCCAGCACGTAGTGCTCCACGGCCGCCGCAACATCGGCGCTGCCCAAGCCTAGCTCCGCCGCCCTCTCGCGATCGACGTGCAACACTCGCTCGAGCTGCCCCAGCTCCCGATCGGGACGCGCATAGGTGATCCCATCGGTCGCGGTCATGATGGCGACGACCTCTTGAGCCAGCTGATTGGCGGTTTCTAGGTCATGTCCCCGGATTTCGACCGCCAAGCGATCATCGCCGCCGCGAACGATGCGCGTGAGAATATTCGCCGAGCTCTTGCGAATTTGGATCTTGGCCCCCGGGATCGAATCCAAAGCTTGGCGAAGGGCTCCTTCGATAGCGTCTATGCCACGTTCGCGAGCGCCGACTGGAACCAGGGTGATGTCGAGCTTGCCCTCATGGCTGCCGCCCGGGCGCCACCAGGCTTCTGGACCGGCGCTCGTCACCACGTGCTCGAGCTCACCGGGGAGCATGGCCGCACGCGCGCGTCGTTCCACCGTCTTCATGACTCCGCTCATGGTTTCGAGCGGCGTTCCCACCGGAAGCTCGACGCCTACGTCGAGCCTACCTTCATCGGATTCCGGCATCAGTTCCATGCCGATGCGAGAGCCCATGGTTGCGCTCGAGCCGAGCAAGACCAATGAGCCCAGCACGACGGCCCACGGGGCGGCGAGCGCCGCTTTCAGTAGCCGTTCATAGGCGGTCTCCAACCTGTCGAGCTGCCGTCCGAGCGCAGCGCTCAGCTTGCTCAGCCTAGATTCCGACCGCCGTTGCCCAGCTGCGGGTGATGCGTCGCCGAGCAAGCGAGCCGCCAGCATGGGAACCAGCGTCAGCGCCACGGCGAGGGAGCAGCCGAGCGCAAAGGTGACCACCAGCGCCATTTCGCCGAAAAATATGCTGGCAAATCCTCCCAAGAACACCACCGGAACGAACACCGCGACCGTCGTCAACGTCCCGGCGACCACCGCGCCTCCCACCTCGCGAGCCCCCTCGACCGCCGCTTGCTTGGCGGTAAGGCCGTCACCTCTTTTGCGATAGATGCTTTCGAGGATCACGATGGCCCCATCCACCAGCATGCCGATGCCCAGCGCGAGCCCGCCGAACGAGATCACGTTCAGCGTCATGCCGCGGAAGTACATCACGCCGAACGTCGCCACGATGCTCAAGGGAATGGCTGTCGCTACCACTAGCGTTGCCTTGATATTGCGCAGAAAGAACAGCAGCACGATGACCGCCAAGAGGGCGCCCATGCCTGCGCTCGATTGCACGTTGGTCACCGCTGCTTTGATGAAGTCGGACGAATCCCACAGCATCGTGAGCTTGGCCCGGCCGGAATACTCCTGGTTGAGGCGAGCGAGCTCTTGCTTGACGGCTTCGGCCACCTCGACGGTATTGGCGCCGGATTGCTTGTAGACCCGCATGCGTATGCCGGGTTGGCCATCGATGTAGAGCTCGCTGCGTACCTTGCGGATGGAGTCCAACACCGCGCCGAGATCTCGAACCTGGATCGGTCGACCCTCGCGGGTGGCTACGACCACGCCTTCGATCTCGGCAAGGCTGGTGAACTCGCCGGCCGTGCGGATCACCACTTCGCGTCCAGCGTCGCGCATGTCGCCTGCCGAGACCGTGCGATTTTCCGCAGCCAGGGCGGCGGCGACCTGCTCTGCTGAAATGCGCAGCGCGGCGAGCCGATGGCTGTCGAGCGCGACATGAATTTCACGGTCGAGTCCGCCATCGACCGTTGTCGAAGCGACGCCAGGAACCCGTTCGAACGCGCGGCTCAGCTCGTCTTCGGCCAAATACTTGAGTCGCCGCTGATCACCGCTGCCTGAAAGCCCCATGAAGGCCACGGGAACCGAGGCAAGATCGAACTTGTAGACATTCGGCGGATCGGCATCTTCGGGCAGCCGCGCCCGAATCCGGTCGAGCGCGACACGTACGTCGTCGAGCGCCTGCTGTAGATTGGTGCCCCAGGTGAACTGAAGTTGAACGCGGCTCAGACCTTCGGACGAGACTGCTTCGATCCGATCGATGCCTTCTACGGTAGAGGTCGCTTGCTCGATCGGTCGCGTCAGCAGCGTCTCGATCTCCTCCGGTGCCACACCCTCGTAGCTGGTGGTGATCGAGATGCGCGGAACGTCGACGGCAGGCAATAGGTCCACGGCCAAGTCGCGCAGCGCAACGATGCCGAACAGCGCGACAGCAATGTAGATGATGGCGACGCCCACCGGTCGGTGCACCGCTGTGGCGATCCAGCCCTTCATTGGCTCTGCTCCGAGACGACCTTGACGGGCGCACCGTCGCGCAAGGTATCCGGACCCAGTGTGATGACAGTCGTTCCCGGCTCGAGAGTATCCACGGCGCTTTGCCCGCCAGCACTGTCGATGACACGCAGGCGCTTCCAATGAGCGTTGCCCACTTCGACGACGTAGACTCCCGTGATGGTCCCTTCACCCGTTTCGCGCTCGATCACGGCCGAGCTCGGGACCAATACCGCGTCTTTCAGCTCGCCCAACTGAAGGTAAACCATGGCGTACATGCCCGGCCGCAGCAGCCCTGTTTCATCCGAAAGCACGCCTTCAACGGCCACGCTGCGATCGAGCCGCGACACTTCCGCCGAAATGCGCTTTACCGTGCCGCGAAAGCGCTGAGCTCCCGTCGCTTGTGTGCCGATCTCGAATTGCAGGCCTTGCTGGATATGGGCCAAGTCCCTCTCAGGAACGCGAAATTGGACCCGTAGTGGCCCTGACCGCACCAACCTGAGCACCTGTGAACCGGGTTGGACCAGCGACCCCACGTCGAGGTAGCGCTCGGCCACGGCGCCATCAAAAGGCGCCAAAAGCTTGGTTTCTTTCGCCTGCTGTCCGAGCAGCGCCACGCGCGCCAGCGCCTCGCCGCGCTGAGCTTTGGCAGCTGCCTGCTCGGCCTCCGCGACCGCTACTGCGGAGCGTCTGGCCTGCAGCTCCTGTTGAGAGACCAGATTTTCTGCAGCTAACTTTTGACTGCGCTCGAGCTCCACTCGCGCTTGCGCGAGCTCGGCCGCTGCGCGCAGCTCTCGTGCCTCCGCCGAGGTGACTTGCGCGCGAGCCTCGGCAATCTGCCGCTGTGCTTGGCTCGAATCGATACGCGCCAGAAGCTCACCGGCTTTGAAGGTGTCCCCGATGTCCACGCGAACCTCCGTCACGCGCCCGGTGACTTGAGAGGCCAATTCCGCAACCTCGGCTACGAGCTCGCCCCGGTGCTCGGCGGTCAGCCGCAGGGTGCCTCGGCTTGCTTTGGCGACTCGTACCGGAGCGGGTCGCACCTTGGCGGTGGGAGTACTGGCGCCGTTCGCTTCGGGTCCGTGGAAGAAGCCCATGGACACCAATGTGGAGCCGGCAATGGCTACGGCAGACACCAGTAGCACCACCCACCAGACGCGACGGCGTGTGGGGGCGGCCTCGACAACGGGCTCGCTGGATTTCACTTCAAGCATGCCGGCCATAGCAGTGGGTGCCGACCGCCACGCCCGGCGGGAGGACCGCCGATTCATTCATTGCAATGGGTATTCAACCTCCGAACCGTGCCTTGAAGCAACCCACAGCGGGCACCTATTCCCGGGGTCGGTTCAGAGGGTCGAAATCGGCGTATTCGCTGGGTGTCGTCCGGACCCCTGTTTTGTAGTCGATGCGGAATCCCTCGGTCAATCATGTACTGGGTGGATCGAGCTGCTCGGCGGCACGCTTCAGGTGCAGCGGCGCACGGGTTTGTAGTGCGAATACGCCGTATGCCAAGGGTGCGGCTGCTGCGAGGTTCGCACAGCGCTCCGCGAGGTGTGGCTGATCGTGGCCGCCTGCGTCGAGGTAAGCCTGTACTGTGGCCTGAAAGGCTGGAGCACCCATCATGTACTGGTAGGTGAAATCGGTCGCCGGATCACCTACCTTGGCGGTCGTCCAGTCGAGCACTCCGACAATGCGCGCGGGAGTGTCGATGAGTACGTGCGCGGCGTAGAGCTCGCCGTGCGTGAATGCCGCGGAGTCCGGCCACAACTCGTCATTGTCGAGCCACTGTTGCCAGCGCTGGATCAAATGCCGAGCAACGCGGAACTCTGCGCGCACTCGTTCGTAGTCGGCGCGCCACTGCTCTCTCGCTTTGGCTGCGGTCAGCACGGGAACACCGACTTCGGCAGCGGTGGCCGTATCGAGCGCCTGGAGCTCTGCAATGAGGCGCCCGAGCGCTGCCGCAAACTCCGGAGACGAAGGATCGAAGTGCCACTCGGGTTGATCGCTCGCATCGAGCGTCAGCCCAGGCTCGCCCGGAAGGCGCTCATAGGCTACTAATCGATCGCTGCACACCTGCCAACACGGCACGGCTACGGAGAGCCGAGGTCCGATGAACTGCAGGATGCGCCGCTCTTGATCGAGCTTGGCGGAAACATCGGGGCGCCGTGGCAGCCTGAGCACCCACTCCACACCGTTGGCCGCACGCGCGAACGCCACTCGGTAATCGAGACCCGCTTCATTGAGCCGTACCGTATCGGCCTGAAGCTCGAGCCCGTGCCGGCCCGCTAGATCGACGATCTGCGCCGGAGTGAGATGCTGGGTGTCGAGAGATGGGTTGCTCAAGGTGCTCAAGGGAAGCTACAGCAGCACAGAAGCGCCGCCAACCATTACCTAGCGCCTGCCGTTGCGCGTCGCCCCAGCGAGGCAGTGGTGTGCCCCACGAAGGTCCACGAGCGCACGTGCGGCAGGTTTGCGTGCCGAGCTCCATCTCTCTGAACCGCGCGATTGTCGAGGGTTGACCCATGAGCCCACAGTTCTGCCGTCGCTTGGCACGCCGCATGCTCACGCCGCGACTCTTGATGATTCAACCGAAGGAGAAGTCCATGCGCAACGTAACGGTATTTGGCCCAGGGCTCGCGCGCACGACGCTGGGTCTCGCGGCAGTGGCTGCTCTGACCGTCAATTGCAACGGTGATGACGACAGTACCACCGTCACGACGAGCACGGGCGTAGGTGGCACAGCGGGTAGCGGGGGCAGCCCCGGTACTGGAGGAAGCCCTGGAACCACCGCGAGCGGCGGAAGCAGTGCCGGCATGGCAGGCGCCGGTGCCGGTGCCGGTGGAGAAGCCGGTGGGCCAGGAGCCATGCCCGATCCTTGTCGGGGTATCGAGTTGCCAGAAGGCGAGCACTACGTAGCGCCAGGCATGTGCGCCCGCGCGGTGGCGCTCGACCAGGGCCGATTGCGCCAGATCAGCTTTACTGCGGCAGGCGATCTCATCGGCGTACGTCTCACTGGAGAGATCATTCGCTACCGCGATGTCGACGGCGACGGCATGTTCGCGGGGGCGGACGAAATCGTCGAGATTGCCAATACCGGTGGTGAAAACGGCAACAACGCCCACCTCGACGAGGAGAGCGGCTATCTTTACGCTGGAACACCGGATGGCGTGAGTCGGTGGAGGTACGACCCTGACTCGGATGACCTGGGAGAACCCGAGGAGGTGGTGGTGGGGCAGCCCTCATCGGGGACCCACATGCTTCACACCACTCACGTTTACGATGGCTGGCTCTATGTGCATTCGGGTTCGGAGAACAACCTAGTCTTCGGCGAGAACGAGGAAGAATACGACACCCACCGATCGGTGCTCAAGCGCTTCGACCTTTCGGAGCTCGAGGCTGGAGACCCTTTCGATTGGAGCGAAGACGGTGAGGTGTTCGTGGTCGGTATCCGCAACATGGTGGGGTTCACCAGAAGCGCGGCTGGCGAGATGTTCGGTGTCGTCAACGGTCCAGACAATTTGATGTACGATGGGGAAGACGTTCACCTCGACAACCCCGGAGAGCGGCTAATCAAGCTCGAAGCCGGCGGAGCGCACGGCTACCCCTTTTGCTTCACCGCTCAACACATCGAAACCGACTCTGGGGTAGTGCCAGCCGGAACGCAGCTCGCGACCGAAGCCGACGGCTTCACCAATCCCCACGACGACGCTTGGTGCGCCGAGAACTCTACGCCGCCGCTCACGTTCTTGCATGCTCACTCGGCGCCGCTCGACATCACGTTTTACGAGAACGATTTGGGTGTGCTGCCGGAAGCTTGGCTCGGCGGTGCATTCGTTACTGAGCATGGGTCGTGGAACACCACGCCTTCGGTTGGTCACCGAGTCGTCTTCATCCCCTTCGATGACGACGGCATGCCACCCATGCCCGAGGCGACGGAGCAGGGCACTGCCTTCCCGCTGACGGTGGTCTTCGGCGGAGGCAGCGTGAGCGCGCACGAGAACGGAACTTGGGGTTGGAGCAACGACGGTGCCGGCGAAGATCCGGTCCGGCCGGTGGGCGTCGCCGTTTCACCCGTCGACGGCGCACTGTACATCTCGAGCGACAACGCCCAAGTCTTCGGGGAAGGCGAGCCTCCGCTGGCAGGCGTCATCTATCGAGTCGGGTTGAAACCCGACTGAAGTCGAAAAGCCACGCCAGGGCGCCAGAAGTGAAGTGACACACCAGCCCCTGTGCCAGGTATCGTGACGTGGGTGTCTCGGCGACCGCCTGGCACTGCGCCTGGAGGTGGCGACCCGCTAGCAAAAAGGCCAGGGCGAACAGCCACGGCATGGAAGTTGCTGAAACCGGCTCGTGCGTTACCAGTCCGTCCTGCTCGTTGCGTGGGTGTGGGTGAGCATTTGGGGCGCGACCGGGTGCGGTGGCGAGGCGTTCAGGGAAAGCAACAATGAGGGTGCCGGCGGCACCGGTGGGGGTAGCGGCGGGAGTGGGGGGACAGGCGGCAGCGGTGGCGTGCAGTCGACGAGCTCGGCCAGCCACAACGCGAGCACGAGCAGTACTACCGCGAGCACCTCGACCACGGGTAAGACCAGCTGTTTGGGCGTGAGCTGTGAGCCGGCGCCACCGTGTGCGGGCGGAACTCTGATCATACCAGAGGGACAATGTTGTCCGGTGTGCTCATGCTTTGGCGCTGCCTGTGCACTACCGGTTTGCGATGACGGGGTCATGCCGATCTACGAAGCGGGCGACTGCTGTCCCACTTGCCCGGAACCTTCGTGTGCGGGTGTGGAGTGCCGGCCCGTGAGCGCGTGCAGCGGCGGGAACTACTATGGGCGACCGCTCGGCGCTTGTTGTTCGGATTGCATTCCCGATCCAGCGAAGGTTGCGTGCGTAGACATCGTGTGTTCTGACCCCATGTGTCCGCCTGGCTATACCTCTGCCGAAACCCAAGGGGGTTGTTGCTACGAGTGTGTGCCCGACCCGCTTTACTGCAACAGCGACTCCGACTGCACCATCGCCAACCGCCCGCGCCCCTGTTGCGGATGTTCCGAAGTCGTGAGTCAGCGAATGCTCAGAGAGGACCCATGCTGGTATTCCATCGACGATCCTCGCGTCATTCCAGAGGAATGTTACCCGGAGTCGTTCTGCGATGTCTTTTGTGGAGCCTGTGAGTCACCCGGCAAGCCCGCCTGCGTGAATCACCGCTGCACCGAGCTTCGTTAGAGCCAATCCGACCTTTCAATGTCGTGATGCGAGCAAGGATCGATCGCCCAGGTGCCTCATCCACGCAACGTCGGCTCGATTCAAGGGTTCGTTGGGGTGGGCCTCGCGACCGCACAAGAAGGCGAGCTCGGCTCGATTCGATACGTTGGCTTTTCGAAATACGGAGCCAAGGTGATTGCGGGCTGTCAGCACGGAGACCCCGAGCAGCACGGCGACTTCGCGATTGGTGAGCCCACGCACCACCAGCGTAGCAACTTGTCGCTCCGCCCGCGATAGGCCGATGCTGTCGCTCCAGGCGTCGAGCGTCCGTTCCGATCGGTCGAACCGCTCGCGGTCGAGGCTCTTGGCATAGGCGTCTGCGAGGCGAATCGTGGGTAAAAGCAGGGTCAGTCGCTCTACTTCTTTTGGCCGAAACCGCGCGGCGCTGCCAGTACGCGCGAGATGAAACCCACCGCCAGCTGCCGGCTCGCCCCACGCCGCGGTGATGAACACACGGACACCGTTGGGGCGTAGCTGCTCTCGGTACAGCCCTAGGCGCTCGCGGCGGCGCGCGGGGATCACTTCGGTGTCGATCATCGGACGGCCGCACGACACTGCTGCAAGCTCTTTGGGTTCGAACTCGGCCATGTAGACGTTCAGCTTTGCACCCGCGGCCTCGGCGTCGTAGCCGATCGCGTGCATCGACTGCGCGCCATCGAGCATCCCATGAAAGGAGGCAAGATCGAAGTCGATGTCGAGGCGCAGCCGTTCGAGCAGTTGTAGTGCGAGCGACGCCGAATCCGTGCATGCGAGCGCAAACTCGGCGATGTCGCTGGCCAGCCGATCGACGGATGTGAGTGTTCTCACTGCGATACCCGCTCCTTTGGTGCATTTGCACCATTCCCTACGCTCAGGGGTCGAGTGTACAGGTGAAGCGTCATCTCGCAATGGAGGAATGAGATGGTCCATCTGATCAGGGAGAAGATGCGCGTATTCGTTGTGGCGTCTTGGTTGTTCAGCACGGGCTGCGGCGCAGAAGTGGACTCCGAGCCCACGGAAAACGGCCTGCACAGCGCTGAACTCGAGTCGGCACAGCTGGCTCTGGACCGCGATACGTCGCAGATCGTCGAGGCAGCTCTCGCGAACCCGTGGCGGCTCCGCGCAGACAAGCACCGTGTATTTACCCTAAAGCATGTCGTACGTCTCGGGCGCAATCGACGCGTTTTCGTACGCGAGTCTTTCACGCTTGCATCATGGCTGCGTAGGCCGCGCCGTGCGATTCTGATGGCTGCCGCGCTGCCGGTCACCGATGAGTTTCTCAATATGCCGATCGACGGCTACCGCGGGCGTGAGCGGATGGCACGGAGGGGGTTTTTCGCCTACACGATGGACTTCGAAGGAGCCGGTCAGAGCTCGTTCCCCGAAAGCGGCTTTACGGTAACCTATGACAGTCAGACCAAAGTCATGCTCGAAGTCGTAGACCGCATTCGCCTGGCACGCGGTGTACGACGGGTGGATCTGCTCGGCGAAGGCGAGGCCGCAGGCGTTGCTGCCCAAGCATGCGCCGACGCTCACCGCACGCGCTCCTGTATCTTGGCTTCCCTGTTTTACGCCACGGGTACGGACTTTTTCAATGCCGTCTTCAATGGTCCCGAGTTCCGTGAGCTCGTTCTCAATGCTCCCCAAGGTTATTTGACGCTGGGTACGGAGTCATACTTCAACATCCTGAGCGCTTCGAGTCCCGAGGTGATCGACTGGGTTCACACGACACAGCCCGGCACGTACGCAATGGGGCTCATTGCCGAGTACCTGCGCGGCGATCCTCCGCCGTTCGACGCTACTCGCGCGCGTGTACCAGGCCTCGTGATTCGCGGCGAGCTCGATCAAAATACGCCGTTGTCCGATTCCCTGCACCTGGCTTCCGACTACGGTTCGGCCAGCGGCGTTGCTTCTGCCAGCGTGGTGCAGATCCCAAGTGCCAAGCTCATTCCGCGCATCGAGCCGGCTCCGACCAACGAGCGATTCTGGGAGGCTGTCGTCGAGTTCGTCGATCCGTGAGCTCGGAGCCATCCCATTCGACGTCTACGACTGTCGGGGCACATCAGAGCGCTAGGACCATGGGCTGAGCAAAGACGGTTGAACCAGACCGCAGCGGTTTGGGATCACCGAGGGACGTGAAGCCCGCGCGCTCGTACAGGCGCCGTGCCGAACTGTTGCCGCAGGTCACGCACAAGGTCACAGCCCGTGCGTTCGTGCCCCGTACCCATTCCAGTACAGTCTGGAGCAACATACTTCCACAACCGCAGCCACGTGCATGAGGCGCCACCCACATCTGGAACACATGCGCGATCTCGGGTTCAGCAGGATCGATGAAACCCGAGACGAGGCCCACTGGATCCATCCCGATTTCGGCTACCAAGAGCAGCCGCGTTTGCGAATCGGCTGCTGTCGATACACGGTCAGCCCAGTGTCGCTCGGGCCAGGCGCTTTCGCGCTCGAGGGTGCTGCCAAAAGCGTCTGGCGCGTCAATGAGTGAGCGCAACCGAAGGTTGCGATAGGCAGCCCATTCTTCGGCACGAAATCGCCTAATCGAGCACACTTGCGGATCCATAGGGGAACGACTTTGGCGACAATCTGCAATCATCGCAAGCACCCAGCGGGCGTGGTGCGTGGCGTTCTGCAGCATCGGCGGCTTGGTCGGGCCGACGGCTCGCACTCCCCCGCTGGTTTGCTTGTGGTCATCGAAGTGCTCAACGACCGCATCGCAGCTGCGGACAAGCAACTCAAGGAC
>CBFGRJ010000032.1:0-31654 GCA_965651135.1 uncultured Myxococcales bacterium
CGGGATGAATCGTTGAAGCGCGGGAGGGCGTTGGGGTCGCAGCCGGCGCGGAATCCCTCGGCGCTGAACTGAGTCGTGGCTGCTCCAGTTCGATCCCCTTCTTGGCCAGGAAGCTGGAGCTCGATTCTCAGTGAGCGTTCGCCGCTGCGCGCCGGCGAGCAGTACGCGAGCAAGTGGCCGCGAGCAAAATGGTTCTGGACGTGGTGACCGGCCTCTTCGAATGCCAGCGAGATCGTGTCTTGTGAAACGGCGTCGAAGTAGCCGTCTTTACCAAAGGCCTCGACCTCATGGCTTTGCTCACCGTAGCCAATGGCGAGGACCCGGTGGCGTGTTTCGTAGAGCCAGTCCATCACCGCTTGGCTGTCCGTGCGCCCAGCTAGGTCGGCGCCAGCAGCGAAGATCACCAAGGTACCTACACCCAGCGGTTTGCCGCTCCCGCTCAGGCGCCGCTCGAGCTCTTTCACCCCCAAAAGCACCGCGCCATTCAGGTTGCGAGAAAGATCTTTGGGCACCAAGCGCTTCGGTGGCGTCAGTTTCTTGCGGCGAGCCTGCTTGATTCGCGGGAATTCGGCCACCAAGGTGAGCTGCTCGCTGCCGTCGTAGGCGAAGACACTGACGGGTTGAACGGGCGTTACCTCTTCAGCGAAGAGCGCGATGGCATTGCCCAATTCCGCACGGACCAGCTCATCGGTCGCACCGCTATTGTCGACGAGGAGCACGGTGTGGTGGTACACGACCAGTTCTTTGTCGAGCAGGACTTGCCGCGTCATGCTCGGATCGAGCCGGTGACCGTCCTCGTAGAGCACGAGCTGCCCGGCTTCGGGTTCCACGGGCTCGCCCGCTTCCGAGACGTCGAGATACACGGCAACGTTGGCCGGGGCGCGCGCCGAAATAGCCCGCACCTCTAGGTCGAGCCCGCCCGTGACGCACCCGGGCAAGAGCCCAAGCAATGCCCATACCAGCCAAACCAAGCTCTTGTATTGCTGAACCACGCGCGTGTCATAGGCGGTTCGCCGCGCGTTGCAAGCGCTTTCAGCCGCTAGCGGGGACGCCCTTGAGCTACCCACGACTCGACCAACTGCACTTCGAGTGATGAAAGAGCGGGCAAGCCCAATGGCATGCCTCGCACTTCTGAACTCACCTGACCGCGCTCTTCCGCTTGGCGGGCGACGAGCGCCGCCACCAGACGTGGCGTCCCATCGCTGAGCGTCGCGAACACGCTTTGTCGCTCGCCTTTCTTGTCTTTGTATCCGGAGCTGATACCCCGATAGCTCGACAGGTCGAGGCCCTTCGGTGCGAATCCGAAACCGCCGGTGTTGCCGGGACCGCCCTCGCCCAATGCAATGTCTTGGTTGGAGTGACAGTGCCGACAGGTGACGCGAAAGACCTTCTCGTCGACCTCGGCGTAGCTCACCTTGCGCTCGAGCAAGGGCAAGCGTTTCGGCATCGGTTTGGGTGACAGCTTTTCGAACGGCTCGTACAAAAGATATGCGGCCACTTGCTCGGCCTCTCGCTGGCTCAGCCCGGTTGCGGGCATCAGCGTCGATGGCTTGAGGCTCGCGGGATCTTTCAACCAGGCGACCAATCGATCGGGCCGAAACCGTTGTCGCGTATGGTACAGATCGGGAGCCAACAGGATGGCGCGATTGGCGACGTGCTCACCAGGCGCCAGGCGTGGCTTTTGGGGCAGCGGAGGCGCGCCGCTCAAGGTATGGCAGCTGCCGCATCCGCGCGTCTCGAGAAGCTGACGTCCGAGCGCGCGGTCGCGCCCCGCTAGCTCGGCTGGTACACGAACCGTCTTGCCGTCGGTCAAGTAGGCGACCAGGTCCCGAGCTGCCTCTCGATCGATGTCGAGTCGCGGCATGTTGGGCACGAGCGCGGGTCTGACGTCGTGCGGCTTCAGCAAGTACTCGAAAATCCAATCACCCCGAAGCCGTTCCGAAATACCTTCGAGCGAGGGTACGACCTGCACCTGCTCGACGGTCTTGCTCCATTTCTCCAGGGATGCCGGCGGCGCCTTGAATTCTCCGGCCAAGATCTGCTGGTGACAGTTCACACAATGCATACTGAGCTGCATCGGCTCGTGCCCGCTGCCGTCGTGACAGCGATTGCATTGATACGAAAGGGCCAGCGCCTTGCCCCGCGTTGGGTTGCCCGGCTCTACCTCGTGCATCGACAACGTTGCGTGGGCGGGAGCGCTTGCAGCCACTGCTGCGCTCGACGTGGAGGCCGCGCCGGCGGCTTGCGCTTTCGAGGGAGGCTCGCGACTGCAAGCACACACCACGAGTGCGAAGCACAGAGCGAGCGCGCGCTCGAGGGGGGTGAACCGCGCCAGGCTCACCCACCCTCGCCCGAGCCAGCCTCGGCTCCTGATTTCAGCTCTTGGCGGAGACGTGATCACGCGTTGCACACACCTGAGGATTTTCGCTCATTGCCTGGCAGCGCTTGACTGCAGCGACATGCCCCGCGTCGTCGCCATGGCTCTTTCGCAACTTGGCCAGTGTTGCATAGCCCTCGGGCGTGGACACCAGATCTTTCTTGGCCAATTTTTCGAGCAATTCTTTTGCTTCAGCTTGACGATCGTCGAGCCCCGCCAAGGCTTCGGCCAATTCGGTCTGCACGGCCGGATCGTCTTTTTTCAGCTCGCTCAGGTGCTCCAGCGTAGCCACCGCAAACTCGAGATTGGTGCGCCGCTCTTGCGCGCTCTGACCGAGCCACGTGCCCTGGATGAACTTCGGAACCTCATGCTGGATGTTCAGCGTCCCGCCACCGCGAGCGGTGGCTACCGCCAGCACGCGTTGCGCACGAGCCACGATCGAAGCGCTTTCTTTCGCCTGGAGCGACTTCACGTGGGGCATCATGCGAAGGATCGCACCGGCTGCCGCACTGTACCGGCCCTGCTCCAGATCTCGCTCGGCACGCGCCACACCCTGCGGTCGATAGTCGACGTGATCCATGGATTCGAGCGCCGGAATCCACTCGCCTCCACAAGCACTCGCCTCCTGCCCTGCCCCAAGGCTCACCGCCAATGCCCCTGTAGCCAATGCCAACCTCATACCCAATCGACTCTTTGCCATTGTGTTCTCTCCTTCGACTGCTCTGACCCTAACCAACGCCTAAAGCTATTGACTGCTTTCAGTGTGGTTCCTTGGGACACCGTTGGTGCGCCTGAGTTTCAGCAAACGCCGGGCCAAGTCCGTGCGCGGGAAAAATGACTGTGCACGTCGGCGGGGCGTGGCTAGCGGCCCACGACCGCGTGGCAGTTCTTGGAAAAGCGCTCCGCGATGTAGGACAAGCCCTCTGTCGAGCACACGTGAACCCAGCGTGAACACAACGGGAATGGCGTGACGTTGTTACGCTCGACGCGCATACGCGTTACACCCCTGCTCGGCGTTCGAAGCTGCGGAGGCGCACGTTCACCTGTCGCGAGGTACGCGAACGCAGCGATGCCCTTCCTTGTGTCTACGTCGCCATGTCGAGCGGTTGGCCGGCATGGCATAGCCGAGTTCACCTCGAGAAGCTTGCGATTTCACTGGAGGTTCTTCACATTGCTAGGGGCATGCGCCCCTTGCGAGCCCTCCTCCTCCTGATCGTCGTGGGAGCCGTGTCGCCCGGCCTCGTGCATTGCGATCGGGAACACCAGGCAAGGCGGCGCGTTGCGCCCGAAGCACCGAGCACCACGGCGAGCGTACCCCAGGCGAGCGCAAGCGCGAGCGCGCCCGTCGGTCTAGAACCGGCTGCGACGGCTTCGGCCCCTCCCGCCTTCCAACATCCACCCGCCAACACTGCGGGCTGCCCCGATGGAATGGTGAGGGTCACCGGGACGTACTGTCCGGCGGTAGTGCAGATTTGTGAGAAGTATCACGAAGAGTATTTGCGGAGCAAACGCGACGGCACCGTGAGCGAACGCTGCATGAAATACAAGGAACCCTCGCGCTGTGTGGTCGACAAGATGAAAGAGCTCGATTTTTGCATCGATCGCTACGAATACCCAAACGTCGTCGGGGAGCTACCCTGGGTGCTCACGTCATGGCGCCAAGCCGAGCGCATCTGCCGCGAACAGGGCAAGCGACTGTGCACCGAGGACGAATACAACTTCGCCTGCGAAGGCCCGGAGATGCTTCCGTACGTGAACGGCTACGATCGCGATCCAAAGGTGTGCAACATCGACCGCGAGTACCGGCAACCCGATCATTCGAAGCAACTGTTGACGTACGAACGCTGCCTCGAAAATGCCGCATGTCGTGAAGAACTGGAGCGGCTGGACCAGCGTCACCCGATCGGCTCGCGGCTCAGCTGCGTTTCGTGGGCGGGCGCGGTCGATCTCAATGGCAACGTGAATGAGTGGGTGACTCGCCCCCAGCAAGATCCACCCCACCGCAGCGGGCTCAAGGGGGGCTGGTGGGGCCCCGTGCGCAACCGCTGTCGGCCGACAGTCAAGTTTCACAAGGAGTTCGACTACGGCTACGAGGCGGGCTTTCGCTGTTGCCGAGGCTTCGGTGAAGAGAAGATCGATCCACGCTTCGATCTCGATCGCTACAAGGTTTCACCCGAGCAAATCGAGGAGCAGAAGGCGCGCTCGGCTCGAGCGGGCGAACCGGCAAAGCCGTCACGCAAACCATCAGAAAAGCCATCAGAAAAGCCATCAGAAAAGCCATCGCCTGAACCGTCAGCCGCGCCCCAACCGGCGCCGAGCAGTGCAGCGCCCCCAGCGGTGCCACCCGTCGCATCGTCGACGGTGGAAAGCGCGGCCGTCGCGCCGCCCAATGCCTCGGCGCCCCCTGCGCCAGCACCAGCTGCCGAACGGCTCCCGAGCGGTCGCGACGAGGTCAGCGCGCCAAGCGAACCGGCACCGAACGAGTGATGTCGTTACGATGAGCTTTCGCGACGGCTACCGGTACTTGCTCGCGAAATTGGATGCTCATGCGAGGCTCGGCGTGTCGCAGCTTGGGGACGCCGTGCAGGAAGGTTTCTTGGCAGCTACCTCCCATGACCAAGAGGTCGCCCCAACCCAGCTCGAACGACAGGCGCAATGGGCCTTTTATCGCGCGCAGG
Organism: uncultured Myxococcales bacterium; assembly: GCA_965651135.1. Lineage (GTDB taxonomy): Bacteria > Myxococcota_A > Polyangia > Polyangiales > Polyangiaceae > JAICQQ01. The sequence continues at coordinate 5,056 of CBFGRJ010000032.1, forward strand.
CTAAAGCGACGAGGCGCTCCCAACGAAACGATCGCCACCACCGTATCGCGCCGCAGCGGGCCCAGCTTGTCGCCGTGGGGAGCGACGCTGTCGTTACCATTGCGATAATAGGCCAGCGAAATACTCGTCAAGCTGACGCGATAGCGCCTGGAAAGCACACTCGCGGCCTCTCGTAACAGGGCCTGCGCGAACCCCTCTTGCGGAAGCGGCGCCACCAGGCGGGGAACGTCGACTTCTCGGTCGTACATGTGGCGGCGCTGGTGCTGCCATGCGGCGGTAGCGCGTAGCTCATCGAAGAGAGCTTGATGACCGAGCAACCATTGCGGCGCGTGCTCGAGCCACGCGCTCTCGCTCAGCACGCGGCGGCGGGCGCCCACGAAGCTCGCATCGAACTCTGGCCGATTCGAACCGAACAGGGTGCACTGCATCCCCCAATGCTGAACAAACTTTCAGCTCCGCGCAACCTAAGGAATCTGTCGTATTTCCACGTACTTGTGCCCCACCTCCAGCGAACCTTCGTTGAGGAACACCGGATTGTCGAACACTACGCCCCCCTTCTCTTGCAGGGTGCACGTGGCCACGTGCTCGGTTTTGGGTTTGTTGTCGTAGTGGCAATAGGGCGCCGTGCGCCACGTGACCCGGATGGGCTTGGGTTGATTGAGCTTCACCACGAGCTCGTAGTTGCCGGGTGGCAGCGAGAAATCGATGCGCTTGTTGTTGTTCATCGGAAGCGCTTCGGGTTGGAGACGGCGCACCACTTCGACCTTGAAGGTGGTGTTGACTGGACCGGCGCTCGCCACGACCTCGGATTGACCGACACCTACCGGGATGAGCTCGAGCCCCTTGGCTTTGACGGCCGAGGTGATTTTCGGAGAGTAGGTGAGCTTGACATCGTGGAGCTCCTTACCCGACTTGTCGAGCACGCGCACCTTGGGTGCAAAAGGGCCGTCGGCTATATCGACGCGACCGACATCAGGAGCCTCGAGCTTACTGACCATGCGACACGACAAGGGAGCGCTGCCGGTCACACCCTGCAGCGTGAGGCTCACCTTGCCGTCCCCCGATTTCTGACAAGTGACGAACCCTTTCTTGGAAACCTGCGCAAGGTCAGATGGCTCGACGGCGAACTCATGCTCCTGGCTGCTGGTGGATTGCATCCCGTTCGTATCGGTGATGGTGACGATGACACGGGCGGCTTCTTCACCAAAAATTTGCTCTGGCAGCTCCAAGGCGATGGCCCTTGGAGGTGGACCCTTCTGACAACCAAACCCCACAAGCGCCATGCAGCACGCGCCCGAAACCAACGAGAGAGACGTTCTAGCAACCATTACTCGAGGGTTTTGCCATCACCGTATCGAGAAACAAATACCGGTCGGACCAGCGACCCCAGAACGGCTTTTTTTACACGGTAATTTCTCGCGTGAGCGCATGGGTTAGAGCTTCGCCCGCTCCGCAGATTTCAGGCCACGCCCCCAGAGGTCGGCCATACCCCGAGCCGCCTGGGCGAAATCAGCGTGGCGGCTTCGGCGATTTCGCTCGGCGGCGCGGCCAGGGTCCTCATCGAAGAGCGAAGCGGCAAAGCCACGACCCGACTGAATGATGGCATTGGCCTTGTCGCGGCGAACGTCGGTCCAACGGGTAAAGAACACGGCTGGATCGAGGGGTGTGCCGTCTTGCAACAGCTGGTCCAGATGGTAGGCATCTTCCAGCGCCTGGCATGCCCCCTGCCCCGATGTCGGCAGAGGGGCGTGCGCGGCATCTCCTAGCAGCAACACGTTGCCCTTGTGCCAGCGCGCGCAGGGGTCATGGTCATGGACGTAGATCTCGTTGATGCTGGCTTCGTCGGCGAACCGTAACACCTGCTCGACGGGTTCTGGCCAACCGGCAAAGCGCTGCCTGAGCGCCGGCAGAAACGGGCCGCAGCCGCGTGGAAGGAGCGGGGAGCTCGCAGCGCCCGCAAAGTAGGCCACTCTAGCACTGATGGGCACGATACCAAAGCGCTCTCCCATGCCCCACACATCGACGACGGCGTGCGGCTCGAAGACCTCCGCATCGGTGCGGGCGATGCCGATCCAGTTGACGAATCCCCCATATCGTGGAGCTGCATCGCCCAGGACGAAGCGACGCGTGGGGGAGCTCATCCGACCATCGGCACCGAGCACCCAGTCGGCCATTCGCTCAGTACCGTCTTCGAACACCAGCTCGCCGGCGGCGCTCACCGCGACGACTCGGCGCCCGTACTCGATACGAGCACCGGCTCGAACGGCGCATTCCATAAGTATACGATGCAGATCGACCCGCAACACCGAGTAGCTCGGCGCACCGATGAGCTGGTTGATGGCTTCGAGGGAAAGCTCACCCAAAGGCTCACCCTGATGTGACCGGCGCTGCATGGTGAGCGGCCTGCCCGCAACTCGAGCCACCGCTTGCTCGAGGCCGAGATGCCGCAAGACAAGGGTCGCATTCGGATAGCAGATCACCCCAGCACCGATGTCCGAGGGCCTCGTGTCCCGTTCGTAAATGGTCACTTCGTGACCGCAGCGTCTCAGCACGATGGCTGCACTGAGCCCGGCGATTCCGCCTCCAGAAATAGCTACTTGCATGTTCCAAGGTCTCACTCTTTCACAAGACCTGTGTCGTCGCCACCGTGAACCGCGCCGCTGGGGAGCGTGGGGGAATCAACGCCCCTTGGCCAGAGCTCGTCGTGCGACACTACGATAACGACCCTCGGGATAGCTCTTCAAGTAGCGACGAGCGAAAGCCGACGCCCGTTCGCTGTTTTCGCTGAGCGCCGCTTCGATCGAAAGCGCCAGCGCTTCTTCGGCCAGCGCGCCTTGGGGCTGCTCTTCGAGATAGCGCTCGAGCAGAGCTCCAGCACGCGCTGGCTGCCCTTCTTGGCGCAGCGCGCGCAGGGCCCGGACCACGTGTGTGGGATCATCCACGGAGGGTCGCGCGTTCTTTGGGGTTTGCGCGGACCGCGCGAGCTGCGGCTTGGCCACTCTAGCAGAGGGGACGGATGCCTCGGGTTTGGGTGAGTCCGTGCCCATGTTGGGCTCCGAGTTGGCGGGCGGGCTTTGTGAGCTGACCCTCACCACTGGCCGGGGAGTGGGAACGCCGGCGAGGACGCGTGGCGGAAGCTCGGCTGGAGGGCTCGCCGCAACCACGAGCTCCCGCACGCCTGCGGCGGCAGCCGAAGCCGCCCCCAGTAGCACCACCGCTGCCACAAGGCGGGGCAAGCGCGCCGTGCGCGTCTGGATTTGCTTCAGGACCCTGCGCTTGGTGCGCAGCTTCACGTGCTCGAGAGTGACCGTGGGTTCGAGCAGCTCGAACAGCTCGTTCAGCTGGAGCGGGCCGCGGATGAGTCGCGGCTTCACTTCGCGAACCGCCCGACGTGGGATGATTCGCTGTTCAGCCGGCCGAGCTCCGAGCGCAGCTTCTTGCGGGCTTTGTGGATACGAGCCCACACGGTATTGAGAGGCACACCCTGGATCTGCGCGATTTCTTGGCCGCTGTATCCTTCGACTTCGAACAAGACCAGTGCGGCGCGCTCCGTCTGATTCAGCTTCTCGAGCAACCGCTCGAGCACTCGCCGCTTCTCCTTGGTTTCGAGGGTGTCTGCGGGTCCGGGGCCTTTCAGCGGTGCTCCTTCGGAGACCGGCGACCACCTGAGCAGCACGCTTTTTACCCAGCGCAATCGACGATAGTCACGCACCCGGCGCCGCGCGATCTGATAAAGCCAGCCCCCTACATTGGTGCCGTCGAAGTCCTTGAGCCTGCGGTGCGCTACCAAAAAGACATCCTGCACCAAGTCCTCGCGATCGGGCAGGGGGCCACCCATGGCCCGTACCCAGCGGTTCACGTCATCGAACCACTGTTCGTAGATAGCGTCGAAATCGGGGGTATTCGGAGCCACCGGCGCAGAATCTGTGCGGGGGTCATGAGACCAATGTGGAGCCAATGACTCGATGACCACGGCTCTGATCAGGGGAGGCTCGCGCGATTCCTTGCGGCGGATTGTTCGCTTATTTTGTTAACGTGGCACGCCCTAGCGGTGTCTTGTCGCTGCTTTTTTGCAGTCGTGCCGCCAGCTCGTCACTCACCTGGCACTCGAGGGGAAACGATTCGGGGCTGCTAGCCATCGGCTCAGCTGCTCGAGCTCACGGCGACTGCGTGCACACGCTGCACCCGGGAGCGAACACGCCGTCGAAGCCTTCGCCGATGCTGGCTCCGTTCAGCAAGATGCGGTTGGACGAATCCTGAGTGCCGATGCTGCCCGCGACGTACACCGTATCGGAGTCTTCCACGTCGTCTGCCAGCTGGAAGCTGCAGCTTTCGAAGCGGAGTGTCTGCCCGGTGAGCGCCTCGACGAACACGTCTTGCTGTTCTTCTGTGAGCGCATGGTCCACGTCGTCCCAGCTCACCTGAGCGACCATCAGCTCTCGATCGGTTTCGGGGTCCTCGATGCTGCGCTCGACAGACTCGGTCAGCACGAACGTGCAGTCATCGAAACGAACGTCACCGGGCGCCAGAATGCGATTGTAGCGGAACTTGGGCGGCCCGATCACCAGCGTGGAATCTGCTATGCGAACGGTCGAGCGCACGGCGCGAAGGTAAAGGGGCGATTCGGCCATGACCACGTCTCGTGCCGTGATCAGCGAAGCATCTTCCACGTCGATCTCGAGATCACCCGTCTGAAGGTCGAGTGATTCGAGCGTTACGTCGACGCCGTGGCTCTCGCCAAAGCCGGCGAATTGACCGGTGATGGCGAGCCCGGTCGTGCCCACTTCACCGGAGCCGACGATCTCTCGAGCTTCCAAGCGCGAATTTCCCCCTGCCAGTTTCAACAGGTCGGTGAACACCTCGCGGCCTTCGATCTGGCAGAGCGCGGCATCGGTATTCGTGTCGAGTATGATGCCGCTGCCTCCCGTGTTGTCGAACATCAAGTCTTCGGCAATCAGGCGCAGGCGCCCCGCTCGCTCGGGGTCGCCCTGCACGTACAAGAGCTCGCTTTCTTGATACTCCCAATCCGTGAACACTCCCTGAGCGTCGCGATTGCCGTCGAAGGTAATCCCCTGCACCAATGTCAGCGGTGAATCATCGTCTCCCGTGTAGGTCATGCGCACCATCTGGGCATCCTCGGCTTGACCCGCTGCCTGAATCAACGTCGCCCCGTAACCGAAGTAGTTGATGCCCGGTGGCAGGTCCAAAGAACTGACGACGTAGGTGCCGGGCGGAAACAGCACGACGGCGGCGCTACTCAGGCTGGCACGATCGATCGCTTCTTGCACGCTCCGAGTGTCATCCGTTTCAGCGTCTCCTTTGGCGCCGAAGTCGAGCTTCACGTCGACCAACAAGTCGCGGTCTTCGTCGACGATGGTGTGCTGATGCCTGGTGATTTCGCCCAAAAGGGCACCGTCGGCTGCCTCGAGCTCGATGTTGAGCACTTCGTCTACCTCGTGGAGGTCATCATCCAGATGCCTCAGGTTCAGCGAGCTCGAGGTCTGCCCGGGTTCGAAGCGCAGAGTGCCGGAAGCGAGGGAGTAGTCGCGGGTGCCACAAGCATCGTGTCCGCTCGCGGTCACGTCGGTGACTTGGTAGCGCACCTCTACGGGTGACTCACTAGGCGCATTGAGCCGAACGACGATGGCGACCGCTTCGGTGCCTTCGAGTGCTTCCGAGCGCGGCTCCGCGAAGCTCACGCTGAGTGGATAGAACACGGTGTCCGAGGTCTTGCCGCAGCCAAAGCAAAAACCCACCGCGCCAAGAGCGAAGAGCATTCGCGCGCACACCGAGGCGCCGGCGGTCATCGTCGATCGAGTCGAGCCAGACGCCGCTTCAGAGACCCCGCGTCGGCACTGGCAGGATAATGGCGCAAGTACTCGCGAATCGCCTGTGCCTCGCTGTCGACCCTGCCAAGCGCCCGAAGCGCACGTATCCTGCCGAAGCGAGCCTCTTGAGTCAGCCCACCTCCGTAGGCGAGGTATCGATCGAACGATGCCAAAGCGCTGGCTGGCTGTCCCAGCCGATCCAACTCGAGCTGGCCGAGCGCGACCAAAACGGTGTGACTCTCGGGACTCTTTGGATAGCTTTGCCTCAGGCGCTGGTAAGCCGCTACGGCACCTTGCCATTGACCCTGTTTCACCAAATCGCGTGCACGCGCCAAGAGCTCGGCAGCTGAAGCGCTTGGCTTCGCGGAGTCGTTCGCAGGGCGCCCGGCGGCCGCGGCAGTTGCGGTCGGCAGAGACTCGTGCTCCGGAACGAGAGGCACCCGCATCCGCTTCTCTTGACCCGGCGTGAGTGTGAGCTCGTGTCGTTCGGTCCGGAAACCCTCGAGCTCGAGCTCGAGCTGGTGCAGCCCCGTACCCGCCAGCAAGCTGAGCGGAGCGGCGCCGAGCGGCCTGCCATTCAGTGTCACCATCGCCTGCGCGGGTTGAGTGTCGACATGCAGGATGGCCACCTCTGCTTTCTTCCACAGTTCGCGAGTGTCGACCAGTGACCAATGCCGAAGCTGCTCGGCCCTCGTGGTGCGCTCCGGCTCGCCCACGAAGTGCTGCCCTGTCGCCTCGAGTTGCTCGTGGGCGCTCACCAGCCGTTTCGCTCCTTCGGCAATGGAAACCTCGACGCGCCCTTGCATCACGGTAACGTTGGAGTGACCCGACTCGGCGCGCTCCACCGCAAACGCGGTTCCGAGCGCCGTTGCGGAGAGCGAACCGCTAATGACGCTGAAACGCTGCTCCGCAGGGCGCTTGTCGAGCACGGCCACCACGCGCCCCTGCAACAGCCGCAGACTTCGCCGTGGCCCCTGCTGGTCATCGAGCACGATACTGCTCTCCGCGTCGAGGCATGCGTCGGTATGAGTGTCGATAGCGATGCAAGCACGTCCCGCCTTGCCAACAGCAAGCGTGCTGCGCGGCTGCAGTGCAGAGGCTGTCACCAGGGTGGGCCGACCATCGACGAACACCTGGCCCGAAGTGAAGGTCAGCTCGACGGCGGCCGGCGCCTCTGCAGGCGCCTCAGGGCGCTGGCCAGCGGCTACCGCCGGTAGCTCCGGCTCGGTGACTCTCATCGACCACAGAAGCGCAGCCGCTGCCAGCACGAGCCCTGCTCCCGCCGAGGCCCAGGCGAGAGGTCCACCAAAGCGTCGCGCGCGCGACCCGTCGAGCCGCTCCGGCGGCAACGCACCGCGCTCCGGTCGCAGAGGCAAGGCCGGGCGGTCTCGCGCTTCGGGCCTGCGCAACGGAATGACCTTGTCTCTGGCGTTGACGGCACTGAGTGCGCCCGCAACGATGGCAGCATCGTTGTCGGCGAGCTGACACTCGAGCTCCGACAGTTGACGGTACATGGCGAGCTCGTGCTGCCGAGCGGGCTCTGCTGCACTCAGGTGCTCGAATTCGGCGCGCTCCGCCTCGCTCAGCGGTAGCCCGTTCAGATGCCGCTCGCACAGTGCGACCCAGCGACGCTGCTCGGCATTCATCGCGTGTGCCTCCCTTCGAGACCCGCCAGGCGAAAATCGCGCGCAATCATGCGGCGCAGCTGCTTTCTGGCGGCGACTAGGCGATCTTTGACCGTGCCTCGTGGGCTTTGCGTCAGACTCGCAATTTCGTCGACCGTGTAGCCCAGTGCATGCTTGAGCACGAAGGCTTCGCGCTTGCTCGCAGGAATGCGCGCAAGGTACGCCTGCAACTGGCGTGGGGTGATCTCACGGCGACCCCAGTCGCTGACCATACTCTTGAGCGCCTCGGGATTGACGAGGTGCTCGAACAGCGAGCGCTGCGCCCGTAGCCGCCGCACCATGCGGAACGCGGTACGCACGGTGATCGTGTCCGCCCAAGCCTCGAGCTTGCCTGGTGTCGTGAAGCTGTGGGCAGACTGCAGGATCTCGACCAGCGATTGCTGCGCGGCATCGTCCGCTTCCACGGCGTCCTGCAATAGAGTGAAGCTCAAGCGCCGCACGCGTCCGACCAGGCGCTCGGCAAGCTGGCGCTGCGCCTCGGGCTCGCGCCTGGCCACACGGAGCATCAGCCCGACGTCAGAAGAGTCCTCGGAATTGTTCTGGGCAGCCAAGCGCACGACACCAACCTTGGTACTAATGGTCGCAGCGTGGCGAAGGGTCGGAACAATCCGCCTAGAAAATCTGAAGCGCCGCCCCCAATTCCAGTGAGAGTCGAACTCGGTAGGGGGCCAGCAGGGGCGTCGAGAGTCCTGCGGCGCTGAATTCCTGGTCAGCCGCGAAGTAGATCCCGCTCAGAGCAGCGAAGGCGTCCACACCTGAGACGACGGCCCGACGGAGCTCGAGGGAAGTCACTCCGGCCCAGCCGAGCGTGTGCCGCTCGGGGCTCCCTCCCACCCCCGGCTGCGGCTGCGAAGCGGAGCGCCATGTCCCTTCGACGAGCACGCCGAGCTTTGGACTGAATCCCATGGCTTCGGCCACGAAGCACCAGCCGAACAGGGCTCGCCCTTGCTGGCGCGCCACTTCGAAGCTCCCGAAGTCGGAGCGGACCCGCGTCGGTTCGAGGTAGGCGTAGCCCAGCGAGCCGCACCAACCGTCAGAGACTCCTAGCTGTGCCGCGAGCTGGACGCCGTGCACCCACGCATACTCGGCGGCGTAGGACGATCCGTAGTAGCCGCCGAGTAGATCGAAGGCGAGACGACGTGGGCTCGAGCCGTCGCTAGGGACGGGCCCTGGCGAGTCAGCGGTATTGGCGGGCTGTTTCGGAACGACCACCGAAGCCGGCGGCGACGCTGGTGGTTTGGAGCGAGGCGGTTCCACGGCCCACGCTTCGAGCTCGCCCGCCTGTTCTCCGGTTGCGGGTCCCAAGAGCAGCGCGACGCTCGTGCGCGCAGCCATTAGCGCGGCGGCCTCCACGGCAGCGGCATCCTCGGCCAGCCCCCCTTCGATGGTGCTGGTCCAAGCCCGACCTTGGTACTCCAAGCGCAAGCGCCATTCGCTCGACCGCCGCGTATCGAGCCGGAACACGAGGTCGGGCGACCGTAACCGCTGCTGAAGCTCGTCCGCCTGCAGCTCGGGCACGAATTCCACCTGCACATCGGGCAGGCGCGCTTGCACGACCGCGCGAAAGAAGTGCGTCACTGTGGGCCCGTGTTCCGAGGCCGCAATCACGACGATGCTGCGCTGCGGGCCAGCTGCACGAGCGCTAGACGCCGCAGAACCGAGAATGCCGAGAATGCCGAGCAGGATGTATAACAGGAACCGGCGCGCCACGAGAGAGAGCGAAGGCGTTTGGCTACTGCGCGTTCGGCACCGGCTTCAGCTTTTGCCAGGTGGTCTCCACACCGTCGACTTCGGGCTTGATGTGGAGCGCGCCGCTTTCGCACTTGTACGACAGGGTAGCTTGAGGCTCGCCGAAAATAGTGACCAGCTTGTCCGTCGGAAAAGGCATCTCTTTACCGGCGAGGTTCACACTGGTCTTGACCTCGAGCTGGCTGGTATCGGTTGTGATCACCGTCATCCGCGAGTCGTCTTCCAGCCTGAACTTATTGGAGGCCTTACCCTTCATGGTGACACTGATTGTCATGGGGACCCCGGCTTGCTTGGTTTCGATGACGTTGACGACGGGCTTACCGAGGGAATCGCAACTGATGGAGCCCTCTTTGCCTTCGCTAATGGTGCAAATGAACTCCCCTTCTTCCTTGACGACGCGCGCACCCGCAGCACTTTTCAGCATCACCTCGAGCGCCTGATCGGAGTAGTCGTACTTCCAGCGTCCGGCTGGGCATGTGCCTGGGGCCTTGGCTGCGACGGCGGAGCTGGTCGCTGCCGCGCTGGCGGCAGCAACCGACGCGGTAGACGCTCCTGCCGAAGGACTCGGTTCTGCCTCCGAGCGCTCGGATTTGCAACCAGGCGATACGATGACCATGCCGAACAACGCCCAAAGGATCGGAGGCTTCACGGGTCGAGGGTAGCCGCTAGTGGCGTGCCGGGTCGAGCGGAGAGTTGCTCGACGCGCGAGCTAAGGTCGAACCATGCAACCAGGCACGTTTCCTGGACAGTTGCAGCGGCCTTCGACGATAGACAGATCGTCCTTGTTATGGATGATGCAGGTCTCCGGACCCAAAGGCTCGTCCGGCGGCTCTTCGGAGCAGGTAATGGTGCCGGAATCGACCGAGGTTCCGGCGCAGGTGAGTCCCGCCCTGATGAACACCCGGCCCTCGCTCTCCACGGCGACACAGGCGCTGCTGTCGAGACCGGGCTCGGTGAACACGATGTCGCAGGCCACCGGATAGGGGGCTTCTTCGGGACAGCGAACCACCGAGCAATCGTCACCTTTTTCCAGCTCGACTTGGACCGTGTACGGCCCTCCGTTGTTGCCTGCCTCGCCCGTCGTCGTTTTTTCACCTCCGCTGCCGCCGGAGCTCGTTCCACCACTGCCGCCGCCAGCGCCCGAGGTGCCGCCGCTCGAGCTATCGCCACCGCTGCCAGATGTGCCCCCACTCGAGCTGCCACCGCTGCCGCTAGACGCGCCGCCGCTCGAGCTATCGCCACCATTGCCGCCGCTATTGCCAGATGTGCCCCCACTCGAGCTGCCACCGCTGTCGCTAGACGCACCGCCGCTAGAGCTGTCACCGCCATTACCGCCGCTATTGCCAGGCGTGCCCCCGCTCGAGCTATCGCCACCATTGCCAGACGTCCCGCCACTCGAGCTACCACCACTGCTCGAGTCGCTGCTCGAGCTCGCTGCGCCTGAACCACCCGTGCCCGAACTGGTCCCATCGGCGCTCGACTCACTCGTACTGCCACCGCTCGACCCGTCGCTGCTGGTTATGCCAGTAATGCCGCCGTCCGCGTCGTCGAACAGATCGCTCTTGTTTTCTGCCGAGCAAGCCCACAACAACAACGCGCTGAACAAGGAGCTATACCGAACACGCATGTCCGCCCTACCTTGCCACAGGACGGGCGAGATGCATCCACTCACGACTGGCTCATGACGGGTGTTGCCGTGTCGTTAAAGCGACCACACGGCTGCTGGGGCTTCGGGCGCCGTCTATTTTCTACAGCCTGGCTTTCGCCTGGCAGTTTGGCGCGAATTCAACTCGGCGCGCGCTCCACGCGCCCGTCGGCGTGTACCGCAAACCGGCCCTTGTCGGGCGCGTGTACGGGCTCGTTTCCAGACCACGGCCAACCCCCGAATTGAGATCGCCGATAGTCTTGGTAGGCCTGGCGGATTTCTTCAGCGCTGTTCATCACGAAAGGCCCTTGCTTGACCACGGGCTCACCAATCGGTCGCCCCTGCAGCAACAGAAGCTCACTCGGCTGACTTCCGTTCTTCAGGCCAATGTCAAGAGTCGGCTCGAGCCGCAGACCGACACTGACCGGAAGGGATCGCCCAGCGACCTCGAGCGACTGCCCCCGATAGAAGTACAGCGCTCGGTCCACTCCCGCGCTGACTTTGGGCAACGTCAGACGTGCACCGGCAGCCATCTCGAGAGTCCAAATCGCCACCTCGGCCTGGTCGTCGGACGCCCAGGAGTCGGGTGGCGGCGCCAAAGCTCGGCTCGCACCGAATGTGCCCGCCACGACTCGAATCTTCGTCTTCGCCCCGCGGTCGTCTTCCAGCATACGCTCCGGGATCCGAGAGCTCCAGAACATCGAAAAGTAGGGATCGGCAAACTTGTGTTTTCTCGGAAGGTTCAGCCAGATCTGCAACAGCTCCGTGGGATTGGCGTGCTTGGCGTCGAGCAACGGGAACATTTCGGCGTGCACGATACCCTTGCCCGCGGTCATCCATTGCACGTCGCCCTCGCCGTAGCGGGCCGTCGCTCCCAAAGAGTCAGAGTGATCGATGAACCCACGGCGGGTCACCGTAACCGTTTCGAAGCCGCGGTGTGGGTGGCGCGGAAACCCCGGAACCACATCGCCGTGGTACATGCGCCAGCCATCTTTACCCGCGAAGTCGCTGCCCCGGTTCCTTCCGGCAAGGGACGCGGCCGGACCCAACGCCGGATTGCCCGGTGGATAAGCGTCGTCGTGATGCACGCAAAATAGAAAAGGGTCGAACGTGGGCCAGGGTGGTGCTCCCAGGGCGAACACCTCGAGCAGCGCGGAGCTCGCCGGCGTGACTCGCGGCCGTGAGCGGGTGCTTTGGCTCGCGGGAGAGTCACCATTGCGGCAAGCGGTCAGGCTCGATCCCAAACTGAGACTCGCGGCGGGCAACGCAAGCAGCATGCTGCGCCGGTGCAATGAGGAGGGGGCTTGGCTGCCAGGAATTCTGCGTGACACGAAAGTCCGCCAAATCATGGCGCTCTTGTGTCCGAAAGACAACCCGAGACGCTGCGAAGGTGCACGCTGACCCTCCGCGCGCGACTGGTTCCGCTGGCTTTCGGCCACCCTTCTTAAGGCTGACCCTGCACTGACCGTCAGACTTGATGCGCTGGTGTCGTCCATGCTCGGCGCAGCTACCGCGCACGCAAACGCAAGCTCGCTTCTCGTCGACATGTCTACCTCCTCCTCGCACAAGGCCGTCGCCGTTGTACCCACGACGTTCCGAGAATCGACGTCGAGCAGCGCGCCCCCGAGCAAACGCAGCGGCGAGGTCGACAATCGGTACCTCGCCGGAGACGTGATAGCCGATCGCTATCGCCTCGTGAAGAAACTGGGCGAAGGCGGCATGGGTGTGGTGTGGGTAGCCCACTCGCTGGTACTCGGTGTCGACATTGCTCTCAAGCTCATCAGTGCCAGCGCCGCCGGGCGCAGCGTGGGCTCGCGGATGGCACGGGAGGCACACGCCGCAGCACGCTTGGGGCACCCTGCGCTGGTGCGAGTCTTCGACTTTGGCTGGACGACACGCGGCGATCCTTTCTTGGTGATGGAGCTCGCGCAGGGCGAGACGCTCTCGAAGCTCCTAGAACGCGAGTCTCGGATAGGTGCCGTGCGCGCCGTGCAGCTCTTGTTACCGATCTGCGATGGCATCCGCTGCGCCCACGAAAAGGGCATCGTGCATCGTGATATCAAACCCGAGAACGTGTTCATTGCCGCTGACTCGTTCGGACGCCTGCAACCCAAGCTGTTGGACTTTGGCATTGCGAAAATGGATCAACAGCAGCCCGATGGGCGGTTGACCCAGGTCGGTGCCGTGTTGGGAAGCCCGGAGTTCATGTCGCCGGAACAAGCTCGCGGCGACCAAGACATCGACCTGCGCACGGATGTTTGGTCGACCGCGGTGATGCTCTACGAGATGATCACGGGCGTTTTGCCTTTTCGACACCCCAACTACAACGCCTTGATGCAATCCATTTTGCACGACGAACCCCGGCCCACTACGGACTTTCGAGCGGGCGACTCCGACCTGTGGACGGTCATCGCCAAAGGGTTGACGAAGTCGCCCGACGATCGCTGGAGTAGCATGACCGAGTTCGGCGAGGCGCTCGCTCTCTGGCTCTACGAGCACGGTGTCAAAGAAGACGTGTGCGGCAACTCCGTGCGCGCACTGTGGCTCGATGGGGCGCTCTCGGGTATTCGAGCGGAAGTCGAAGACACGGACACGGTGGCTCCCCGACCCACCTCGAGTGGCATCGCCAAGTTGCGGCCTTCTTTGGTCGAGACCGTGATCACCAAACCCACGTGGCTGGACAAGCTCAAGGCCAAGGCGCGGCAATACCGCCATCTCCTGGCCCGACGCAGCAAGCCCGCCATGGTCGGTGTCATCGGAGTCCTGCTGGGGGTTTCGTTGACGCTGGCGATGGTCGGTCAGGGTGGTCCCGAAGCGACGGAATCAGCGCCTGCGCCCAGCCCAAGCCCTGGCACAGCCGAGCGAGTCACTCCACCCGAGCCGAAAGCACAAGAGCCACCTGCCGAGCAGGTAGCTCCCGAGCCGACAGAGTCCGATACGAAGCCGGCCACATCCGCCGCTGCCGCTGCCGCGGCATCAGCACAGGAAGCGGTCGCGGCTTCGCCGCCCAAGGCGGCAAAACCCGCAGCCAGCAAGCCAGCACCGAGACCCAGGGCAACCGCGCGCCCCAAGGCAGGGCAGCCGAGGAGCATTCGTGACTTTGGCTTCTAGACGTGTCCTCGCTCGGCGCTTGGTCTTCGCGCTCGGGTGCTTGCTGTTTTGTTGGACCGTCTCCGCAGCAGCGCAATCCGGCGAGGGCGCTCCAGAACCGGACTCCCATACGCGCACCGCGGCTCGCTCACTCGCGGCCCAGGCCGCAGAAGCCTTCGAAAATCAGGAATTTTCGGTCGCGCTCGATCTGTTTCAGCGAGCTGGCGCGCTGGTTCCGGCACCGACCATCGTGCTGATGGAAGCGCGCACGCTGGTCGAGCTGCGGCGCTGGGTCGAAGCGGCCGACAGGTACGCCACCGTCAAACACATGCAGTCCAGCGAAGAAGCCAATGCGGCCTTCCAGATGGCCGTGCAGGCCGCCGACGACGAGCTCGCTGCCCTGCGACAGCGGATTCCACTCCTGAACGTGAGCGTCCAGCAAGCGGACGGACCAGGAGCTATCGAGGTCTGGATCGACGGACGCCTGTTGCCAGAGCCTCTGGTGGGCGTAGACAACCCGCTGGATCCCGGCAATCACAAGGTGGAAATACGCCAGCCCGGCCGCAAGACCATCGTGCGCGAAGTGATGTTGCGCGAGGCGGACCGTCAACAGCTGGTGGTCGAGCTCGAACCGGAAACGCCTCCACCACCGCCCAAGGCGCCGGAGATGGAGCCCGTGCCTGCCGAGCTCACGCCGGCAGCGGTGCCAGTCGAATCGGACGACACTATGGGTTGGGTAGCGCTCGGCGCCGGCGCCGTGGCAACCTTGCTCGGCGCTGGCACGGGCATCTACGCTCTGAACCAGAAGTCCGAGCTCGACACCGTATGCACCCCCGGATGTCCGCCTAGTCACGAGGGCGAGATCGACGACTTTCGGCGTTACCGCACGATTTCGTACGTGGCCTTCGGCCTCGGTGCAGCAGGATTGGCTTGGGGCGGGTACGTCCTGCTCGCCGGTCCACCCGAAGCGCCGATCGCCGCGGTGAAGATTGGTCCCGGAGCCGCCAGCTTGGAGGGCACGTTCTGATGAAGGGCGGTCGGCACATCCAGCTGGGCTCCATCGCGAGCGCGTGCGCGTTGGCGGTGGCGGCGTCGTTGGTGCTTACCGGCTGCCCCCTCTCAGATGACTACTATATCGAAAGACAAGGCCCTGCGACCGAGGGTAACTCGAATGGTTCGACGGGCGGCACCAGCGGGACGTCGCTAACCGGGGGTGGCTCGGGCGGCAGCACGGGTACCCCCGGCATGACGAGCTCCGGCGGCACCAGCACGGAAGGCAGCGGTGGCTCGAGAAGCACGGGCGGCGGCTCGGCGATCGAGCCCTGCACGCGCTCGGAATGCGCAGACGGCTGGGCCGTAATGGCCGAGCCGCCCGAAGGCTTCGAAGCGCGCGAGAAAGCGGCCTACGCAGCCACCGATTTGCGGCTTTTCGTGTGGGGCGGGCTCGACGCCACTGGCGCGCCTCTCGACACTGGAGCCCTGTACGATCCGAGAACCGACAGCTGGGAAGAAGTGCCGGTCGATGCCAACACACCCTCGCCGCGGCATTCGGCGACCGCGGTGTGGACGGGCAGTCTGCTGGTCGTGTGGGGTGGCGTCAACGGCTCCACGTCGTTCGCTGACGGCGGCATCTATGACCTGCAAGCCAAGGAGTGGCTGCCCATGAGCGACGCCCCTACGGCACGCGGTGGGGCAGTCGGCGCATGGATCGAGTCCCCCGAGCGCGTAGCGTTCTGGGGCGGCGAAACGGAAAGCGGCGAGCTGCTCGAGGGCATCGATTTCTACCACCCTGGGGACGACAGCTGGCAGTCCGGAGACATGGCACAAGATCCAGGCAGGTTGGGCAACGCCGCGTGGGCGGGTGGAACGTTGACGTTCTGGGTGTTCGGCGGCCTGCGCGAAGGAACACAGATTGCCGGAGGGGGCAGCTATTATTCGATGTCTTCGGAGGCCTGGGTGCCTGTCCAAGGTTGGCCTGGCTCCGAACGTTGGGGCGCATTCGGAAGCATCGTGGGCACGCATTTCTATGTCTGGGGAGGACACGACAAGAACGGGGCAATTTCTACGGGCGCTCGCTACCCCCTGGGCACGCAGCCCCTTGCCAATTGGCACAGGCTCACCGACAAGGAGACTGCCGGTGCGCCCGAAGCTCGCTTTCGGTCACACCGAGAGTCGGGCTGGTCGTATACCGAAAACAACCGCATGTTCGTGATCGCAGGGCTGGACAGCACCGACGGCTACCTCAAAGACGGCGGCGTGTACGAGCCACCGGACCGCTGGGAGCCAATCGCCGCATGGCCGAGCGAGGCCGACCACGCCTATGGCGCAGTGGTCTTGATTCCGAATAGCGAGCTCATCGTCTGGGGCGGTCGCAACGGGAGCTCGCTGACCCTCGAAGGCCTACGCTACCTGCACCCCTGACCGGCACCGCTGCGAGCGAAACGTCAAGTGAGTCCGATTTGACCTCCCGCCAGCTCGAGCTCTGCGCCGAGTTTTCGCCAGTTGGATAGGCGGCACAGCGCTGGACTGGGGGCTTGTGCGCGGGCGGTGTAAGCTCTGAGCTTATCGTCTTCGATGAAGCCCCGCGATTCCCTCTCCCGCTGGCTAGAGCACGAGCATGGCACGCTCGAGAGGGCGTGGTGCGACACGCTCGGCACGGAGTTGCAGCATCTCACCAATCTTCCGGCCCAGGCGGCAGTTTTCCAGCGCGCTTACGAGCTCACACTCGTCCTGGCCGATTTGGTGGAGCACCCAGTGGCCGGCAGCGGTATCAGCGATGAGCGCTTCAAGACCGTGTTGCGCGAGCTCAAGCGACTGCAAACCGAGCAGCAGCTCTCGAGCCCCGAGGTCGTCCTGCTGCTGTTCACGTTGCAGGGGGCCCTCAAGAAAATCCTACGCCGCCGGCCCGAGGACGCCGGCCCGTTGACCGGCGTCGATAGCTCGGACGCCGAACAACTCGGGAGCTTGCTCACTCGCCTGGGGCTCGTGTTCCTCGAGATCTCGGCCCGCACCGACGACGATCTGGAGCTACCCGCTGACAGCAACGTCGAGTACGCGCTGCGCTACGAGCGCGCCCGCCAAATGGCGATCACCGACTCACTCACCGGTCTGCACAACTTCGGTTACTTCCGCGATCGCCTGGCCGAAGAACGCCGTCGCGCCGAACGCTATCAGCGCTTGCTGTCGCTCATCATCTTCGATCTGGATCATTTCAAGCGATACAACGACACGCATGGTCACCCGGCGGGCAACGAGGTCTTGCGGGAGGTCGCCAGCATCCTACGCCACGAAGCGCGCGAAACGGATCTGGTGGCCCGCTACGGCGGCGAAGAAATGGTCATCGTGCTTCCCGAAACCAACCGTAAGACGGCGTGGGACGTGGCGGAGCGCATCCGCCAGCGTGTCAGCGAGCACGCCTTCGAAACATCGAGGTCGCTCAAACCCGAGCACGTCACGCTCTCCGCGGGGGTCGCCACCTTTCCGGTGGACGCCACCCACGAAGAAGAGCTGATTTCCCGTGCAGACGCCAGCCTTTACGCCGCCAAGTCGTCCGGGCGCAATCGCGTGGTCGCCTACGAGCCCCCGCACAAAGTCAGCATCGTGTACTACCCCGAAGCATGGGTACATCGCGTCGCGCTCGTGGGCAGCTTCAACAACTGGGACAAAGACGCCGATCCCATGTTGCGGCGCCCCGATGGGGTCTTCGAGTTCATCATTTCGCTGAACCCCGGCGACTACCGCTACAAATTCGTACTCAACGGCAGCGTCTGGATTGCCGACCCCAGAAACCATCACACCCAACCCGATAACATGGGCGGCGTGAACAGCCTCTTGCGGGTCACCGCCGCCGACATCCCGTCCGAAGTGCGCACCCAACAGGGTTAGGTTCCCACTCGCGTCCATCAAGGCAAACTGCTCGCATCAATCTCCAAGTAGGTCAGCGTCGTCGAGTTCATGCCGCCGAGCTCTGCCACCACGAGCAGGGTGTCGCCACGCGCCTCCATGACGAGCTCGCGCTCCACGTTGTATAGCGGCCCACTCATGTCGAACCGAAACCGGCTGAGCACGGGTTCTGTCGCCCGGAGGCGCATCAGCACCAACTCCGCCGTCCCCGTGCCGGTCGCACTGGGCGAAACACAAGTGCAGTTCGGCAGCTCTCCCCCAACGCAATCGGTTTGGAGCACATAACTCCCCTCGGAGGAGTAGACGACCCAGGCGGCAAATACCCCCGCCGATGAGGTGCGAACCAGATCGAAGGCAGAGCTCACCTCGCTCCATTGTGCATCACAAGACGTCATGTCCAAACATGGGTCACGGTCCGAGGCGAACTCTATATTTCCCACTGGGCAGTGCACGCCGAGCTCCGAGGTGTCGGCGGGCTCGGCAAGCAACGTCGAGCGCAATTCGGGATCGCCAGTAGAGCTACGCGAGAAGAGCGCTATGCCATCGTCGACTCTTGCTGCCACCAAAGGAAACTCGTCAATGCCATCGAGCCCTCCGGACAGCAGCCGAAGCCGCGTGCCCGGCTGGAGCCCTGCCAGTAGTTCCTCGATTTCTCCGTCGGGGCTGCGCACGTAGAGCGACATCGGAACTAGCGCGTGTGCCGGTGCACCAGACCAAGCCATCCAGGCTCGCCTCTGCTCATCGACCGCAAGCGCCATAGCCCCCACGGACGATACTTCCGAAACCGCCTGATCCAACCAGCACGAACCGTCCCACGTGATCAGATGAGGCGCATCACCCGCATAGCTGACGAACCCGAGCTCATCATCGACCATCACGACATCGGTGAGCAACGCCTCAGCACTATCGGCCGGCAACAGCAGGATGCTCGATCTCGTCCATTTGGCAGCTGTCCCGCGAAGCACGGTGAGCGGAGCAGCCCGCCCGGCAAAAAGCCACTGTACTCCACGCGAACCAGCCACGCGCGCGCCGTCGAGACTCCGCCACTCGGGCAACGCGTTGCTCGGCTCGCCAAGCTCGGGAACGTCTTCGACGTGGGCTCCGGTATCGTCAATCGTCATGAATTGCGCCACGGCCACACCGGGGTCGTGCTCGGCAATAGCCAGCACCATGGCCCCGTCATTGGTTGCGGAAAGCGACGGACTCCTCGGCAGCGACCCGCACTCGAGCTCGAATGCTCGCTTCACGGCACATTCGGAGCTGCCGCAAGTGAACACCGGATCCACAGTCCGGACAGAAACGACGCAGCCAGTCGAACCCGTCGGCGCCGCAATCTCGGTTTCCGTAGCGCAGAACGGCTCAGCGGAGTCCCCAGGTTCCACGCCCGCACCAGCGCTGCCCCCCATCGTACCGCTCGAGCCAACCCCCTGACCTGACTGCCCGCCACTCCCCGCGGCCGCGGCCGACGCTGGCCCGCTCTTCACGCTCTCACCGCCGCAGCCAAGCACCAACAGCCCGAGGCAGGACCCCAGCAAACCAATCCAGAGACTCCCTACGCCCATGCCATGCCAGCTTAACCCCGATTCGACGGTAAATCCCAGCCATTCAAGAACCGCCCCGATGCGACAAGTGACCGCAATCGTCGTCGTTGCTCTGCGCCACCGTTCCGCGGCCCGAGCGCGAGCCTGGCATGGGATATCGAAGCGTGATGGTAGATCAGTGTTGCGACAAGCTCGTAGGACGTTGCCAATGCTCGGCGAAGCGGCAAGTGGTCGCACGCCGCCTCGATGATGCCCCAATTCCCTTGCTCAGCGCCGCCCATCCGCGCTTTCCTCGGGGGGATGAACCCGATTCGCATCGCCCTGGCGAACATCCGCTTGCCCGAAACGCCCGAGCAGTCCGTGCATTGGGCAACGGCGGCAGTCGCAGAGGCTGGTCGCCAAGGCGCGCTCGTGGTGTGTTTCCCGGAGTGCTACATCCCGGGTTACCGCTGGCCCGACAGACCCGCGCCGCCCCCGGATCGGGCGTTCCTCGAACAGGCGTGGGCCGAGGTGGCGAGTGCCGCCAAGGCCGCGGGCATCACGGTCATTCTGGGCACCGAGCGTGTGACCGCTGACGGTCTGCAAATCACCGCCTGCGTGATCAACCCCGACGGTACGGTCGCCGGGTGGCAGGATAAATGTCAGCTCGACCCAGCGGAGGAGACCATCTATCCCTCGCGGGGGAGCGAGCGCCACGTGTTCAGCGCCGGACCCCTGACGTTCGGAGTAGTGATTTGCCATGAGGGGTGGCGGTACCCCGAAACGGTGCGCTGGGCCGTGCGGCGAGGCGCTCAGGTCGTGTTTCACCCCCATGCGCAGATCGCCGAGCCGGGCGCCTATCGTCCGGTCAGCTTCGCCGACCCTGCCAACACCTTCCACGAAAAGGCCATCCTGTGCCGCGCCGCCGAGAACACCTGCTATTTCGCTTCGGTCAATGCCGCCAGCGACGGCTGTGGCATCACCTCGGCGGTCGCGCGCCCGGACGGTAGCTTGCTGTGTTACCAACCTTATGGGCAAGCTGGCTTGCTGCTAGCTGAGCTGGACCTCACCGAAGCCACCGGTCTGCTGGCGTCGCGATGCCGGACGTCACCGTTGTAAGAAACTCTACTCATCCTCGACGCGTAGTGCCGGATTGTAGACCACCTCCCAGAGGTGCCCATCCAAATCTTGGAAGTAACCGGCATACCCACCCCATGCTTTGTCCTCGGGTTCTCGAACGGATCTTGCTCCAGCCGCAATGGCCCGACGAAAGGCGTGATCGACCTCTGCTTTGGAGCTCACGTTGTGACCCAGACTGAACGCGGTGGGATTGTTGGGTCCGCGATGGTCGAGCGTTGCGTCTTTCGCCAGCGACTCCTGCGGCCAAAGCGCCAACTTTATTCCATGTTGCAGGTCGAAGAATGCCACCGCGCCATTCTCGAACTCCTGCCCAATGATGCCTTCGGTAGGCCAACCAAGCCCATCCCGGTAAAAGGCCACAGCCCGTTCCAAATCGCGGACACCTAGTGTGAGAACCGATAGCCGTGGCTTCATGGCTTCGCAGGATGTGGGGCAGGGAGCACTTGCGGTCAACGCGGCGAATCCGTTCAGCGCTCCCTCTAGCCGTGGTTGCCGGCAGGTCGTCAGTCTCGCTTCGTGGGTCGAGCGATCTCGAAGCGATCGATCTCGTTGCCTTCCACGTCGATGGCCCGCGCCAAGAGCCGAGTGTCTTCGATGCGGATGGCAACGAAGTGGTGCACCTCCGCCTGGACGATGGCTGCCGAGTCCTTGCTCAGCTTCGTGAGCCGGCCGCCACCGCCACCGGTCACGACATAGTGAATTCCCTGGCGGGGAGCGAAGCGCTCGTAATGGTGCTCGTGCCCAGCAAGCACCAGGCTGACTCCATAGCGCTCGAAGAAGGGTACCAGCTGTCGCACCTTGCGGTTCGGGCCACGGCGAGAATGTGAAAACGGTGGGTGGTGCCCGGCCACGATGCGCCAACGAGCTTGGGTTGCGCTCAAGTCCTGCTCCACCCATTCGATTTGCGCCTGATCCAAGCGCGTCGTGTCAAGGACCACGATGTGGACACTTCCCCAGTCGAACGAGTAGTAGCGTTCGTTGCCTGGCAGCACGAAGTCGCGCAGGTAATAGCGCGCGTCTTGCGTACGGTATTCGTGGTTGCCCAACGCCGTGAACGCGGGGGCATAGCGCAAGTGGCTTGCATATACGTCGAAGAACTTCGTGTCGAGCTCGGCCGCCGTGCCGCGGGTGTAGGCGATATCACCGAGAAAGAGCATGAATTCGAAAGGCACCTCCCCGAGGCGACTTTCGATCGCTCGCGCCGCAGCGTTGCCAGTACCCGTATCGCCGAGCACCACGAACTCGATGGCGTCGTCCGTGTCGGGACCAGGAGCGGTCATCAGCGGTGCAGGGGCCATTTGAGCCCCACCCGGTCCCATCAGCTGGTAGCAATAGAGTGTATTTGGCTCGAGGCCTCTCAAGTCGACGCGCTGAACGTAGTAATCCTCGGCGTCGACACTCTCTTTCGAACCGAGGGCTTGCAGCCGTTGGCGAATGGTGGCTTCACGTCCCGGGTCATCGGCGAAGCGTGCTCGGGACGTCGTCGCCATATCGCCACGCGGTGTTCGAACCTGCACCAGATAGGCTGGGTTGGGCGGCGCCGCGAAGACGAGTGTTGCGTGGTCACGCCCTACGTGCTGCAGGTAGGGCGCGCGCATCAGGTTGTCGCTGCCAGGCGTTGTCAGCTGACCCTTTCCGCAGGCTTCGAGGGCGGGTCGTTCGATGGGAGTAACCTCGATCACGCCGCTCCAGATCGGGAGTCGATGACACGTAGCCAGCACAGCCACAGCCAAGCAGACCCCCCCGAGGGTCAACAGGGCCGCGGTCCAAGGCAGCCATCGGCGTCGCTTGGGTGACGCCACTGGTGGATTGGTCGCTCGAGTCACCAAGGCCTTCAGATCGGGCAAGGCTCGTGCCATGCCCACCGCGGATGCCGGATTCGTCCGCGAGATTTTCTGCCGGCCAACCGCCACAGGGGTTCATACAGCCACTCGAGGAGCCGTTTACTGATCGGCATTCCCACGGCAGAGCCCCTGACCGCTGCCATTGGGGGTGAATCGGTCAGAAAGGGCATGGCGCCCCCCTCCTACCTCGGCGCCGAAGGTGTTTGGTCGGCTCACTCACCCCTGACATGAAAATCAGGAGGATTTGTCGAAGCCTGATGAGAACAATGGGCAAAATCGTAGAGGCACATCCTTTGCCTAGGCGAAGTCCGGAACGGACGGAGGTGGCATGATAGACGTCGAACCCACGAAAGCTTTCTTGACCTTGGCCGCGCTCTTGGCGCTCACGTCTGCTGTCGGGACCGCGAGGGCGGGCATCCCCGAATGCAATGGCATCCGCTTGGAGGACGCCAGCGGCTGCGAGCTTCGGGGCAGCTTGGATTGCGAAGCGGGGTGTCAAGACGTCGAGTTCAATCTGGCGTGCTCCGCGTCGCTCCACGCCTCGTGCAGGGGCGACTGTAACCTGGATGCGGACATCACTTGCACCGACGATTGCAGCGACGTCTGCAAAAAGCAGTGCGATGCGGGCATCGACATTCAATGCATTCACAACTGTTTCAACGAATGCCAGGGCGCCTGCGACGAGTCCTGCGACGGAGCGGAAGATCCCGAACAGTGCCGAGCCAGCTGTGAAGCGACCTGTGACGGTGAATGCGACGTCCGTTGTGAACCCTTGATCGATCAGCCTTGCTACAAGCACTGCGAGGAGTGCTGCTTTGGCTCGTGTACCGCACAGATCAACATGGATTGCCAGATCGATTGTCAAGCCAAAGCCTTCGCCAGCTGCGAAACAAATCTGGAAGGTCAATGTGAAGCGTCGTGCGATGGCGACGGAGCCATCTTCTGCGACGGGGAGTACGTCGCCTCGGGAGCCCAGGCGGCGAAGTGCTTGACCGCGTTGAGCGCCCGCGGGATGGCGGAAGTAAACGCGCACGGAGATGTCAGCACCTCAGGAGGTTGCAGCATGAGCGCTGGCGCTTCCCCTCCCCTCGCATCGCTCTGGGGCTTGGCCGGCGTTGGCTTCGGCATCGGCCTTGCCATCCGCCGACGGCGCAAGCAGCTTCGCAAGCCTGCCTGAGTGCGCTTCGGGCCGCCTGTCGCTCGTAGGCAAGAGCCTGGTATGCTCTGCACCTTCGTATGGCAGCGCGCAAGAAAGCAGCGGGAAAGAAGCCCGCAAAAAAGTCGGCGAAGAAGTCCTCGAGGATGAAGGCATACGCTTCGTTCGCCGAGTGGAAGCGCGCGCAATCCGCCAAGAATCAGCGCTTGATCGGCGCACTCGCTTCGGTAGTGAAACGGGCCGCACCCGAGTTCACGCCCTCCGTGAAGTGGGGGCAGGGCTGCTGGCTGTTGGGTGATGAACCCAAGGTCTACATCCACGCCGAACCAGACCACGTGCAGTTCGGGTTCTACGCCGGCTCGCAGCTGAGAGACCCAGAAGGGCTGCTAGTTGGCTCGGCGAAGTATGTGCGTCACGTCAAAGTGTCGACGACTCGGGAGGTACCGCGAAACGCCCTCAAGGCGTTGATCGAGCAGGTGCGCTGACCTGGACGGCCTGATTCTTGCTTCGAGTGCCTAGGGAGTTCCTAGGGACCTACCGCGGAGGTGGCAATGGTCAACACGTCGAACATGATTCAGGACGCAGGCGAGCTCGAAACGCCGCCGCGCGAGCCAATGGACGCCTACCGGCTCGAATCCGTGGTCAGAGAGCTTGGCCGCGGAACGGGAGCCAATGTTGGCTTTTTTCTCAGTGAACACAGCAATATACGCCGCCTGCTCTCGCTCATCGATGCGGAGCTTTCGCGAGCGGCTCGGCAGCAGACACCCGACTATCCGTTGGTGTTGTCGGCGATTCACTACCTGACCCGTTTCATCGACAACTTTCACCACGCTCGTGAAGATGGCGCCGTCGAGCTGGCAGCTTTGCGCGTTCCACGCTTGGCTGCTGTAGCGGATGCAGTCGCCGATCAGCATGAATCAGTGCTGTTTACCGGCGGGGCGTTATGGGGACTGCTAGACCGGGCATTCGCAGATCAACCCGTGCTTCGCTCGCAGGTCGTTGACGCCGGCAGAGCGTACAGCCAGCTCTTGCGCCAGCACTTGGACTACGAGGAAGAGTTCCTGTTTCCGGAGCTTGCCGAAGTACTGACCCCCGACGACTGGGCAACCATCGACGCGAACTTTGGTCTGATCAGCGATCCGCTTTTCGGTCCCGTCGTCGGTGAACGCTATCGGCAGCTTCGAGCGCGTCTGCAAGGGTCTGTGCCCCCGAGCAGCAGGTAACGGGTCGTTCAAATACCGCAACGCTTGCCGTCTCTGGCAGGCCGCCGCAAAAACTGCGGCTCTACGCCCTAGGTCAGGCAGTGCGGACCACTAGCAGACGTCGTGATCGGTGCTACCTTTGGTTGCGGCAACCGCCAACCACCCCAATTAAGCCAAATCCATCAAGCCCAATCGCTGGCATGTGTTTCGCTTAATCCGATTGTGTCGAGTTCCCGCCTGCTGCCTCATGGCAGGCGCCAACGAACATCGTCCTTCTCAGGAGAGATTTTCGTGAATCGTTCACAGATCAGGACGTCCCGCACATTCCCGAATCGTCCACCCAAACCTTCGCTCGATGCCCAACGGGTATACGCCATTCTCTTGGAGCTCGGCCTGTCTCATGCCGAAGCCTTGGAGCGAATCCGCGGAGACGCCACCTTGTCGAGCCAACTCGGCAAAAACGGTATGCCGCGCTGAGGGCGCCATTTCCAGCCTACCAAAACCTTTGCCGAACGGGCGGACCGCGGTCGATAGCGGTCATTCCTTCGGAACCCGCATGACGCCGTACTCGTTCGCCCAGTAGAGGTATTGCTCGTCTTGAGCCAGCTCGGAAAAGGTCGGCAGGCGGTCGTAGAAGATCCGCGTGGTGTCGTCATCGTCGCGATAAACGCCGATGTGCTCGTTGGAGCCGACCCAATAGAGCGTCTGGCGCACCGGGTCACGAAGCAGCGCGCCGGCTGGCCGCAGCGCCGGCCCCAGAGTGGTTGGGGAAGGATCCGCTTTTTCCATGGTGCGTAGCTCGCCCGGCAAAGCACCACCGCTGTGATCATTCGATACCCACCAGAGCCGCGTCCCGTCCGAGACCACAGGACCCACCCGGCGATCGTTCACGACCAGGACCTCCCAGTCTCCCCCTGCGCGTGGGGCACGGTAGATCGTTTCCTCGGTGGCGCAGAAGAGATCCTGCTCGTCGAACGCTAGATGACCGAGAAACCCACCTGGCACCAGGGCGGGCGCGTATTGTGGGGTTTCGAGCTCTTTGGGCATGCGCGCAATGGCGCACCCCGATTGACTCAAGAGGACCTCGTCGTCCGTCACGGCTAGATCGATCGGGCGGTCGGGTGGGTCGTAGCCGAACTCGGTGACCTCACCGCTCGAAAGCCCCACTCGACCAAAGCCCATGTTGCCGATGAAGTAGACATGGCCATCGTCGAGCGCGAGATCCGTGATGAGATAGTTGTAACCGACCGAACCCTCCCATTCGAAAATGGTTTCGATGCGTCCGTCCTGCTTGTCAAAGCGGTGGATGCTACGCTCGTAGCCCCAATACACGTGTGATTGGTTCACAGCGATGGCTCGCACTGGCGAGGGCATGGGATCAATCGTCACGGCGTGCCCGCTCAGTTCGTCGAGCGTGGTGCAGCGCGAGGGCAAGGCATGCAAAACCCCACTCGCATTGCAGGTGGATGCGTCGTCGCACAACGTCCCTTCGTCGCAGCAGTACCCTGAAGCGCATTGCAGATTCTGGCTGCAGGGTTCGCCATCGGCCGAGGGCCGGTGGCAACGGCTCCGAACGCACACGAGGCCTGGGCGGCAATTCTCGCCGCGGCTACAGTACTCCCCCTCTTCAGCGAGCGGGCCGTCGTCGTAGCATCCTTGGATGGCGCCGTCGTAGCCTGGGTCGCAGCTGATCGCTCGGCTCTCCGAAGTCACGCAATCCTGATGCTCCAAGCAGACCTCACCCACCTCCGCGTAGTGTCGAGTCAGCAGTCGCGAGCAGGTCCGCTCAACCGCTCGTGAGAGCTCGCTATCGGCTCGGGGCGCGTGACATTCCTGG
>CBFGRJ010000033.1:0-30619 GCA_965651135.1 uncultured Myxococcales bacterium
CCGAGCGCCTGGTCTCTCTGGGCGAGCAGTTCGGGCTAACGCGAGCACAGGCGAAAGGCGCGATTGAAGGCGGCTCGGGCCAGGCCCGCGTGGACAACGACCTCAACCTGGCGCACGATCTCGAGGCACGCGGTACTCCGCATTTTTTCATCAACGGGCGGCGCCTAGCCGGTGCGCGCCCGTACGCCGAGTTCGAAACCATGGTGCTCACCGCCATTCGGGAGGCCCGGGCCGAGCTCACCAGCCATGGGATTGGCCCGTCCGACTACTATGCACATCTGATGCGCCATGCAGACCCTCTGCATGCTCCCCGCAAAGTCGACACTCCGATTTCGAACGAAGGGCACCCCGCTTGGGGTCCAAAGACGGCGCCTGTGATCATACACGCCTTCAGCGACTTCGAGTGCAGCTACTGTGCTCGCGTGGAACCCATTTTGACCGAGCTGCGCCAAACCTATGGCAATCGCCTGCGCATCGTTTGGCACAACCTACCTCTGGCTTTTCACCGACAAGCCCGCGTGGCCGCTGCCGCTGCACTCGAGGCCTACGCTCAGCAGGGCGATGCCGGTTTCCGCAAGATGCACGAAAAACTCTTCGCAAGCCACAAGCGCGAAGCGGGTCCGCACCTGTCTCATGCCGACCTCGCGAGCTACGCCAGGGAGCTCGGGCTGGATCTTCAGCGTTTCGAGGCGGCGCTCACCGATGGTCGGCATGACGCCGCCATCGACGCGGATCTCGCTACGGCGCAGGCGCTCGGAATCGAGGGCACACCGGGGTTCGTCGTCAATGGTTGGCTCACCGAAGGCGCCAAGCCCCTCAGATACTTCAACACCCTGATCGAAAGCACCCTGGCCTCGGCACCGGCAGCGCCGACACGAGCTTCGAGCACCCGCTGATTTTGCGCTGACTGCTTGGCGCTGCGGATTTCGCCGCTTGCATTTGCGATAGTAGGCGCCGTTCGAAAGCCCATGTCCCGCCGTAGGCGCTTCAGATTGACCATGCCCCTGATCGTCTCGGCTGCGCTGGGATCGTTCGTGGGCATATTGATGCCCTACGGGGCCGTGCCACGCCACCGCGTGGACCTGCCTCTGCCGGTTCTCGAAGAAGAACCCGAAAAGCCGCCAATGCAGCACCTCGAACCGCCCGAGGAGCCCGTGGAAGTTGCTGCGCCGGCGACCACGACCACTCCCAAGGCCAGCGGGCCCTGCCCTGAAACCATGCAGCTGGTCGAGGGCAGCTTCTGTACCGGCCTGGCTCACACTTGCAAGCGCTACATCGACGAGCGCATGGACCGCTGCGGCGAATTTCTGCCACAAAGCCGATGTTTGGGTAAGCAGTTGCCCATGCGCTTTTGCATCGATCAGTACGAATACCCCAATCGACTTGGTGAAAAGCCGTTATTGGGTGTGACCTGGCTCGAGGCAAATAAACTTTGCGAAGCTCAGGGGAAACGATTGTGCACCGCCGATGAATGGACCTTTGCGTGCGAGGGCCAAGGCGGAGTTCCCTACCCTTACGGCTATAGTCGAGACAAAGATGCTTGTAACATCGACAAGCCATACATTTACCCCAACGACGCAGCCTACGCGAATCCGCAGACTCGCGAGGCCGAAATAGCACGCCTCGACCAGCGCGAGCCTTCGGGAGCCCGCGAGGCGTGCGTCAGTCCCTTCGGTGTCTTCGACATGACGGGGAACGTCGACGAGTGGGTGCTGCTGGAGCGCGGCTCACTGCAGCACCCACCGTACAAAAGTGCACTCAAAGGCGGCTATTGGGGACCGGTGCGCAACCGCTGTCGCCCGATCACGGCCACGCACAATCCTTGGCATTCAGGCTACCAAATCGGTCTGCGTTGTTGCCTCGATCCAGAGCCCAGCATCGATCAGTCCGAAGGCGACGGTTAGGCCCCAAGCGTGCGGGTCAATGCGTCGTTCATCCGAATAGCTCGGGAATCGTGCCGCTCACTTCACCGAAGCTCGTGCCCTGGTAGCCCACCGCATTCATACAGCTCAAGAGGCACTGGCCCGGGTGGACGCCGTCGGTTGCGATATGACGCCCCGGCGCTAGGCCGCCGGCGCGGCCGGCGACGAGCAGCACCATGTCCTCCACCGAATGCGTCTTGGGCTCGGTATCTTCTGGAGAATTCAAATGCCTGCCGTGTCCCGCCTCGGGCATGAAGATGACCGCGGAATGATCGAGTAGACTACCATCACCCTCCGGCGTATTTTTCATCTTGTCGAGCAAGTAGGCGTAGTGCGCGATGTGCCACTGCAGACACAGGCTAACCGCAAGCTGCCCCCGAAACTCCGCGTCCCCGTTGTGTCCCACTTCGTGCAGGTCGGCCAAAAACGGCCGACCGAGGGCGACTGGACTGTCGAGATCGCCCGTAATGGGATAGACATTCATGTGCGATTGAAAGGCCGTAATCTGGAGCGTGGCTGCGCGCGTTAGGTCGCACACGAAGGCCATGTGAATCAAATCGGCCATCACCCGCGTGCGCTCCGCCTCGTTGCTGTAGCCCGTGTTGGTGGCAATGCTGTCCGACCCGGCACCAGCGTTATCGCCCCCCACGGCAGGATCAGCGCCGGGGTCGGCGAGCGCCTGGCATTCACCGCCGGCCAGTTGGAGCGAATCGATGCGCATTTCGAGCGCACGAATCTCGTCGAAGTGTTGCTCCAAACGCACCCGATCGGCCGACGAAACTCGACCCAACAGGCTTTCTCGCTTCTGCGTGATCAAGTCGAGCACACTTTTGCGCGCTCGGCGATCGAAGTCGAAGCGCGCCTGCGCATCGGCGTCGTCGGGTTGGAAGTTGCCAAAGAGCGATTGATAGGCCGTGCGCGGGCTGTCCTGGGCCTCTACCGGATCTCCATCGCCTCGGTAAGAAATGCGGTGGCGCCCAGCGAAGGTGTAGCCCGAAAGGTAGAATGACGGTTGCGCTCTGAGAACGACGGAGGGCAGTGCCGTCTGTCCCTGATTGAGGTCCGCGATGATTTGATCCGACGTGATGCTGCGGCAGGTGAAAGTCGCTTCCAAGGAACGCGTGCCGCAGAGCAGCGGACCGGCGCCTCCACCGTGAAAATCGCGATAGGCTCCGGCTTCGGGTACGTCGTCCGGTTCCGCCGAGCTCACGTTGTACGGAATGCGCATGCCCGAAACCAGACTGAAGTCGTCCTGCAGCGCTGCCAGTGGCCTGAGCGGTGTGGTGATCGAGTAACCGGCACCGGTCTCGGGAGGCACGATGAAGTCGCCCTCGCGCGTGACGAGCTCGCCGTTGATACGAGAACGGTTCTTTTCGTGATCATCGCCGCCCAGTGCTTGACCGGCGAAAACGATGGCATACCGCAGCGGCAAGGCGCTGCCCTGCGCAAGGGCGCTACCGCGTGGATTGAGCATGCATTCGAGCACCGGAAGCCCAACGGCGACCCCCGCACCCGAAAGCAGCGTACGGCGAGAAAGTTTGAGCGGTTTCATCGTAGCTCCTCGCTCATTGAATTTCTGGCTCCAGACGCAGCGCAAACGCGTCGTCGGCTATGTAGTCGAGCAAGGTTTCGCTCAACGCATGATCCGTCTGCCGGAACGTCGCCACCAGGTTTTCCACGAGCTCTGACTCGCTGCCGTGAACGGCGCGCCCAAGCGCGAAGCTCAAGAACTGCCGGATGACACAATCGTCGATCTCACCCTGGTCAACCAGAATTTGCGCCAGCTCCGCGGGGCCAGAAAAGGCTCCATAGGGCTCGACGGTTCCCTGCCCGTCGATGAGACAGGCTTCGTTGTCGTTGTCGTGATCGCGGAAGCGCCCTGCCATGTCGAAGTTCTCCAGCCCGAAACCGATGGGGTCGAGCGCGCCATGGCAGTTCGCGCACGCCGCACTCGAGCGATGCTCATCGTAGCGCTCGATTTTGCACGCGCCTTCAGTGCTGCTTGGAGGTTCGTCGGTGTTTATGTCGGGCGGCGGTGGCGGCACCGCGTCACACATGAGACGAGTTCGCACCAAGATCCCCCGTTGCGTGGGGCTCGTGTCACTGAACTTGCTGAAGGCGCTGAGCACGCTGCCGTGTGACAAGATGCCGGCACGCCCAGAATCACCATAGGGTACCCAGCCCTCGCCGCCCTGGGGAGCGGGCAAGCCGTAGTGCTCGGCGAGCAAATCGTTCAGATAGGTCTCGCCTTTGGTGAACAGGTTCAGATAGCTCTGGGGGTCGTCGAAGAGTACTTGGTCCAACAGCGCGTTCGTCTCGAGAGCAAAGGCTCTCGTGAGCTCTTCAGGGTGCGGAATCGCCCGATACCCCAGCCACATGGCGTGAAAGCGCTTCAGCTGTACGCGGCTTTTCGTGTCGTTCAGCATCGATTCCGCGGTGGAGCGGCGCGCTGCGCCGTCGGCCAATCCTCCCGAAGCGGCTTCGGCAAATAGCCGAGTGTCGGGCATGTCCCCCCAGAGCAGGTAACTCATGCGCGTGGCAATCTCGTAATCGTTCAAGCGAACGACACCAGCCATCTGCGTGGGTGCGCCTACCTCGATGCGGTACAGAAACTCCGGGTCTTGCACGACGGAGCGTATCAGCAGGTCGACGGAGGTATAAAAGTCGATGGTCCGCCCCGGCACCTGCTCGCTCGCAAAGTCGAGCAGCTCCATGTAGGGGTCGACTTCTTCATCCACGACGACTCGACGAAAGGCCCGCGTCAAGAGTTGCTCGGCGATGGAACGAAAGCAAACCGCGTCTTGATCGTCCGCGGGCGAACAGGGAAGCACCTCGGTTCGGAAGGTTTCGCTCGCCACGGCGCGTGCAGCGACGTCGGCAGCGAGCAACTCGAGCGAGTCGATCAAGGCCCTGGACGACAACTGGAGCGTGTAGTCGTTGTCGTAGGGCGAAAACTCGTCTTCACTCAAAAACTGGTGGGCAGGAGCGGACTCATCGCCGAGCAGAGTCTCGAGCGTGTTGTCGAGCTCGGCTCGCGACAAGCGCCGCGCCACACTTTCGCTAGCCACGAACGCTGCACCACCGCCACTGCCGCCGCCGCCATCGGTCGTGCCGTCGCCGGTCGAATTGCTCGCGTTCCCCGACGTGGCCCCGGCTCCGTTGCTGCTCGCCGTGGTCGCTGAGCCAGCGTCAGCGCTCGCCGGTGCAGCATCATTTTTCGCGCCGCCCGAGCAAGCGGTCACGAGCACGCTCAGCGGCACGATCCAGCAGCGCACACCGCCAGGGCACGCAAGCCACGTGCCCGCAACGGAATGCAGCGTTTTGTCGCTGATTCGCCAAGTTAATGCGGCTGCCATTGGGGGCATGCTGCCCCCGATTCGGCCCCGATTGGGGGCTACCGGCAGCACTCACCGCTCGGCGTGGGCATACAGCCAGTCGAGGGCGCTCTCCATCGATTTTTCTGGCGTCCGTCCCATCGCACCGTGACGCGCTCCCGGTAATTCCATGAAATTTGCGGGGACACCCTGTTTCTCCAATAGGGTCACGCCTGCGCGCATTTGATCTTGCCGATCGTGCTCTCCGGCCATCATGACCGCGGCTCGCAGCTTACCCAGGCCGCGAGACGAGACAGCCTCGGGAGCTCCAATGGAAATGAGATACCGGTAGCGCTCCGGGTATTTTTTGACGAGCTGCTCGGCTCGCGTGGCACCCTGTGAGTACCCTATTAATGTTATCTGCTCTGGTTCGAGCCCCAGCTGCATGAAGCTATCGACGATGCGTCGGTCGAGCGATTCGAGGTCCTGCGACCACTTGGCCCATGGACCTTTGCCGCAGCTTACGTCGCCCTGTGGCGCGATCAGGCGTCCCCAGCGTGCAGCTGCGAATTGAAATGATTGCGCGTAACCCATGGCGTGCCCGCACATACCGTGCAGAAAGACCAGCCGTTGTGGTCCCGCACGACCGCGCGTGACGAACACTTCGGGCGCCATATTTTCGAGTCTCTCGACGCGCACGGCGGCTGCCGCCTGAGCGATGCTGTTGCCAGTCGCCTGAACCGCAGAGGGGGGCGCTTCTTGGCTGGCATCGGGTTTGGGCCGTGGTTGGGCCTCCGCCTGCGCCGATTCGATCCAACTCGGCTGGGTGTCACAACCAGCCGGCAAAAGCAGCGCGAGCGAAAGCGCCACCCTCAGAAGGTGTCGAGCGCGAACCAAGAGCACGGAAACCCAACCAATAGGATGCAGGATCTATGCCGGCCGATTGACCAAAGCTTCGTCGAACAATCGCCGTCGTATCCCTGCGCAGAAAGTCACGCTGGGGCAGATGGCCACGCGATGGACAAGCTGCGAAGTCAGCGGCGCTTCGATAGGCCGCTCGCCAGCAGCCATTCCTCGAGCCGCTCGGGCCAGCGTCGGATGGCGCGGTAGGGCGACCGCTCGCCCATGTTGAAGCCGTGCCCGCCCTTGACGAACAAGTGCAACTCCGCGGGTCGCCCGGCGGCACGGTACAACGCGTGCAATCGGGTCACTGTCTCGGCGGGGGCGGTGTCATCGCTTGCCGCAAGCAAGAAAACCGGTGGGGCATCGTGTGGCAGCTCCGCAGGCAATCCTCGCGAGCCCGGATAAATCATGATTTGGAAGCTAGGACGCGCGTCGTGGCGGTCGACCGGATCGCGGGCAGCCGGATCGCCGGCTGCGCCGTCCCCATAACCGACGAAGGCCGCTAATTCGCCCCCGGCGGACCACCCCATGACGCCTACGCGCTCTGGATCGATGCCGTAGTTTCGCGCGTGGTGCCTGACCCAGCGTACGGCCCTGAACGCGTCGGCGCGCGCATGCTCTTCGATGCGATAGGTCGAGCCTTTTTCGCGTGCGAGCCGGTACTTCAAGACGAAAGCGGTGAAGCCGCGCGCCGCGAGGAACTTAGCCGGAGCAACACCCTCTGGACCGTAGACGAGCCGCTCGTGCCCGCCGCCAGGCATGATAATGACTGCTGCGCCGTTCGCAGACCCCCGCTCGGGAACGAAAGGTGTCAGCGACGGGTGGTGAACATTGGCCACCCACCACGGTCCGACGGATTCGACCTCGTGGCGTCGCGCTCGAGAACCGGGGGCGCCGTCTTCCCACAAAGGGATCGCTGGTTCGGACTCGCGCTTGCAACCCGAGGCCAACGCGAGCAGCGATAGCGCCTTGAACACGACCGAACGGAGTCGCATACGGTACGACTAACCGAGCGACGGGCGGCTGACCAGCCCTGCGGTGGTCAGCGCTCGCAACCCACGCGCTCGTCGTCGAACACGACCTCGTCGATCCATACGTCGAACTCGCCCGGCTCCGTGTCGGGCTGGTACAGCCACCAACCCACCCATACCGATTCGAATTCGGGCAACAAGTACTGCTCGGCGTCATCCCCGCCGTGGTCGTCGGCCGACGTGAACAGCGACGTGTGCTCGACGCCGTCCCAATAGAAGCGCGTCTCGTGGGCCGACCCATCATGCAACCACTCGACACAGATCCACTCGCGCACCGGTACCTCACGCGGAGATCCGGCAGGGTCGTCGTCCAATATGGTCCAATCTCCGGTAGGTCCGTAGTCGGAGCCCACGCCGAAACGATTGATGACGTTGTCGTATTGCCCCCCCACACGGATCTCCGCATCGGTGCCCGAACCGTTCGCTCCGGCAAGAGACCAGTGCGCCCACTGGGGCGCCGTGGGCATGCTGTCGAAGTAGACGAACATGCGCCCGAAGTAGCGATTGTCGGATGCGGGGAAGGTCACGGTTTGCTCGATGTACGAGAGGCCGTTGTCCACCGTGTGAAAATGGGCCGAGCGCGACCCCCGCGCCGCGCGCGTGTCATCGATCGTGGGCGCCGGCCCTCTCACGGACCAGATGTCCGTATTCAGCGATTCGGCTTCGAAGCCTTCGCATAACTCGAACTCGTCCGTGCAGCGGCTGTCACCGAAGAACGCGTCGCGATCGGTGGAGGAGGTCGTTCCTCCGCTGCTACCATCGGAGTCGCCGGCGCCGGCGGCTCCTCCGGATCCTTGCGCGCCGGTCCCCCCTGCGCTCGTCGCTTCGTTCGAGCCGCCGCTGCCGCCCGAGCCCTCGGTTTCGGTGCCCCCGGTACCGCCTGATCCACTCGCGGCATCGTTGCCTCCAGCCGTGGTCGTTGCCGACATCGTCATTTCGCCATCCGTGGTCGAGGCGGCGGCCGACGTGCCCCCGCTGCTCGTGTCATCGGTGCCTCCTAGGCCCGCGTCCGTCGCGCCGGTTCCCCCGCTTTCGGCTGGCACGCCCACGCCATAAGGAGGCAGTTCGTCGTTGGCACACGCGTAGCCCAACGAGATGCTCAGGCAACATATGTTCAGCAGCCGGAGGCTCCTCGTACTCATGCCCCGTTGGTACCGCGAGGCGGGAGCAGTGGTTCAGGTGCGATGAATCAAGCCGACTTCGGCGTTGGGTCGAGCGGCATGTCCAAATGGTTCAGAGTCAGCTTGGTCCAGCCGGTGCCATTGAGCCGCCGCCACAAGACAATCGTTGCAAGGGTCACTTCGCCGCTCAGACCGATCCACGCTCCGTAAGCGCCCCAGCCGAGCCAGTAGCCAAGGACGAAGGTCAACGGCGGCGTACAGACCCAGGCCACCACGATGCCTATGAAGGCAACGAAGCGCACGTCGCCCGTGCCTCGCAGCACCCCGCGCGCAACTAGATTGGCCGCATCGAGGAATTGAAACACGGCAGTGATCATGAACAGATTCATGGTGAGCGCTTGCAACTCGGCCTGCTCGGTGAAAGCGCGGGCGATGTGACGGGCTCCGAAAAAGATCACGGCGCCGCACAGTGTCGCGTACGCCAGGGCAAGGCGCAGCGTAAGCTTCGACACCGTAGAGACGAGCGCGGGGCGGCCCGCTCCTACCGCTTGCCCCGCCAACACCGAGCCGGCTTCGGCAAAGGCAAAAGCCGGCAGGAATGCGAAATGCAGCACCTGAATGGCGATCTGATGCGCCGCGGTGTGCAGCTCGCTGAACGAGGACAAGATGAGCACCATGAGGCCGAACGAGCTCACCTCCAGGCCGAACTGAATGCCCGAGGGAACGCCCAGCCTCGCCAGCTGCCGTAGATGCGTCAGGCGATAGTCAGCCACCCGAAATCCGTCACGCCAAACGTGCACCGTGCCCAGCGCCAAGAGCTCGCAGGTCAGTGCAAGGTTGGAGGCCCACGCCGCGCCGGCCACTCCAAAGCCGCACACGAAAATGAACAGATAGTCGAGGCCGATGTTGAGCGCATTGCCGAGCAAGGTCGTGAGCATCATGGTGCGGCTGTCGCCAAAACCTTGGCGGACTTCTTGGACGCTGATCAAAACCAAGAAGACGACGCTGCCCAGCACACGCACCGAGAGGTACTCCGTAGCGTGCCGTCCTGATTCGACGGTTGCAGTCAGGTCCGGCAAGAGCGGAGCGAGCAAAAGGCCCAGCGCGACCACCAGCAGGCCCAAGACCACCGAGGCGATCAGCGCGGCCACCAGAAACGGCTGGAACTGCGCGCGCTGTCCGGCTCCCGTGGCTTGTGAAACGAGAATTTTCACAGCGCGCACCACGCCCATCGGAAAGCACCACAACGCGAAGGTGAGCACGCCGGCCAAGCCTACGCCGGCCACTGCACTCGGGCCGAGCCGACTGACGAACAGCGTATCGACCAGCGTCATCGTGCTCACCGACAACATCGAGATCACGATCGGCCAAGCCAGCTGGATCAATGCCGGCAGCGGCTTTTCTTCCCAGCTGAGAGGTGTGGTTGAGGATTGAGACATACGAGCTTCCAAAGCGAGAAAAACAAACGAAAAAAGCCGCGACCTGGGGACGGTCGCGGCTTTCGCTCTGGCAAGCTGTGTTGCTCAGCGGGGCGCTAGGGCCCGTTCTTTCCGCGACCGAGGAATAAACACGCATCGACACTGCCCCTGAAGGGCCTGTGGGATCGTGCTGGCAGCGTGGGGGTGTTCATTGCTTCACCTCGTCGTCCTCCGGGCGGAAGAAGCATGCAGTGTACGCTGAATTTTTCAGCCGTCCAGTGAATTCGCAAACTGACCCTTGCTTCGTTCGTCGCCTAATAACCGGCGTCGCATGCACCCACTCAACGCACTGAGCTCAATGCTCTTGCTTTCTTTGGAGGAAAACATGCGCGGTCACGTCAAGTTCGGCAGTGCCTTGTCAGCATTGTTCATCGTCGGCGCTTTCGTAGGCGCCTGCGGGAGCGACTCGAAGTCTGGAGCAAAAGGGACGTCCGGTGGCGGAGATGGCGGCAGTGCGGGCAACGGGGGTAGTTCATCGACTTCTGGCTCCGGCGGCAACGCGAGCAGCTCGACTGGCTCTGGTGGCTCCGATACCGATTCGGGCAACGCAGGAGGCAGCGCTGGCGCTACCGGTGACGCGGGGGCCGCAGGTGAATCCGGCGCAGGCGGAGATGATGGCTCTGGAGCCACCTCGACCACCTCGACAGGCACGGGCGGTACGTCGAACACAGAACCGGTCTGTGAGGGAACCGCCGCCGAGTGCGGCAGCTTGACCAGCGACGACGAGTGCTCCGCCCAACTCGGGTGTAGCGTCGGAGGCATATGCGACGGCGAAGACACCTGCGCCGAGCACGCGGACAGAAGCGCTTGCGAAGACGAAGGCTGCACCTGGCTCACTCCGTGTCAACCCCTGATCGAGTGCGACACGTTCATGGCATCGACAGCCTGCAACCTTCAGCAGGGATGTGAATGGGATGGCGACGAAGAGCTCTGCGTCGTCAAGCTGACCGACGGGTGCGTGGACATCGATTCGCAGAGCGCGTGCAGCACTGCTGTGGGTTGCAGCTGGGTGGAAGAAAACTTTGCCTGTGCGGGGACGGCCACGGCTTGTGGCGAACTCGATGAGAACGAGTGTGCGCTCCAAGCGGGTTGCATGGCGCTCTAGGACAACGCCCACCGAGTTCCGTCAGGCGGTAGACAACACTTCGAGCCCGTTCTCGATTTGCTCTTTAGTCAACCCGAGCGCGAGCGCGATGCGCGCCAGAACGTGAAGCTCTTCTTCCGCTAGGTCGTGGTCGCTCGCGGCCACTAGGCAACACGCCTTGAAGACCACCGGACAAAGTTGCGGCTCGATGCTGCGATGCTCGAGTCGAAGCGCTCCGACCGGGTCTCCGCTCGCGATGGCCTCGTGAGCACGAGCGACGACCCAGTCGTACTGCTCTCGGGTGATGGGCGTGCCAAAGAGCTTGCTGTATGTCGTGAGCGTGCGATCGACCTCGTAGTCTATCACCCTACCGTCGGCCGCGATCGTCGCGACCATGGCAAGCACAATGGGATGCACCTCGGGGGACGCGTTCGCGCTGAGCCGCGCAACCTCCTCTACCGCCGCTCTGGCCTCGGCATTGCTCTTGAAAGAATGCACCAGTCCCGCAACGGCGCCCACCATGTGAATGGACAGCCCCACCGCCGGTATCAGGCACTTTCCGCCAAGTTCTCCGAGCACTTGCCCCGCTGCCTCCCCCACGATATTGCCCACGGCGTTCTCCACCCCGGCTCCGACTCCTTTCTCCACGAGATTTTCTCCCACCCTCTTGAGAATCGACATTCCGTAATCCTCCTGTGTGCGTTGTTCGAAGCCTCAAGGCTGCGGCCTGCTCGGTCCATGGTGACTTTTGCGCATGGCGCCTGTCGCCACAATTCTCCGTGCATCTCGGAGGATGGCGTCGCGGAGTCCGGTGTAAGGGAGCCCGGCGAGCATCGCGGTCTGAACGACCGCGATCACCTCACCGGCGTCTAAGCCGAACTCGGTCGGGTTCCGCAGCCGCGCCGACTACTCCTTCGCCATCGCGGCGAGCTTTGCGACGGTGTTGATGTTGCGCCCGGTGCATCTCTTCGGTCCCGTGAGCTGGAGCTTCGACTTTCCTTGACCGCCGACCTCGGTGTAGTCGACGTAGATCTCGCGTTTGCCGAGGGCGATGCGCTCGCCTTGAACGTTCTTGGCGGTCTTCAGGATGTCGGCGGGCGGTGCTTCGTCGAGGAAGAGGACTACGACGCGGTTCGGTGCCGACTTGGCGAAGGGATTCTTCGCGACGATGGTCTCGAGCTCGGCGCCGGTGCGCATGAGGACGTCGACCTGCTTGCCGGCGAGCGCCGTGAGCGCTGCCTCGATTTCGCGCTGCACCTTCCGCTCATCGCCCGCCTTGCGCAGAACGACGTTGCCGCTCGCGATATAGGTCCGAACGTCCGAAAAGCCCGCGGCCTCGCAGGCCGCGCGCACCGCGGCCATCTTGAGCGTAAACCCGCCAACATTCACCGCGCGCAAGAGCGCCACCCAGGTCTTCACCGAGACCTCCCTTCGGACGCGAAGTGAACCACCGTAGCGAGGGAGGATTCGACCAAAGCGCTGCCTCGAGCCATGGTCCATGGCTCACATCGACCGGGGCGGATGTGTACGGGCCGATGGTGGAGGCGACTTCGCTCAGCCAAACTCTCGCTCCAGTCCCTGGACACTTTCTTGCAGGCCGCTGTACCTAGGAATTGTCGGGGCGACGGCGCTTACTTGATGTCGATCGCGCGGCAGTTCGGGCAACCCGGGCCCCCGCCTGGACCCTTGTCGCACATTTCTTCCGGCTCTTGGACGATTCCGTCTCCGCAGAAGGGGCCGAGCTTGCAGCCGGGTGCGCAGTTGCCATAGCCGCCGTCGTTGACACCGTCGTCGCACTCTTCGCCGAAGCTCAGGATGCCGTCGCCGCACTCTGCGGTGCAGTCGCTAGGTTTGGCTTCGAAGCCGCTGAGTGTGAGCTTGTACGAAGAGCCCCTCAGCTTACGCTCGGCTTGGAAGATGCTGAGCTTGTAGACGTTGCCCGCAACCAGGCCGAAGTCCTCAGCGGTGGCGTTCAACGTAGCGCTCACGTCGCCCACCTCACCGTCAGAGACGTTGGAGGTGACCGTGCCCGTGGCGCCGTCGATAGTGACGGAGCCCAGTGCCGGGACGTGGACGCCACCGAGATCGACAGCCAACTTGCCGTTGAGGAACACCCATACGTCGTCGTCACCCAAGAAGTCGAGCGTCGCGTTGGTGTTCGCGTCGTAGCGCAACCAGTACTGCACCTCGCTCGTGAAGTAGAAGTTGTGCAACGGAGCGTCCGGGAACACGTTGCTTTCGTCGACCCAAGGGTAGCCGTACTCCGACGGGATCAGCGCCGGCTCCGCGTTGGCAGTCGGGCCCGTGATGGAGTCGACGGGGAAGAACAGCGGGTTGCCGTCCAACCCGATGGTTTCACCGCCCGAGCACCACTGATTGGCGTTGTTGCTGCAGGGTTTGCAGGTGGCGGCACAGATCTCGGTACGTTCGGCGAGCTCCGCGGCACATTCGTCCTCGCAGCTGGTGATCGCCGCGTCGAGCTCCGCTATCTCCTCCTCGACTGCTTCGATCGCCGCCTCGAGCTCGGCGATGAGCTCCTCGTCGGGCGGGGCCTGGTCCATGGCTTCGTCGAGCTCGTCCTCGAGCTCGGCGAGCTCGCCGGCAATGAGCTCGGCGCGCTCCTGCTCGAGCGGAGCGCAGCGATCGTCACAGCGGAGCGGCGAATCGAAGAACGGCGGCTCGCCGTTGATCGCCTGCTCTTCGCACTCCATGGTGCATTGGGCCTGGCTGTTACCAGCCCTGCGCTCCGTCCCGGGAACGATCCCCATGAACTGCTCGCCTTCGGCACCGTAGCGGTTGACGTAGCCACCGGCCCCGTTGTCGAACAGGACCAGCTCGCCGACGAGAACCTCGCTCAAGTCCGAGTCCGCATACCACTGGAGAAAATTCTCGTCGCCTCTCAGGCAGGCTTCCTCGGCTGCCTGGGCGTCGCCGACGCGTGGCCGACCGTTCTCGTCCAGTCGATCGGCTACGGCACCCAGCACCAGCGCGTTGCAAGCGCCGTTGTTGCCGAAGTCCGGATGAGCCTCGGAGAAGTCGCGGAAGATGACCGGCACGCGCAGGATGCATTCGCCGTTCAGCATTTCGCAGGTCGAGTCTCGGGTGCAGGTGAACCCCTTCTCGATGGTGCAGTTCGACGAGCACCCGTCACCGTCGATCACGTTGCCGTCGTCGCAATCCTCGTTGATCACCAGACCATCGCCGCACGCGGAAACGCAAGACTGCCCGTCGCAATCCGGTTCGCGCAGGCACAGCGCCGAACAGCCGTCGAACGGTCGGGTGTTGCCGTCGTCGCAAGCTTCCGCACCCTCGACGAGACCGTCGCCGCAGACGGTGGGAGTGCACACACTCGGCGCGCCTTCGCACTTGCTGCCGAGTTCGACGCGGCAGCGGTCGGAGCAACCATCACCGGGCTCCACGTTGCCGTCGTCGCATTGCTCGGAGGGAGCCACCTCGCCGTCACCACAGCGCGCGATTACGATGCACGGCTTACCGGGCTCGGCACAGCTGAAGCCAGGCTCTAGTGCGAGGCAGGTGGCAATGCAGCCGTCGCCGGATTCGATGTTCCCGTCGTCGCAGACCTCGTCGTCCGCCAAGATGCCGTCGCCGCAACCCGGTGGAATCGGATCGTCCATCGGATCTTCGACCCGGATGCCGCCGACGGTCGCGGACTGCACGTTGTTCACTCCCTGGCTCGTACCGCTGCCGCCGGCACCGCTGGTGACATTCGTTGCGCCAGAGTCCCCGGGAATGAGAGCGGGTCCGTCGTCGGTCGCGCCGCCGCTACACGCGCTCAAACAGATCGCAAAACAAACGAGATATCGCATGACGCGCTGATCTTGGCACGACAACGGCGGCTCGTGCGAAACCGCAGTGGCAAAAATCAGAAGTTGTCCGTGCGAAGATAAGATGAAGTATCGCCGCTAAGCCGCGCCCAGGCTGGAATCGACGAATGGTCCGAACTGTTCTGCCCAGCTGCTTTCACCGTTGCTCCCTGGCTTGCGCGGCCGAGCACGACGTGCACGCTCCTCGCGATTCTACCGCGGCTTTTGCCACTCCGCGCGCCTTCGGAGGGCAGCCCGACGAGCGGGGCAGACTCGACGACTGCTGCCACGGGTCCCACGTCCAGCACGAGCACTGGCACCGTAGTTGGCGGGGTGACCACGACCGGCACGGCGAGCGCCACCACGTTGCAACCGTTTCCACGACGGGTGCCGGGGACTCGGTACGACCACGGGGGGCGGGGTGACCACGGCGACCACGGGCGGGACGACGACGGGTGGTGCTGCGACGGCCTCGACCACCACGGACGGGGTGGGGGTCCACATGCCCAGTGCTTACTGTCCAGTGCGCTTGGCGATCGCAGCCATCGCATCGGCAAGCCGCGCATCTTTGCGCAGGCAAGGGTAGCAGTCCTCTTTGCCACTCGTGCCGCAGCCACTGGTCTCCGATAGCTGGGTCAAGTAGGCGAGAGAGCGCTGGTCGCCAACGTTCTTGGCGCGCAACAACAGGCCGTGCTTCTGCTCACAGCGCTCGGCCAGCCGCAGCGCCACGGCGATGTTGAGCTCGGGTGAAGAAACGCGCTCGAACGCCTGACTCTTCAGATAGCGTTCGGCGCGCGCTTTCACCGCGCCCTTGATGCCCTTGTGCATCCAGATATCGTAAGCGATATCGGCGCCACGGCTGCCCATCGGACCCTCCAAAAGCTGGAAGGTCGCCTCGCGACCGGACTTGGACTGCGCTGTCGTGAAGAGCAGCGAGGCCACCTTCTTGCTCACGTTGAGCTCGGGGTCGACCTCCAGTGCCGAGCTCAACGCAGTCACCGCCTCCGCGTACTTTTTTGCATCGACTCTAGCCTGGGCCAACGCCAACAGCACCGCGCCGTCGCCCGGCTGCTCCTTGGCGAGCGCTTCGAGCGCAGGTAGCCCTTGGGCCTTGGCGGCGGCGAGCGCCGTCTCGACGCTGGGTTCGACTTGGATTGCCGAATTGGCTGCCCGCGCAGCGGCAGCGCTGGCCATCGCAGATGACGAGGCTGCCTCTGCACGCTCTTGGACGGGCGCCTCGTCGGAAACCGCGCGAGCGATCAGCACGATGAGCACTACCAAAATGCCGAGCAACGCAAGCGCCGCTCCCAGCAAAATCGCCAAACCGGGCACCCCCTTGAAGGCGTGGCCTATGGGTGGCGGCAACGAGCTGCGCCGAGCCTCGACGAACCGAATGGCCCCTTCTAGGAGCGGTGCTCGCTGCAGCCGGCTGAGCACGCTGCGGCGCGGGGGTAAGGGCTTGTGCAGAGCTACTTTACTCGCGCTGCTCGGCCCGATCGGGTCCAGCCCGTTGTCGTACGGTGCTACCCCTTCCTGCGGTGGGCGCACCAACGTTTCTCTGTCGGACTCGTCGGCGAACGACGGCAGCGCCGATGAGCCGCTCTCCGAGTCGAAGCTGGGCCGTGAACCCAACATTTCGCGAGGTGAACCGCCCAGTTGCGTGAACAAGCGCGTGTCTGGCGGCGTGGCCGTGCGCAATAGCTCGTCGATGGCCGCCACCACTTCGCTGGCGTGCTGAAAGCGTTCGTCTGGCTCGCGTTCGAGCAATCGTCGCACCACTTGCTCGACACTATGAGGAATGCCGATTCCGGGCGCGCGCGTGGCGAAGCTGGGCACCGGCTTTGCCAGCTGCTGACCCAAAATGCCCACCTGACTCTTGCTACTGTAGGGCCTCACGCCGGCCAGCATCTCGTAGAGCATCGTGCCGAGCGCGTAGAGATCCGCGCGCCCGTCCACCTGCTGGCCCAACGCTTGCTCGGGAGCCATGTACTCGGGCGTGCCGAATACCATTCCGGCACGCGTGATGGGTTGGCCTTCTTTGGCGATATCGCCCACCTCGCCAATGGGCACCTTAGCGATGCCGAAATCGAGCACTTTGACGAAGTCCGGATTGTTGCCCTTGCGCACCAGCATCACATTTTCGGGCTTGAGATCCCGATGGACAATCGACAAGTCGTGCGCGCTAGCGAGCGCCGATGCAATCTGGCGCGCAATGCGCAGCGCGCGTTCCGCAGGCAGCGGGCCCTTGGCAATTTCGTCGCGTAGCAGCTCTCCCTGCACGAATTCGAGCACCAGAAACACCGAACCATCGGGCAGCTTGCCGAAGTCGGTCGCGGCCGCGACATTCGGATGCTCGATGTGAGCGGCCGCCATGGCTTCGCGCTCGAAGCGCTTGACGACTTCCGGAACGGTGGTGAGCTCGCGGTGTAGGACCTTCACCGCGAGCTTCTTTTTCATCAGCACGTGCTCTGCGGCATACACCCTTCCCATACCGCCCGTGCCCAGCAGGTCATTCAAAAGGTAGCGATCAGCCAGCGTGGTGCCGAGCCGCGGGTCCTCGCTCACAACGCGTTCACCTCACAATTCCAGGGCGCACGGCAGGCTCGCATCGTCCCATTTTAGCGGCTGCTTCAGGATGTGCCTTAACGCGTGCACGAGCAGGCGATGCCAAGCGACAGGCGATGCCTAGCCGACAAGGTGCGCTGGGCTTGCTCAATACGGATTGTCTTCCACCGGAGGTGGGGTGGGTGGCTGGACCGGCTTTGGAGCCGGCACAGGCTCGACGGGCGCTGGTGCGGGCTCTTTTTCCGGTGCCGGCTCGGGTTCGGGTTCCGGCTGCGGAGTGGGCTTGGGCTTCGGAGCGGCCGGCTTGGGCTTCGGTGCCGCCGCCCGCGCGGCGGCCTTGCGCGCGCGCTCCGCCTCTCTGGCAGCCTCGGCTTGCCGCTCTTCTTCGGCTTTCTTCTCGGCTTTTGCCGCCTTCTCGGCTTCTGCGGCTTCTTTGGCTCGCGCCGCTTCTTCAGCCGCTGGATCCATCGGTGAATCCGCCTGCTCGGTCTCGGCTTCGCCAGCGTCCGCCTGCTCGGGGGCGGCCGGTTCATCCTCGACCCGGGCAGGTTCCTCCGGCTCCGTAGCGGGCTCGGGAGTCTCGGCAAGCTCGGGCACCGGAGGCTCGGGCAAGGCCTGCTCACGCTGCTGTTTGGTGAATGCGTACACGCCACCACCTACGAGCAGGGCGGCCACAATCAGCCACACCGCTTTGCCACCGCCGCCGCCC
Source organism: uncultured Myxococcales bacterium (assembly GCA_965651135.1). Lineage (GTDB taxonomy): Bacteria > Myxococcota_A > Polyangia > Polyangiales > Polyangiaceae > JAICQQ01. The sequence goes on from CBFGRJ010000033.1 coordinate 17,952, forward strand.
TCCTCGGCCTGCTCGAGTGCAGACGGACGAGCCGAGCTTGGCCGTGACGACGCGGGTCGCGAGGAGCTGCGCGGCCGCTGGGACGGCGCTGGCGCCGCCGCGCGCTCGGCAGGCTCTGCTGGCTTCTTCGCGGGGGGCTTGGCCGGAGGCTCGTCTTCTTTTTCCGCCGCTTCGCGCTTTGGCTTGTCTGCCGGCCCCGGCGCAGGCTCGCTGGCGCCTTCCTTCTCCTTGGACCGCGGCGCCTGCTCACCGATTTCGTCCATCGAACCGCCGGCTTCTCGCAGCGCGTCCTCCAGCAGCTCCTCGGCTTGCTTCATGACCGTTCGGTCTTCGGGAGGTGGCATTTCCCGCGCGGAGTCCGTTTCGGGGAAAAACGACTCCTCGCTGGCGGCCTGCTTTTGCGGCGGATTGGAAGGCGTGGGGCGAGGCGGCGCCGCTTTCGAGATCGCCCCCAGGCCAATCATCGTCGCCTTGCGAACATCCTCGGGTCGATTGGAGCTGGACGGGCCGCTGCTGGGAGGAGTTCCCGAAGCGCGCGGCACGCTGGCAGCAGCCGGCTTTTGCGACGGCTTCGAAGGAGCCGCTGCCGGCACGCTCGGCCCGCCCTTCGGCGGCGCCGCAGAAGCTCTCCCTGCGTCGAACGCGCTCTGAGAATCGTCCCCGCGGCTGGCCACGAGCTGTCCGATGACACGCTTGGACTCCTCGTCGACCTTGATGAACTTCACGCCCATGCCCGCAGGTTTTTCGGGGGAGGCTTCACCAGACTCTCGCTTCCAGACCACGCGCCCAACGCCCTGCATGAGCTTTTGATCGTCGGCGATCTTCACCTCGAACTTCAGCAAGGTTCCGGGCGGAAACGGCGATGGCGTCTTGATGAACATGCCACCCCGGCTCACGTCATAGGAATGGTGTTCGATGAACTCGTCGAGGGTCGCGCTCTTGTAGCGGACCGTCATCGTCAACACCTTTGCACGTGGGTCTTTTCGCGTATCCTGGGCCATGAAACTTATAGCTCCCCGCAACTTACGGAAGTCGTCCTGCGGCTGTACTCTCTAATAGCGGCACCAATGTTAGCGAGTCTGAGACGCTTGACCCAAGTAGTTCGATCTCCGCCAGAAATCGAGCCTTACCGCCGGTGGCCAACAGGAAAGCCGAGCTCGCCACATTTCCCTACCCATCCACTCGCCCTCCGGAAGCCACAAATCCCTTGATTTCCACTCAGGCCGGAACACTAGGCGTGAGCCGGCCTTTTGCTGCTAACGTCTCGTTTCGATGCCCGGGCCCGACCATTTTCGTGCTTTTGCGCGACGCCTGGTCGCGCTCGACGGTGTGGTCTCCGACCAAAACGGTCGGTCTCAGACCGCACGCGTGATCGATCTGGGGCTGGGCGGGGCACGGCTTTCGGTCGCGCACGCGATTCCGCTGGGAGCAGCCGTGGACCTGGCGATTACCGCTCCTCACCTTTGGGATGCGTTGGTGATACACGCCGAAGTGGCCTGGGTCGCTATTCAAGAAGGCTCACGAACCGCGCGAGTCGGGCTCCGCTTCAAGCACAGCTCGGGCGCGACACTCCGAGCATTGACCGAGCTCTTGGACGCCAACGTCTATCGATGAGCTCGCCCGAGCGCTCGGAAAGGCAGCCACAGTCGATTTCAACGAGCGTTCGCTTGGCAACGCGAGCGTCGTCCTCTAAATCCTTCGAACGTCCTTGTCCACGCGCCCCGGCCTCACCAAGCTCCGCGTATTGCTGCGCCTGTCTGCGGTCTTGCTCCTGGCGGGCCTGAGCTTGGGGTTCTACAGCACCAGCTGGGGTAGGGCATTCGGTAGCGCGGCGAACGGGGAGAGCTTGGAAAGAATGCGCCGCTCCAAGCACTACTCGGGCAACGTCTTCGTCAACAGCGTAGAAACCAGCATGCTGACGGGCAGCGGCTGGACGATGACGCGTCGCTGGTTCTTCGAACCGACGACCCGCGAGCCAGAATCGCCGCTCGTGTTTCCTGAGGTCGACCCCTCGCTATTCGCCAAGAGCCCTGAGTCTGGGTTGCGCCTCACCTGGCTCGGGCATTCGACAGTGCTGATCGAAATCGACGGGCAGCGCGTGCTCACCGATCCAGTGTTCAGCGAACGCGCCTCGCCTTCACGCTGGGTCGGACCCAAGCGCTTCTTCGCGCCTCCCCTTGCCCTCGCTGGGGTGCCCACGTTGGACGCGGTCGTGATTTCACACGATCACTACGATCACTTGGACCACCGTAGCATCGTGGAGCTCGACCCGGTCACCCAGAAGTTCTTCGTTCCACTGGGCGTCGCGGCACACCTGATCGGTTGGGGCGTAGAGCCGGGAAAAATAGTGGAGCTCGACTGGTGGGACAGCGAGACTCACGCGGGCCTGCATTTTACTGCCACGCCCGCGCGTCATTTCTCGGGGCGGGGCTTGTTCGATCGCAACAGCACGCAATGGGCATCTTGGGCGATCATTGGTGAGCAGCACCGCGTCTTCTTCAGCGGCGATACCGGCTACTTCGGCGTGTTCGAGGAAATTGGTCGGCGACTAGGCCCCTTCGATGCTTCGCTCCTCGAAGCGGGCGCGTACGACGTGCTCTGGGCCAACGTTCACTTGGGCCCGGAAAACGTGCTCAAGGCGCACGACGATCTGCGCTCTCGCGTGCTGCTGCCCGTCCACTGGGGCACGTTCAATTTGGCCATCCACGATTGGACCGAGCCCATCGAACGGCTCCGGACATTGGCCGACCGGAGCGTCAAGCTGGCCCACCCGTACCCGGGCGAACCCTTCGAGGTCGAAGGACCGATGCCGAAGAGCCGCTGGTGGACCACCACGCCCCAGTAGCGGGGTCTTCGCGCTCAGGCTCCCCCATCGTCGACCGGATCGAAGGGCTCGGCATGCTCGACGAGCTCGAGCGGTTGCTCGAGCTTCGCGCGATACTCGAAGAGGTCGGACCGGCGATCCAAGCGCGGTCGCACACTACCCGTCGATCGACTGCGGTACAGATCGTTGATGTCGAGATCGCTCACCAGCAGCATTTCTACGTTGCTGTCGGCTTCTGCTTGGATCCCGTCACGGGCGAACTCGAAGTCGGCGGGACTGTACACCGCGGCGCGCCCGTAGTGGATGTCCATGGCCGGGACCGAAGGAAGGTTCCCGACGATCCCAGCGGTCACCACATAGATCTGATTTTCGATGGCGCGCGCTTGGCTGCAATATCGGACTCGGCAGTACCCCTGCCGATCGTCGGTGCAGTAGGGTACGAACAAGATTTCGACCCCATGATCGGCCAGGTAGCGAGCGGCTTCGGGGAACTCGACATCATAACAAATCAAGATTCCCACTTTGGCTTTGGGCGTCGCGAACACCGCCAGCTGGTGACCTCCTTCGATACCCCAATAGCGCTTCTCAGAAGGAGTGATATGCAGCTTGGGCTGTAGTCGCGTGCGCCCGTCGGGGAGCACCAGCGGGCAAGTATTGAGCAACTTGTCACCTTGCCGCATCGGGTGAGAACCCCCGACGATATGAATACCGTAGGTCTTGGCAAGGCGTTGGTAGAGCTCCAGCACGTCGTCGGTGAGCTCCGACAGCCGTGCGATGCCATCGAGCGACGGCAGGTTTCTGAGGCTTTCTTGGGACAAGAGCTGCACCGTGTTGAACTCGGGAAACACCACGAAGTCAGCGCGATATTCAACGGCGGTTCCCACGAAATACTCGATCTGCTCGGCAAATTCTTGAAAGTCGCGGATGCGCCGCACCTGATATTGAACGGCCGCCACGCGCACTTTGCGTTGTAGGTCGCGCGTGGGTTCGTACTCCGGATTGTTCCACTCGATTAGGGTGGCCACGTTGCGGCTTCTTGGATCGCGGATGTAGTTCCTGAGCACTCCGCGCACCACGAAGCCTTCGCGCAGCTGAAAGTTGAGCACGCTATCGGTGAGCTTGCCGCTTTCGACAGCTTCGACGTACTGCTCGGGCGTCAACGTCGAAGCATGGTCGGCGTAACCCTGCACGCGCCCTCCGGCCAAAATACGCCGTAGCTTCAGTCGGACGCACAGGTCTCGCCGAGCCTGATAGAGCTCGTGACCGAGCCCCATTCCTCTGAAGTCGGGGTGCACGTAGACGTCCGCCCCGTACAACGTGTCTCCTTGCGGATCGTGATTGTGAAAATAGCCGCCATCCGTGATGCCTGCGTAGGTGTGCGGCCGGTAGGGATCGGTGCCCAGATGCACGATCAACGTGGCCACCGCCGCCACGGGTTGGCGCTCGATTTCGATCAGCATTTGACCCTCTGGAAATAGGCGCAAATGGTTCTGCAACTGCGCCGCGTTCCACACCACGTTGTGCTCGGCCATCGTGGGGAAGCACTTCTTGTTCAGGGCGATCAGCGCCGGGATGTCCGCCTCCTCCACCAGCCGTAGGGTCGCCTCGCCCTTCTTGGTCATGAATTTCTTGAGGGTCATACTGCGTGCCAGTCGAGCTCACAGAATAGCGCGCTCAACGCTCTTCGCGCCAGCGTTGCGCACCTGAATGCCCACGTCCGACGAGGCCAATATCAATGGCGAACGACACCCCGACCAAGAGCCATCCTAGCGGTGTGACCTCGCCCGCGGGGCCCAGCGAGTTGCTCGCATACGCAAAGCCGAGCGTGGTCGTGGGAAGGAAGAAAAAACCGAGCACCGGCCAATACCACTCCCCATAGGCGCGGTCGAAATAGTCGCCGCCCAATAGCCAAACCAGCAGAACGGCGACGCGCGGGAAGGCCAGCGCCAGACAACCGACGAGACAGGGCATGGCGCAGTGTTCCACGATTGGCGCCCGGTTGCCCACGTTTGTCGGAGTGAACCTCCGCGACACCCTGGATCCACGCTACGAAACCGCGCTAGCGTCGAGCATGCACCGACTCGACCCCAGCCTGGCCGACGCGATTTTTCGCCTGTTCTTCAGTAGTATTTTCGTGCTGCTCGGCGGTGAGCATTTGGTGGACGATAGCCTGCTCCAGCACATCATGCCCGCGTGGGTGCCTGCGAAACGGTTGGTGTCCGCGCTCAGCGGTGTGGTTCTGTTGAGCGGAGGGCTATGCATCGCCACGGGCCTTTACCTGAGGTGGGCCGCGCTCATGCTGGGTGGCTTCTTGATCGTGGTCACCCTTCTCGTCCACGTACCCGGCATGCTGGCCACGCCGACCGACATTCCCAGCGAGGCAGGCTGGCTTTGGGATGTGTTTCAGCGGAGCAACTTCATCAAAAATGTGTGCCTGCTGGGCGTGTGCGTGCACCTGCTCACGCACGAGCCGGGCCGCTTCACCCTCGATCGCGCGCTCGAGCGCCTTCGGACGCGCAGGCGGTCGTGATCGACTTGGGCATGGTAAATTGCCACACCCGTCGGCCCAAGCCTAGACTGTCGATCGGCGTCGTGCTTGGGCTACACTCTGGTAAACCACCCTTTCGAGGCCTACCGTGAACGACTCCACGAAGTACGACAAACCCTCCGACGCGCAACTCAAAGAAAAGCTGACCCCGCTGCAGTACGAGGTCACCCAATGCGAAGGGACCGAGCGGGCGTTCGACAATGAGTACTGGAACAACAAGCGGCCGGGCATCTACGTCGACGTCGTCAGCGGCGAGCCCTTGTTCAGCTCATTGGACAAATACGACTCGGGGACCGGCTGGCCCAGCTTTACGCGCCCGATCGATCAGGCTCGGGTCGCGACCCGTACAGACCGATCCTTGTTCATGGCCCGCACCGAGGTGCGCTCCAAGAGCGCCGATTCGCACCTCGGGCACGTCTTCGACGACGGTCCCGGCCCGAGCCGAAAACGGTATTGTATTAATTCCGCTGCCCTTCGCTTCATCCCCCTAGAAGACTTGGAGGCCGAGGGATACGGCGAATATCGCGCCCTATTCGAAGACCAGGGCGCTCGAAAGAACCCGGGTTGACCGCGCGGTGTGGCGACTTTGAACCAATCGCCCTGTGGTTTCCCTAAAGAGCTCACCCATTCCGACCCGACGTGCACATACACGCACGGGTGTCCAGTGAGGTGTCCAGTAGCTTGTCCAGTAGGCTAAGAGCCCGCAATCCTTACTAGGACGGCGTTTCCGACTTTGATACGCTCGCGCCAAGCTTGGCCATGCTGTCATCCGGATCCGGTTCCACCGGCGGGGGAGTTGCCGCACTAGTCGGTGCAGGAAGAGATTCGCACCCGTTCGGCCGCACGAGCCCCAATGAAGAGCCCAGGAGTTACTGGAGCGGCGTCGTCGCGTCGACTTGGTGGTTCTACCTGACCGGCGAGTGCACGAACGAGGCGTGGGTCGCCTACCTGAAGCACTGCGAGGCGATGTTGGATTCGGGAATGGAGCATCCGGCCATCATCTACCTGGCGCATCGGGCTCAGCCCCCTACCGGCGATCAACGCCGATTGATGGGCGACTTCATTGCAGCGGAAAGCCAACGCCTGAGGGCGCTCACCGGGTTCGTGCTGGTGCTCGATTCGCCGCTGCACATCATGGCGCTGAAAGCCATCAACTGGTTGGTCAAAAAGCCGTTTCCCGAAACCGTCTGCGGGACTCCCGGGGCAGCCGCGGTGTGGCTCAGGCAACGCGGCGCTCCCATCGACCCCGCCACACTGATGCGCGCGCTTCGAAAAACCGTTCCCGCCGAACACATGTGGATCAGCTAACAATACCGAGCGCTGCCTGCCGGCGTGGCTGTTGGGCTTGCCCCAGAGCGGAGCGGGAGCCAAGGCGCAGGTCGCGTTCGATCTGCGCTCGACCACCAGCGTGAACGACGATCTCGTGTCCGACCGGGGCATCACGGTAGGCGTTGACGGCGGCACGGTTGTCTACCGTTGCGCCGAGTAATCGCTGCGCGTCGCGAAGCCGCAGAAGCTGAGCGATCAGCCCCGGGCGTGGATATTCGAACCTGCCCGCGCGGGCGAGCGCTGCCTCGGGCATGAACCCCACCGCAACGTTCGCATCGACTTTGCTGCGATCACACAGCCCAAAGAGCGTAGTCAGCTGCAGTTGCGCAACCAGTGACAGACCCATGCGCGTGAGGGTCCGGCCCATACCGAACCCTTTGAGCTTGGGCGAACACCATAGACCGCAAAGCTCTCCCACGCCGGCACTGGCAAAACTCGCGACCCAGGCATGCACTCGGGGATCGACCGCACCGAGCGCGCTTTCGAGAGGCAGCGGCAATCCATTGCCCCAACGTTGAACACGTATCCCTCCCAAGTGCTCCTTCGTGTCGGCGTCCTGAAGCAACAGCACAACCGTATGGCTGTTGTTCCACCAACCCGCTTTGGCCGAGGTGATATTGCTGATCTCGTATTTGCGCAGGACTTGTGCGTGAACCTCCGCGTTCTGCATACAATCCCCTACAGCTTCCGGGGCGCACTTTGCTTGAACCATGAGACGCAGCATGTTCCTCTATCGCTCTGAATTGGCTTGGTAAACGCTGACCGGCCGCCGCAGAGAGCGCGCGGGCGGCTCACAGCCAGGAGAGAGCCTGAACAGAAAGTGTTCGCGGTTCTGATGACCGAACACCGCGCGCAAGCGCGCGTGCAAGCCGTGCAATTCGCCCAACGACTCCGCGTCGAAGTCTGCTGCGCCACCGTGAAGTGCTCGGGCAAACAAGAAGATCGAAGCAGTATGCGGCTGCAGCGCTAGCGCGCGCTCCGTAGCCACGAGCCACACGCGCTGCACGGCACGCCCAACCCTGAATGCATCACCTGGTGAAGCGCCGTCCGCCGTGACCAGACCAACGGCGGACGAAGCCACCAAAGCCTTACGAGTGAGACTTTCCAGCCCACGGCCGCGCTTCCAGCGTTTGAGAAGCTCTATCACGCCGGGCTCACGCAGCATCCTGAGCCCGGCCCGTTCAGTCGGCGTCAGCTCCAGCGTAGCTAGATCGATGCCGTCGCGCGTACGCTGCGCTTCTTCACGGGTCCAGCGAATCTCGCGAACCAGATCTCGATGCCCCCTGGGGTGCAACATCCGGATTCGTTCGGCGCGAGCAGCCACGTCGGCCACTTCAGCCAGCGCGGGTTGGTCCTGGACGAAGCTCAAGCTGACTCCGTCAACGCTGCATGCCGCCATGCGGAGCTCCTCGAGCACTTCGCTCGGCAGGCGCGCCGGGCGGGTTCGCCGCCGATTCGTATGACGTTCGCTGATGACTCGCACGAGCCTGTCGAATTCGTGGGTCTCCGCGGCATCGACGCGCATCCCGGCGGGGAAGAAACGAAAGCCAATCGCCACGCCGAGCTCAGCCACCGGAAGCGCATCGAGGCGCACGGTCAGGCCCAGCTCGTGGGCTCGCAAAACGAGATTTTCCGAGGCCGCACCCAGCGCGAGCTCGGTAGCCGCGCCTCGAAAGTCCAGCAAGCTGCCGGCCGGGTGCGGCGCGGGCAGAAGCCAAAGACTTCGCTGGCGCATGACCCACCGCCACGGCTGCTCGTTCCCACCGCTCGGTGCGCTCACAGCCGCGTCGAGCAGCGCGTCGAGCATTCGTGAGTCCAGCGACAGCGGCGCGGACTCGCCACATTCGGCGAGCTCAGGCAACCGTTCGAAGGTCCACGGCGCCGCTTGCGGAACACCCGGCGTGACAGCGGGGACCTCGCACGCGGGCTCGGCGTCTCGTATCAACTCGTTGAGATCGACGAAGTGCCGTCCCGAAGCGTGAAGCTGATCCAAAAGCACACGCCGCGCTACGTTCGTGACCAGCGCCGCACCCAGCGCTACGTCCGAAGCGAGCTGCGGCCAGGTCTCGATGGATTCGCCGACCTCGAGCAGTGAGGCACGCAGCCTATTCGACATGGTGGCCTCACCAACCATGCGCATGATGTATGGCACCTTCTCGTCGCTGGTGGTGAGCTCGCCCAATCGGCTCGTGTCCATGCCCGCCAAAAGCCCGTGCAGCGTGGGCCGCTCCGGCTCGAGGTCGAAGCGCTCGATATCCAACGTGCCGCGATCGGTCGCTTCCATGAGCGTTGGAATGCGCAATCGACGCGCGCGCTCCCTGCATAGAAGCTTGACGTCCAGGCTGTCACACTCCTCGACCAACAAGTCGACGCGGCCGCCTGCCGACAGAAATGCGTCGATGTTGCTCGCATCGAGCCCCTGGCTGTAGCAAACCACTCTCAAATAGGGGTCGATCTCGGCAATGCTTCGCGCTGCCAATGTGGTTTTGGGCAGGCCCAAATGGCAAACGCTCTCGCGGAGCCGATTCAGATTGCTCAGTTCCAGTCGATCGAAGTCCGCAAGGCGCAGCTCGCCGCAAATGCGCTCCGTCGCCATGGTCAGCGCAATGTTCGCTCCTACCGACAGACCGACGATACCAACGGTACGCGTCAACAGCGCCTGCTGCTCATCAGGGGAAATCTTGTAGCGATTGCGACTCGTGCGGAGCGCGATGAAATCCGCTTCGTCCAGCAGGTGTACGAGTACTCGACGCCAGGGATAGTAGACCCAAACCCCCAGCTCATCGAACGCGCGCCCCTCGCAGTAGCGAGCCATGGCTCGCTCCAGCTCTGCTCGAGTCAGCTCCGCCTTCGGGTGACGCGACTTGATCAGGCCTCTCAGCTGCTGCTCAAAGGTATCGCGCACTTCGATGTGTTCCCCGTGCTCGCGCTCGCGAGCACGCCACGCTTCACGATCGCCTGCGTGCGTAAAGCGGTAGAAGCGCGGGCGATAGCCGTTGTCCTGTTCGGCTTCAGGCAACTGGGTGAAGGCGCCGTGCTCGGGCTGGGGCGAGGACATGAAGGAAGTCGGTGTCGATGTCCCCCCGTACGGTGAGTCTTTGGTTTTCGTGTCATGGCCCCTGGTCGGGCCAGAATCGATCGCGCTTACTAGCGAAAGCGCGGTCGAATCTCAATGTCCGTTTCGAAAAAGTGCCCACGGAAGGCTGGTTCGCACCTCCTGCCGCACGAAGCGCGAAATGGCCCGCGCGAAATGGCCCGCGCGAAATGGCCCGCGCGAAATGGCCCGACTTTTGATGGGTGATCGATGCCGCATGGTTGGAGAAGGTTCAAAGGGTGATGCGCTACGGTGATGCTGCTCCTGTTTCAAAACAGTAACCAATTCGCGCCGATCAGATTGCAGAGGCGGCCATCTTCTGGCGTGGGTTGCGCCCAGGCGATACGGCGACTTTCCGGTGCCGGGCCAAAGCTCGGGTGTGGTGAGGGGGTGTGGTGAGGTTCGTGGAACCCGAAAGGCGCGGAAATTGCGCGTACCAAGCGCTTGACGACTCGAAATCTTCTGAGCTATTCGGGGCATTTTCATGCGGGCAAGTGGGCGCCCCGTTCGACACTTGGTGAAGGAAAGGGGCACGTTGCGGGCGGTGATGTCATGATGCACCGCGAGGCGCCATGAACGGATCCCAGCGATACTGGTTGATGAAGACCGAGCCGGAAACATTTTCCATCGACGACCTCGCCAGAAAAAAGCGCGAGGCTTGGGACGGCGTACGCAACTTTCGCGCGCGCAACTTCATGCGCAAAGAAATGGCCATCGGCGATCTAGTCCTGTTCTACCACTCGAGCACGGACCCTATAGGCGTTGCTGGGGTGGCGCGCGTGGCCAGCGAAAGCTACCCCGATCCTTCCCAGTTCGACCCGAACAGCAAGTACTACGACCCACGCTCCTCCCAGAAGAATCCACGCTGGTGGTTGGTCGACGTCGAATTCGTGGAAAAGCTGCCGCGGTTCGTGCCGCTTGCGGAGCTCAGAAATGATCCAGCCGTAGAAGGTATGTGGCTGCTGAAACGCGGGCTCCGATTGAGTATTCAACCCGTCGACAAGGAGCACTTTGCACACATCGTACAGCTTGGCGGCGGAAAGACGCGCGTGAGCTAGCGCTCAAGATCTCCTTTCGATCGGCACGCCACCCGAGCGCATCCAGTCTCGCGTCACCAGGTGGGGAAAATCAGGCCTTTCTAGCGGATCGAGCTCGACCACCAGGAGCTGTGGTTGACCGTGTCCGGCGGCCTCCAGCGCAACACCCAACTCACGCGCGAATTGCCCTGGCAGCCTAATGGCTCGCGCTCGCGCCCCAAGGGAACGGGCGAAGCGGCACAGCTCGATACTGTCGCGCGTGAAACCCGTCTCCCTCGCGACCATGACCAACCAAACCACACCCAGATGCCGCTCTACCGCCAAGCCAATCTCGGCGCCCCCGGCAAGCAGCCCGGACTCCTCGCAAATGGCGATGGCAGGTCGGTCCGGCCTCGCAAGCTTGCCACCGATGGCCGCTCCGCTGGCCCAGCCAGACGCGCTCACCTCGGTCGTGCTCCACAGACGGTGTGGAGGTTCGAGCACCAGGTGGTGCCAAACCCAGCCAACACCATTGCCACTGTCGCAGAACAGATTCACGCCCGCTTTGCACGCCGCGTGATGATTGAGTACCGCCTGGAGCTCGCTCATGAGGCGTTGGGGTTTCAGCGGGACCACCAGTGAAGCTCGCTGCGCATCGCCCAGCCAACGAGGGCCAGACCGCACGCGAGCCTCTAGTTTGGCGCGACGTTCGGCTGCCGTAACCTGCGGCCGCAGGCACGACGCTCGCTCGATCAAGTGGTCGAGAAAGACGGCAGCGTCTACCTCCAGACCCACTGTGTTCGGATAGGTCAGGCCGAAGACACCGGCGTCGACATCCACGTGCACCAAGGGACCACTGGGAGCCAGTCTGCGGTCCCAGCCACCCGTCGTCCATTGGCCCAGCCGCGAACCGACGACGATGAGCGTATCGAGCCCTCGATTCACATAGCGCCGACTCCACGGGTTGCCGGCCATGCCGTAGCACCCAAGACTCAAGGCGTGCGTCTCGGGGAATATGCCTTTCGCCCGCGGGGACGTCACGACCGGGATCGCATGCTTCTCTAGGGCTGCCATCAGTCGTCGCAATCGAGTCGATGACGTGAGCTCGTCTCGTGGGTCGTGCAGCGCCCGCGCCGCGCCGGCACCCAAGAACAGCAGCGGGCGCTCTCCGGTCAGCAGACGCTCGACAGATTCGGCGCAGTCGCACGCCTTGGCGTCGAACGCAGGTTTTCCCAGAGGCGGCAGTGACTGGAGCGGTATCAGCTCGTTGGCCGTATCGGAGCTCAGGCTCAAGACGGCTACCCGAGCGCGTGGGTCGCCGAGCGCGACTGCCGCGTGGGCGACGGCCGGCGCTGCGGCTCTTGGGTGGTCGATGTGCTCGATGTGGCTAGCCACTCGCGCAAGCGCATCCAGCGAGCCTGACCCGCCAATCGGCTCATCGGACATCCAGAGCAGCAAAGACACCCCGTCGCGTCGAGTGAACGAAAGCCCCGCCGCCGCCTGAGCCGTATCCAAACCCGCCGCAGCGCAGACGCCCACGGTGCCCGAGACGCGCGCGTAGCCGTCGGCCATGAAGCAAGCCGCGCGCGAGTCGCGCGCCATGACGAGCTTAGCGCGCTCATTCGAGCCTCCCGAGGCGAACGCGTTCGAAGGCAAGCGACCTCGAAGCTCCGAGGCCCCAAATGCCACGCGCACGCCCCAACCGGCTACGGCGTGAAGTAAATACTCATACACACTCACCGAGCGATGAAGCATTGGGCTCATGGCGCGATCCGGCGCGGGTGCGATTGCAGGATTGGTGCCAGGATTGGTGCCAGGATTGGTGCCAGGATTGGTGCCAGGATTGGTGCCAGGATT
>CBFGRJ010000034.1:0-30126 GCA_965651135.1 uncultured Myxococcales bacterium
TACGCACTGTGTTTGGGACTGATTGCTTGCGGCGGCGGTGCTCCGGAGGCGAATGCTCCGGATGATCAGGACGAGCTCTACGAAGACGACGCGGTCGAGCAAAATCTCGCAAACGATGACGGGGGCGATCGCCAAGAGGCTCGAGCCGAGAGCGGGGACGCGGACCAACCAGGCGGACCCGCGACTCCGGAGGACGTGCAGCAAATCTTACAGTTGGTGATCAACGACGAAGCCCTCGAGCCATACCTGAAGCTCGAAGAGCCAGGTCGGTTTCCGCTGCAGATTTCCGGCGACGCAGTGCCGAGCGGAGTCGAGCTCATGAAGAATACGCAGCCGGTCAAGGTCGTGCCTGCTCCGAGCTCCAAGGATGCTCCGGTCTTGGTCTTCACGAGCATCGATGCCACCGCGAACGAAGCGCGCGTGAAGTATCGCTACGACGTGGAAGGGGTGCGAGGCTCGGCCACCGTCAAGAAGCTCGAGGGTCGTTGGCAATTGGCCAACAGTCGAGTGACAGAGTACTGAGCGCCGCGCGGCGCGAGCCTCATGCTGCGGGGAGCGTGGCGCTCAGGTCCAATCGCGCAGGTAGTGGCAGGTGTAACCGCCGGGGTTCTTCTGCAGGTAATCCTGGTGATAGTCCTCGGCTGGGGTAAAGGTGCCCGCCGGCTCGATGGTGGTCACGATCGGGTCGGAGAACTTACCGCTTCGTTCGAGCTTGCGAATCACCTCGGTGGCGACGCGGCGCTGCTCGGGACTGCTCACGAAAATTGCCGAGCGGTATTGAGTTCCGACGTCGTTGCCCTGGCGGTCCTTCGTGGTCGGATCGTGCATTCGGAAAAACCACTTTTCGAGCAGGTCGCGATAGGACAGGCGCGTCGGGTCGAACACCACCCGCACGGCCTCGGCATGCCCCGAGTCTCCGCGTGACACGTCACGGTAGCTGGGATTGTCGAGCTTGCCGCCGGTGTAGCCGACCTCGGTGTCGATCACGCCCGGTACCTCACGCAAAATCTGCTCCATGCCCCAGAAGCAGCCGCCCGCGAGCACTGCGATGGCACGCTCTTTGGGTGTAGCGCTGCTCGGGCTAGGCCCCGGCTCTGTAGTCGACGGGGGCGCTTGGCCTTGCTCGGACGACCCTGCGCCCAGCTTCGAGCAGCCGAGAGCGACCGCGAGAAGCAGCGTGAGCGCCAGCATAGGCTGCGCGAGGGCCCGACAGAGACTTGGCAGTTGGTTCATGAAGTTGCTTACGTAGCCTCGCCCCACGTGGTTACGGCGCCCCGTGGGCTGAAGTCAGCCCCACCATTTTTTCCACCAGGGCGCGTCTTTGCGCGCGGGTGGCTGCGTCGTGCGGTGGATGGCAGCGGGCGTCGGCCTGCGCGTGGGCGACCGTGGCGCAGAGGGGGGCGGTTTGGGTTGAGGGACCACCCGAGCTGGGGCGGCCTTCGCGGGCGGCGGGGGACTAGGCTCGGCAACCGGGTCGGGCCCCAAAAGGTCGTCGAGCACGTCGCCTAGTCCCCACTGAGTGGGGTCGACGAAGTCGGCCGCCGGGGGCGCGAGCGCAGGTATACGAGTGGGCGAGGGGGCTTTGGGCGCTTCGGGCGAAGAGAACTCGTGCAATGCGTCGATGATGACGTCGCCCATGAGGCCCGTGTGGTTTTGCGGCTCGCCGCGCCGAGCACGTGCCCTCGCCGCCGCGGCATCGCGGACGATGAGCGCGAGATCTTGATAGGTGACTGGTTGCCCCTGCCGGAGAAAAACAGTGCTGAGATCGCGAGCGAAATCGTGGGCTGTTTGATAGCGATGCCCGGGGTCACTCGCTAGGGCCTTGTGAAGCACCTGGGCCAGTTCGGGGCCGACGTCCGAACGAAACTCACGAATATCTGGAATGACGGCCGCTTGCACGAGCTTGAAGGTTTCTAGATCGGTTTCGCCTTGGAACAACCGGCGCCCAGCCAGCATTTCCCAAAGCAAGATACCGGCAGCAAAAATATCGACGCGACGATCGGCGGGTTTGCCGCGCGTCACTTCGGGGGCGAGGTAACCGAACTTGCCCTTGACGATGTCCTCGTCCTCATCGGTCAAATGGGAGCTGGCTCGGGCCAAGCCGAAGTCGACCAGCTTGACCTCCCCGTAGCGTGTCATCAACACGTTGTGCGGTGAGATATCGCGGTGCACGATTTCGAGCGGCGTTCCTTGGTGATCGACCGCGTCGTGAGCGTAGGCGAGACCCTCGCAGACCTGCTGAGAGACGAGGCAGGCTATCGCCGGATTCATGCGACGATTCTGCGTCGCAAGGTGATCGAGTACAGCTTTCAAGTCTGCACCGTCTACGTATTCCATGACGATGAAGTGCGAGCCGGCGCCCTGTCCAATGTCGAAGACTTGGACGCACTTCGAGTGATTCAGGTAGGCACACAGGCGCGCCTCGTCCAGAAACATGTCGATGAACTCTTGGTTGCAAGAAAGTTTGGGAAGGACGCGCTTGATCGCAACCTTCTTGCGGAAACCTTCGATGCCTGCGCTTTCACCTCGGTAGACTTCCGCCATGCCGCCTGCGGCGATTCGCTCGATGATCTGGTAGCGCTGCGGTTCGCTCATGCTCCTAGATGCCTCCGTGGGTGAATCTCGTCACCCAAGCCAACTATCGCACGTTCCGGCTCGATTCCCCGGCCCTGTTTGCGCCTTGCTTCTCGGTTGAGTGGCATGCCCGGCGGTTTTCGAAACGTTCGCTCTGAATCGGCTGTATAAGGAAGATGCCGCAGGAGTACCATGTCCCACCCAGACGACGAGTCTCACGAATCATTGCCGCCCGTCAGCGTGATCGAGTCAATCCCGGTTCCTGGCGCACACACGGTGACCCAGAGCGAGATTCTCGAGGAAGGCATACCCGTGCCGCCCCACCTACAGCTGCACCCCGAGCTGGGCCGTGGCGGCATGGGGCGCATTCATCCAGCCACCGACCGAAATCTGCTCAGGCACGTGGCGCTCAAGCGGCTGGATCGAGAGCTGTCGCGCGTACCGATGTACCGGGACGGCTTCATCGCCGAAGCACAAATGACTGGCCAGTTGGAGCATCCGAACATCGTGCCTGTCCACGAGCTCGCCATCTCGCCGGAGGGTGTTCCGTATTTCACGATGAAGCTCGTGCAGGGCATTGGGTTCGACCGTTGGCTGCGCGATCCCGCGTACAAGCCCGGATCGACGGAGCGCTTGGAACAGGGTCTCGAAATCTTTCTGAAGGTCTGCGACGCGGTGGCCTACGCGCACCACAGAGGTGTGATTCATCGCGATTTGAAGCCCGAAAACATCATGGTGGCGGACTTCGGCCAGGTCTACCTGATGGATTGGGGCCTGGCTCGCCTCACGAAGACGGTTCCTGCTTCGGGGTACGCCTCACAGATGTACGCCGAGGGTGCGGTAGGTACACCCCAGTTCATGGCCCCGGAGCAGGCTCGCGGCAATCCCAACGAAATGGACGAGCGCAGCGATGTCTTCGGCCTCGGGGCCATTCTTTACGAGCTCGTCAGCGGACAGTTGCCGTATGGGGATGAAAGCGATCCGGACGAAATCTTGCGTCGCGCGTGTGCTGGGCACGTGTTCCCCGTCGAGCAAGCGGTATTCGGGCTTGGGGTCTCGCGGCGCATGTGCGCAATCGTCAACAAGGCCGTGGCTCCGGAGCCCGAGCAGCGATACACCAGCGTCGTTGCATTGCAGGAAGACGTGCGCGGATTCTTGCTCGGGGGCCTACATCTGCCGCGCAAGGTCTTTTTGCCGGGCCAGGTGATCATTCGCGAAGGGGATGTCGGCCATGAGGCTTATATGATCATCAGTGGGCGCTGCCGAGTCTACCGGAGCGTAGACGGTGGTGAAGAAGCATTGCTCACCATGGGCCCCGGCGACGTCTTCGGCGAGATGGCGCTGCTGTTGGATGAGCCGAGAGCGGCCAGCGTCGAGGCAGTGGAACGCACCAGTGTGATGGTGCTCAACAAGGTGACCATGATGGAGGGGCTCGGCTTCGGCGGCTGGACCGGGGCGCTGGTGCGAGCCCTGGCGCAGCGCTACCGAAACCTCGAGCAACAGGCGCGCCAAGCCGGGCTCAAGCGCGGCTGACCCAGCTGCTGCTATTGCCGGAGCCTACTTGGAGTCGGCTGCAGCGGCGGCGGGCGCTGCTGGCTTTGGAGCTGGTGCAGGCTGCGCAGCTTGACCGGCGGGTGGTTTGGCCGGAGCAAGCGCCTTTTCTACCGGAGGCTTGGCAGCCGCCGGAGTGGCGTCTTTGGGGGGCTCTGGCAGGCCGAGCTTGGCGCGCAGCCAAGTGTCGATCTCTTCACGTTGGGTCTGCGGAGCAGCGCCGAGCTTTTTGTGATCTTGTGGGCCTTTGGCCAGCGGTGTGCAGTCGGCTTTCGCTTCGAACACTTTCGTTTCTACCGGTTTTGCGGTGAGTCGCTCGAACACCGCGACCTCGACGTCCGTGAGTTTGAGCACGCGCGGTTTCTTCCCGGGGCGCGGACATTCGACCTTGCGCGGGTCGCCATGGGTTCGCTCGATCGCGACCCAATCGATGTCCGACAATAGCTTTCCTTCGCCGAGCACCCGCAAACGTCGTGAGCGTGAGCGCACGCGGACGATCCCGACCGTGTCGAGCGGGCCGGAATCCGCCTTCTCACCTGGGAATTTCACGGGCTCTTTTTCGGCCTTCGTCAGCTCGTGGGCGACAGCGTGCGCGATCCTCAGACCGGGAACCTTCAGCTTCAGCTCACCGCGACCGGGATACGAAATGGTGAGCGGAATCTCGAGCTCGACGCGCTTGCGCTGAATGTCATCGAGCTTCAGGTTGGCAATCTTGTCGGCAAAGCTGGCCTCCTGAACCAAAGGCTTACCTTCTTTGACCGACTCGGTCTTGCCGCCGAACGTCGCCTTCGTTCCCGAAGGGAAGTCGTAGAGGTAGCTGCGCACGGTCAATCCATTGGAGTCTTCGGGGCGACTTGGCACGACGAAATTACCCCGAGCTCTCTCCCCTTCGATGCTGAAGCGCTTGCCGACCCATTTGACTTCCAGCGCGCCCGTCTTCGTGGCTACCGAAGCGCTGGGGGCGGGCGCAGTGCCTGCCGCGTCGTCTTTACTTTTGCAACCAACAATAAGGAGAAGGGCGCCGAGCGCTCCGAAGTAGATCTGCCGCATGGCGGGGGAAGCTACTTCCAAGATCGCCGGGTCTCAAGTCACCAACTCGCGGTCGGACGAGGGTGCGGGGCCGGCCCTTGTCCATGCTGGCTGGGCATCACTGCCCCACGCACTCGATTCCAATCGCGCTGTGGTATACAAGTCCACAGGATTATTCTACTTTCTCTGTGGTTTCGGGTGCGCGGGCTTCCTTCCGCGGGCGAAAGCTGCTGAAATCTAGGTCAGTCAGCCGCGAGGTCGGGGCATCGGGCCAACGAGTGGGTCGAATCGCTCCGACCGGTTCAGCACGGGTAGCCGATCCCGATCATGGCAATGAGTTCAGCGTTCACCGATACAGCCTCGGAATCCAGGATTGAGCAGGCGCTTGCTGAATGCGCCGCGCTGACGCGAGCGAACGATCCCAGGCGTGCACTGAACGCTGGCAGAATGATCGAGACCGCGCATTTGGGTCAGCCCAGGGTTTTGGCTCGCGTGGCACGAATGTATTCGGATTTGGGCATGCAAGAGGAGTCGGCGCGCGTGTTGCGCGGGCTGCACTCGGCGGTGCGACCGAGCGCCGCGCCGGCGCGGTACGAGTCCGACGCGCAGGACGGGTTGCCGAGCTACGGGGTCGAGGGCGACGAACCGGCCCGTCCCCCACCACCGGTGCGGGGCAGCGTGCGGCCGTCGAGTGTCCCGCCGCCTCCAGCTCGCTCGAGCGGCGCGCCCCTGAGTACTGGCCTTCCGCCACCGCCGCGCCGCGGTCCGCCTCTGAGTAGCAGTGTTCCGCCGCCACCGCGGCGCAACGGCGGGACCCCGCTCGCTGCGAGCGCCCCGCCACCACCGCCCCGTGTGGGTGGAGCGCCGTTTGCTACTGGCGCTCCGCCGCCTCCGGTGCGGACGACCAGCCCGCCGCCGGTGACGAGTGTTCCGCCGCCGCCGGTGACGAGTGTTCCACCGCCGCCGGTGCGCAGCAGTGGCGCGCCACCCTTCGCTAGTGCCCCACCACCGCCGCCACGCACGAACGTCAGCTCGAGCGCCCCGCCACCGCCACCACCGATAGCCAGTCCAGTCACCAGCGTGCCCGCACCGGGTCATGCCATGGCGTCGTTCAAGCTCGGTGCAGCGGTCCCGCCGCCAGTGACTCATGCCGCCCCTGCGGCGCCGCTCAGGCTGCCTCCGCCGCCGGGCTTCGACGACCCTGGCGGCCAAGGAACGGCAGGCGCTGGCGAGTGGGATTTCGACGATGACGATGACGAACCCACGCGCGCCTTCAACCCCGGTATGGTGCCGCGTGGCGGCATCGCGTCTGCCCCCGCTCCCACCGCGCCGCTGCAGTTGCGCTCCAGCGCTCCCCCTGACGCCGACGGCGCGGGCTGGCGCGACCGGGTGCAGCAGCTTCGAACGAAGGCGGTCGAATCTTTCGAGGAGCTGAAGAAGAAGAGCGGCGATCAGCTGCGCAAGTTGTCGTCGCGTCCGCCGCCGCCTGCTGCGGTGAGCGTGCAGCCCGTGGCTGTCCAAGCCGAAGCTCCGGATTTCAGACGGGGGAGGTTGGCGCAATTCAAGCCCAAGAAGGCGCGAGCGGCGCTGTTGGCCGCGGCCGTCGTGGCGGCGGTCGTGCTCGTGTGGTGGCATCGGGACACGCGTCAGCGGCAAGAAGCGCTCGAGAACGATTTGACTCAAGCCAGGCCCTTGCTTTGGTCCTCTGACGTGAACGAGGTGAAGAAGATCTCGACGTATCTCGACCAGTCCTTCGAGGTGACGAGCTACGGCAGTCTGGCCAATGGGTTCGCAAGCACTTTGGGTTTTTCGGAAGAGCCCCTCTTCGTGTCGTTGGAACCAGAAGCCGAAGTACTAGCGCTGAGGCAATACACCGTGCTTCGGCTGCTCGATCCGAGCACCGATCCGAAGCTGCTGGAAAAGCGAGTGAGCGCGCTGAAAGAAACCGAAGCGCCCCAGGAGCGTGTGGGCTTCGTGAAGCTGTTGCCTGCTCTCGAAGGAAAGCCCGATGACGCGGAGGAGGCAGAAGAGCTCGATACCGCCACGAAGAAAGATCCGGTCGCGCTGCTGCTGTCCGGCATCCTGCTGGAACGCGTGGGCAGGGTAGAAGAGGCAGCGAAGCGCTACGTCATGGCTGGAGAAGCGGAGCCGGTTTGGCATCTGCCCAAGGTCTATCGAGCGCGCCTTGCGCTGTTGACCCGGGGCGCCCAAGGGGCCAAACCCGAACTGGAGGCGATGCGTGAAGCGGCGCGGGTCGATCCGAACCTGGGCGTCGTCAGCCGCGCCTTGAACGCGCTCGATTGGGTCGTGGACAGCGGGCGGAGTCGTGAGTTGCCCGATCAGGCAAAGCTCGAGGCGGCCGAAGTATCGAGTCTCCCGCCCGTGCTGGCGACCGTCCCCGAATTGGTGCGCCTGGTTCAGGCAATGCTCGACGAGAAGGACGATCTCAAGGAGCTGTTGACCCGGGCGATCAAGAACGCGGACGGCCCGGCTTTGTTGGTGCAGCTGGCCGGGCTCGCTGCGGATGTCAACCAGGGCGAGATGGTCGACGAGGCCATCGACCGCGTGCAGGAATTCGCCAAAGGGTATGCTCCGGCCAAGGCGTTGGCTGCGCGCATGCAGCTTCGCAAGGGTGACTTTGCGGCGGCCCGCCAGACGGCGAAGGCGGCTGGCCTCGATACGAGCAGCATCGACGCCGTGGAGGCGTACGAGCAGCAAGATGCGAAGACTCTGCAAGACGCGCTGGACGCCATGCCGAGCTCCGACAAGCAAAAGCCGGAGTACGCGGCACTGCTGGCTGCCGACGGGATCTTGACGGGGGCCGAATATCCGAGCCCGGGCAAGCTGCAAGATTTCGTCGAGACAAACAGCTTGTGGGGCGAGCTCATCGCGGCGGACGCCGCGCTGGATCAGGGCGACTTGGGCCGAGCCGGGAAGATCATCGAAGAATGGGCCGAGCCCGAACGCACGGCGCTGCACGAGATCCGTATTGCTCGGTACGAACGCTACAAAGGGCGCTTCCGCGAAGCCGTGAAGTTGAGCAAAGACGCTCTCGACAAAGCAAGCACCAGCAATCGCGCCCTCATCGAGCACATCAACGCGCTCTTGGCCGACGATCGCTTGGCCGATGCCGTCAAGCTCTACGGCGATGCGCTGTACAAGGACCTGCTCAAACCTCACGAACGCTGGGTCGACGCCCTGCTCGTCGGCAAAGACAAGGGTTGGATGGCGGCCAACGTCATCACGAGTTACCTGCAGCCTCCAGGGTCGGACGAGGCCCTGAGCCTTCGGCTCTTGGCGCTGAGAGCCATGTCCGTGGCGGGCGACCCGCGTGCGGGCGTACACCTGCAACGCATGGCCAAAGAACTGCCACGCAACCCCGACTACCTAACGGCTCAATCCGAGTACTGATTAGGCGCTCCTGTAGCCCATCGATGAGCGCCTATCGCGGTTGTCCGGGCAGGCACATCGCGCAGGAGCGGGACGAGAGGGTGCATTGGCTCTGACAGGTTGGCCCGGTTCGAGACGCCCGAAGACTGCCAAGGCGCGACGAGCGCCAAGGGCCGCCAAGGATTAGAAAGTGCGCACTTGGCGTGATGAGCTTTGAGCGCTCTAGTAGGCGCTAATCGCTGATGAGATTCTTCAAGGAACCGCAAAACCGCGAAACACGCAAAGAAGCAAAATAATTCGAATCTCTCGTCCCACCCGTTAGCATTCACGATAGGCTGAGCTTTCGGATCGGGAAGTGCGCTTTGCGTATTCTGCGTTTTTGCGGTTGGTCTTTATTCAGAAGGCCGCACACGAGCATCGATGGTTCAAGAGGGGCGACTGCGCAACCGAGAAGACGAGCCCAAACGAATACTGCGCAGGCTCGCTAGGTGAACCTCAAAATGGCATCTGCCGGTCGTGAATAGTCGCCGCCCAATCAAAAAAATCCTTGGCGGCCCTTGGCCCGCTTGGCGTCGTGCGGTGGAAATAGGCGCTGCCGACCGCTACGAGCTAGTGGGATTAGTTGGATAGAGCACGGCAACCAGCGGGGGTTCCTTCCGTAGCGATGGCTCGCGAGGGGGTTGCCAGCCATGCGGCCAGGACTGCAAGCTCCAGATAGCCGTGGAAAGGCGTGACGAAGAGGTAGACGGCGGAGGTGGTGAGTGGATCGAGCACCGCTGCTACAGAGACAGTGACCACTCCGAGGGCAATGAAGCCTAGGCCCCAGCCACGAAAATCTCGCCAGGCGCTTTGCAGCGACATGGAGAAGGTCGCCGAGCCTCGCGAGGGATGAGCGTCCAGCGGCAACAAGAATAGCCAGATGGCGTAGTGAACCGATTGTAGGAAAGCGTAGCTCAGCACCAGCCCCAACTGATGCTCGCTGGCTACGCCCGGCGCCAGCCATCGCGCAGCGGCTTCGATGTGTAGGTCGAAGCATTCTGGCAAGCCGAAGCGCTCGGGCACCGTGCCGCCAAACCAGAACAGCGCGCCCGCACCGAGCAGGATACACGCGAGTGGCAGCAGGCTCGAGGCCCGTCGCGGGCGGAACAGAGCGTACCAAACGACGATGGCGACGAGGTTGTGGGCATGGGCGAAAATCACGCGCGCCAGCGTCGGCTCACCGAGTGCCACGTATCCGAGCACGAGCGTTCCCACGAGCGCCCACGTGCGGCGAGGACCGGGTGCTGCCAAGCTGGCCGACACCCACAGCCAAAGTGTCACCAGTGCGAGCTCGACTCCGGCAAATCGCGGGTCGCCCAGGTAAGCCGTCTCTATCAGTCGCAGACACAACAAGGCGACTGAAAAACCGACGACCGCATAGCCGAATGCTCGCGGACCAGGGCGCCGCAAGACCAAGTAGCGCACATCGCTCGCCACGTGCGGAACACCGAGTACGAGCGGTCCAAGCACGAGCAGCAGGCTCGGGCAAAACAATGCAGCGGCGCCCGCCAAGGCAGCCTGGCCCAGACACAAGGTGTTGATGCGCACGTCTTTGTGGATGACGAATGCTCGCAGCGCAGCGGTTCGAGCACTGAAGCCGAACAGCTTGGCACGGACTACGTCGAGCGAGCTGGCGATCCGGCTCAAAACCTCGTAGGTGCCGCCTCGCTGCACGTGCTAGACGTTTCCTTGGGGCTCGCTCAGCGGCTTCGGCGAGCACGCCGGCGAGAGGCCATCAACCCGAGGCCGAGCCCAAGGCACACGCCCAGCGCCGTACCGCGACCGCTCGAGCTCACTGCCATGCGGCACGAGCTGCCGGTGTCGCCAGCGGGCGCGGGCGGAGCGGCGGTGGTGGCGGTGGCCGTGCCGCCCGCGCCGATCGCCGTAGCCATTGCTCCGGTGGTACCGGACGTCACCGGCCCGGCGACGGTGTTGCCACCCGTCGTCGCCGTAGCCACGGCGCTGGTAGTCGAGGTGGTAGTCGCTGGGTCGAAACTACTCGTCGTGCTGCTCGCCGAACCACCAAAGCCGGTCACGGCGGTTTGGTCAGTGGTCGCGTTGCTGCTCGCGCCGCCGGTTCCCATGGTCCCCATCATACCGCCGGCGCCGGTGCTCACCGCGCCAGCGTCAGTCGTGTTGCCCGAATCACTGGCGGTGATGGTGATGTCGGCACATTGGTAGTAGTAGGGTTGGTCGTCGTTGTACATGAACTGGATCAACTGCAGCGTGCAGTTGGTGCAGTCGATGTTCGGAAGGGTGACCGTCGTCGAGTACTCGTGCCGTTGCCCGAACCCTGCCTCGTCGTCCAAGAAATAGCCGAGTATGTAGACGTCCAAAACTTCGTTGATATCGCTCAACGGCGCGTCGGACGTCAGGGGATCGTCCCCTTGTTGAGAGGTGTTCTGCTCGGGCCGATAGGGAAAGCTATCGTCGCCATCGACGTCGAGCGCAATCCGGTAATAGCTGTTGTGATCGATGTACTCGCTGAAGGTGATCGTGATGGTTTCACCGCCAGCATACTCCGTGACGGTGGTCGTTCGCGCATTGCTGTTCTGTCCGCACGGGCGCGACTTCAGCTGATTGACGCCGGCTTCCCCCTCGAGGCGCGGTGGCGGATCGATCAGCGAGACGTGTGCTCTAGCACCATGGCCGACGAGCAGCACTGCGCTCAGCGCGAGCGTGCCGGCGAGCAAGCAAGAAGGTCGTGTCATTGGCTCAATCATGCAGCAAACCGGGTGCTCTCGAAATCGAACGTGAGACGTGAGCTCGTGCGATCTAGCGGTGCTGGGATTGTCCAATGCCCCGGTAGCGCGACCCGCCCGGAGTGTGCATATATCCACGGGCTTGCGACTAGTTTTTGGCAACTAGGCGGAGTGCCGCTTTGACTTTCGGGGGCGCCTGTCGAATGACTCCGCCCATGGCGTTCAAGCTCGTGAACCTGGCTTTCGCGGCAGCCTTCTTACTCGCGGCTTTGGTCCAATACAACGACCCCGATCCGTGGAGATGGATAGCTATCTACCTAGTGGCCCTGGCGTGCGCGCTCGCCTTTCACCGCGGCCGCCTACATCCGACATTCGGTATGGTCGTGTCCTTGGTGGCACTCGCCTGGGCGCTCACGTTGATCCCGACCGTCGTGAATCATCCACCGGCGTTGGCCGATGTATTTGGAGACGCAAAAATGTACGGTCCTGGAGTGGAAGAAGCGCGCGAAGCGGGCGGGCTGCTCTTGGTCGCGGGCTGGGTAGGGGCCTTGTCACTCCGGGTGCGGCGCCGGCGATAGCTCGCGGCTCAGTCGTCGACGGACTCCACAGCGGCCATCAAGACGGCCTCCGTGACGTTTTCTCCGCCCACCCAACGGATACGGCCCTGCCTATCCGCAACGAATGTCATCGGCGTGTTTTTGATCTGAAAGCTGCGTGCGATACTGTTGTCGCTGTCGACGACCACTGGGAACCTGAGGCCGTATTTGTCGACCGCCTGGCGCGCCTTCGCTTCGGCAGCATCCTCCGAAACGCCGATCACGACGACGTCGGGCATTTCTGCGTAAACGTGCTGGGCCGCGGGCAGCGTACGAGAACAAGCCGCACAGTCGGCATCGAAGAACTTGACTATGATGGGAGCATCGATCCCGCCGGTCTCGATGGAGGTTCCATTGAGGGAGGTGGACGAAAACATCGGCATGACCCGTTCGAGCAGCTGGCTTGGCTGAGACTTTGGCGGTGGCGTGTGACTGCACGCGACGGCGAGTAGGAGACAAACCCAAGGCAGCGGCCTTGCGTCACGAGCTCGATGGGTTCTGAAGGTCATGCGCGCGCCATTATCGGTGATGGTGCTGTCGCCGTGGTCAAGAAACGGCGATGAAAGTGAAGCGCCGTCGTCTGGGAATTTTCTCGTCCTGTGGTGGACGAATGGGGTGTTCTCTTTTTGCGCTGTTCTTAGGAACGCACCAAAGGTGATCGATTCGGAAAGTCGCTGCCTACCAAACGGCTCAGCGGGTACTTTTAGGTTTTTGTTTGCTCGCGACTCCACGAACGAGAACAAGGCAGCGCCCGCTCCGCGCTGGAGTTCGCTGGAAAATACCAGTAAAAAGCGAGTAAAACCGCGAGTTTGCCAGCTGTGGTACGATGGCGGCATGGTACGTCGTCGACCGTTCGGCTCTTGGTTCTTGGCCCCGCGGGGCTGGTCCGCGAGTCTCTGCCTCGGTGTGGCTGTTTGCCTCTTGGCTGGATGCAACAGGCAAGAAGCCGCCTTGTGTCAGGACAGCTTCAATTCGGCCCAGGCAACGGTCAATCAGATCGATTCCAGCTCCATCGACAGCGTTCAACAGAGCCTGAAGGCCATGGACGGTGCGATCGCCGCTTGCGAGGCTGCCGGGAAGTCAGGAGAGGTGGAGGAGCTCGGCAAAGCGCGCCAGAAGATCTCGGCACACTACGAGTGGCTGAAGTCGCGTCCGCCGAAGCGCCGTGAGCGCAGCGCCGAAGAGCTCGCTCGGCTCGTGAAGCAGGGTGATCCGGACTGCCCAAAGGGTATGGCCTACAAGCAGCGCGAGAGCGGCAAAGAGGTCCGCTGTGTGGGGCCGGTGCCGGTGAACATGCCATGGGACAAGGCCCGCGCATACTACGAACGCCGTGACTTCCGTGTGCGACCTGGTAAACGGCCCGCCACGCTCGAAATGGAGTACGGCGCGGAGTTGCTCGTGTTCGAGTACGCGGATGAGAGGTCGGCGCAGCCGCCGAAATGCTTACTGGTCTATCCGCCCCCGGGCATGAGTTGGCAGGAAGCCACGGCGCGGGTTACGGGTGCGCGTGTGGACCGCATCGAGGCCGGCAAGAGCCTGAAAGCCGGTAAGCGCGAGCTGATGCTGCAAGTTGTCGATGAACCGAACAAGGTGCTAGTGAAGCTAGGCCAATGTTGAATTTTGGCCTGTCATGACGGCGACGCACCTGTTGGTAGGTAATCCGACGGCGCAGAGCGGTAAGAACCGCGCCCGCATCGAACGAGCGCGCGTGCTGCTGAGGCAAGCGGGCGTATCGTGCGACTTTTTGCCGACCGAGCCTCACGGCAAAACCGTGGCCAAAGTTCGCGACGCCTTGAACAACGGGAACTACAGCGTCGTTATTGCACAGGGAGGTGACGGCACCTTCCGCGAGGTGGGGGCGGGCGTGCTCGAATGCGACCGCCCCGATGAGATCGCCGTGGCCATGCTGCCCACCGGAACCGCCAACGACACCGGCAAGAGCTTCGGCATGCACGCCGGCGAAGATGCTTTGCCCTCGAACGTCGGGGTCATCGCGGAGGCCAACGAGACGCGCTTGGACGTAGGCTGGATCACGGTGCGCACACAGCCGCACGGCGAGCTTTTGCGGGTGTGCTTTTTCGATTCTGCGGGTTGGGGTATTTCTGCTCGCATTTTGGCTGCTCGCAACGCTGACCGGCGCATCGTTCAGCAACTGAAGCCACTGGGCGCGATTTATCGCGACCAGTGGGTCTACGCCGGAGCTGCGCTACGCGTCTTTCTCGAATCCTACGTGGTCACGGACAAGTTCGATGCCCTGATCGAGTACGATGGGCAATCGCGGCATCTGTCCGGTCTCACGGACCTGATCGTGAAAGGCACGCGCGTGTATGCCGGCGCATGGGTGTTCGACCGGACTTCCAAGCACGATGACGGGTTTTTCGAAGTGGTACCTTTCCGCGGGAAGCGCGATTGGACCAGCAAGGCGATCGTGGATCTGCAGGGCAATCCCATTACAGAGGAGCTCTTGAACACCATCGGCATTCGCCATTCGAAGCCATTCCGCATCGCGCATGCCAGGCTGCGACTGTACCAGCCTCGTGCGTCCGTGCCGCTCGCCGCCCAAGTCGACGGAGAAGAGTTCGTGGCGACGTCCGAGGTGCAAATCGACGTCGACAAACAGGCGCTACGCTTGATCGTGCCGCCGCCGTCGCGCTGGGAGCTGGGAAGTTGATCAGCTGGGCGCGAGGCTCTGGAGCCTGCCATCGGCATGAATCTGCAGCGCCTTGACGCTGGCCGGGTCACCGAGAGCTTGAACGAACAAGAGCAGTGATTGACCGGTGGGGAGCGCGCGAAGCAGGCGCCAGCCGGTCGCCTTGCTCTGTTGTGGTTGCCACAGCGGTGCGGTCGGACTTTGTCCGAAGGATGCCAGCGGTCCCAGGCGCACCAGGGCGCGCTCTTGCTTGTCGCGCCAGACCACGATCGTATTGTCGCCCGCTAGCGCCAGCGCCACTAGGCTTGCTTCTGGAATATCGCCCACCTCGACGCGGGCGCGCTGGCAGCCATCCGGCGAGCAGCGAAGCTCGGAAAGGCTGCCTCGATGAAACCAGGTGAATACAGCGGCGGTGGCCGTGCAGGCCATCGGTGCAACGAAGCCGCGGTCAACGGGCAGTCGACCTCTGGTTTCTGCGATGACTTTGCCGCGCGAAACGAACGCCACCTCGATGTTGGCTGAGCTGCCGTCACTCGGGGCTTGCTTCGTTGCCAGGCGCGCTTCGATGTAGCCTGCTGGTGTGGCACAGGTCCAGTCCTCGCTTTCGGAGCGGGATGGAGCCGCAGGTGGCGGATGAGTCGCAGCAAAGCCCGTCAGAGGTCCGGTATAGATGGCCTCCTTGGGACTCACCTGCTGCAGCGCTGGCAGACCCGCTTCCAGGGTTTGCTGAAAGCTACGGACCAACCGCGTGCCGGGTGTGGCGTCCACGGTTAGGCCGGTTTCAGCTGACTTCACACTCAGCGGCTTCCCGGTTTCGGCGTCGAGGCCCCTGACGCCATCGGCAGCCGTAGCTCCCGGAACCAAGACGCCGGGTGTTCCTGCTTCGGCCAAGCGGGCTCGCGAGGCAAGGCCGGACAGCTCACGATGGGCTGACTTGCACAGCGGCGCACCAACACCGCCGTTCGACTCGCGTGGGAACTTGCAGAGCAAGGGTGGAGCCTTGGGATCGGACTCGAACAGCAGCCAAACGGGACCGGCGGGAGAGACCAGGCTATCGATCAGCTTGGGCGTGCCGCGGGCGACCGGTGGCAGCTGAGCGAGGGGGGGCAATGATTGAATCCGGGCAACCAGAGCGGGGCGCTCAGGCGGACTTTCGACGAGCGCGGCCATGATCCACCATCCGAAGAGCACGCCGGCGGCACAAAGCGCCGCGAGGACCCAGCGCGTTGGCGTCATCGAATGAGAAACCTCATGGAAACAACCGTGGCGCGTCTCCTATCCACGTCGCCCGCCAATTGCAAGCCGCAGAAAGAGACATGACAAGTCGCGGTGCGGCGGTTAGAACACCCGAATGACTCGCTACGCACTCGAAAAACACCCGAATTTCCCCGGTGTGCAGGGGCCGGTCCTGCTCGTCGTGATGGATGGTGTCGGCATTGGAGCCAAAAACGACGGGGACGCGGTTTGGCTCGCCCGGACCCCCGTGCTCGACAGGCTCGCCGCGCAGGCTCCGAGCATGCAGTTGAAGGCGCACGGCACGGCGGTTGGCCTGCCTTCGGACAGTGACATGGGCAACAGCGAAGTGGGTCACAATGCGCTCGGCGCAGGCAGGGTGTTCGATCAAGGAGCCAAGCTGGTCAACGCCGCATTCGAAGATGGTTCGCTCTTCGCCGGCGAGTGCTGGAACAACGTGATTCACGGCGCAAAGCAGCACGACGAAGCCGTGCATTTCATCGGGCTGTTGTCCGACGGAAATGTGCATAGCCACATCGATCATCTGTTGCAGATGCTCGACCAGTGTGACCGCTCCGATGTGAAGAAGGTGCGCATTCACGCGCTGCTCGACGGCCGCGATGTGCCCCAAACCAGCGCGCTGACCTACGTGGATCAGCTGGAGCGAAAGCTCGGCGAGATCAACAGCAAGTCAGGTCGAGACTATCGCGTGGCATCGGGCGGCGGTCGCATGCAAGTGACCATGGACCGCTACGAAGCCGATTGGAAGATGGTCGAGCGCGGCTGGGCGCTGCACGTGCGCGGTGAGGGCAGGGGCTTTTCGAGCTTGTCCGAAGCCATCAAGACATTGCGAGACGAAGATGCGGGAGTCATCGACCAATTCTTGCCGGGCTTCGTCATCGTCGATGAGCAGGGTAAGCCGGTGGGGCCCATTCGTGACGGCGCCTCCGTCGTGTTCTTCAACTTCCGCGGTGACAGAGCCATCGAGATCAGCCGAGCCTTCGAGGATGAACATTTCGAGGCTTTCGATCGCGGACCCCGCCCCAAGGTCTTCTATTGCGGTATGATGCAGTACGACGGCGATCTCAAGCTGCCGAAGCACTTTTTGGTGAGCCCGCCCACGATAGGAGAGACCATGGGCGAATACCTGGTCCATAGCAAAAAGCGCACTTTCGCTTGCAGCGAAACGCAGAAGTACGGTCACGTCACCTATTTTTGGAACGGCAATCGCAGCGGCAAGTTCGACGACGAGCTGGAATGCTACCTCGAGATCCCCAGCGACCAGGTGCCGTTCGAAGAGCGGCCTTGGATGAAGGCTAGCGAGATCACCGATGCAACCATCGCCGCGTTGAAGGAAAATCGGTATGACTTCTTGCGTATCAACTACGCCAACGGGGACATGGTTGGGCACACCGGTTGCTTGGAGCCGGCCATTTGCGCGGTGCAAGCCGTGGACCTTCAGCTCGGTCGCTTGCTGCCGGTGATCCGTCGCTTGCAGGGAGCACTAGTCGTCACGGCCGATCACGGCAACGCCGACGAGATGTTCGAGCTCGACAAGGCAGGAGCTTTCGCGAAGCTCGACGACGGCACCTTGAAGCCGAAGACGAGTCACACGCTCAACCCCGTACCATTCCATATCTACGCGCCTGGGCACGAGCTTCGCTTCAACGAGCAAGTGCGGGGTGCGGGGTTGGCCAACGTAGCGGCTACGGCCCTGCACCTGATGGGGTTCAAGGCACCTCCGGCGTACGAGCCGAGTCTGCTTGCGTGATGCGGCGCACATACTGAAGCGCATCGTTGAGCACTTCTACAAGTAGCCGCGGCCCGCTCGCGCGGCGCGGCTCGACTCGACTTCCCGAGCCCACTGCCGCAAACTAGTGCAGGTACGCCGGGCTCCGCTCGGTTCGTGCGTTTCTGAGCGTTCGGCTGCTTTGGCTGCGCGCCGAATCTGACGATGGCCAAGGATTCCAAGTTCGGAACGTTCGGGGGTGTGTTCACCCCTTCGCTGCTGACGATCCTGGGCGTCATCATGTACCTCCGGCTGCCCTGGGTGGTCGGTCAAGCAGGCTTGTGGTCAGCGCTCGGGATCATCGTGGTGGCCCACGTGATCTCGGTCAGCACTGGCCTGAGCATCTCGTCAATCGCCACGGACAAGACGGTGGGCGCTGGCGGCCCGTACTACATCGTCTCGCGGAGCTTGGGTCTATCCATCGGCGGTACGTTGGGGCTCGCGTTGTTCGTGGGGCTCTCGTTCAGCGTGAGTCTGTACATCATTGGGTTTTCCGAGAGCTTTCTGTCGACCATCGGGCGCAGCGGAACCCCCACGGAAATTCGTGTGGTGGGTAGCATCGTGCTCATTTTGCTCAGCATCGTGACGTTGATCTCGACCTCGTTCGCGATCAAGACGCAATACGTCATCCTGGTTTTGATCGCGCTGTCGCTGGCATCCATTTTCGCTGGTGGGTCCCCAGGCGCAGAGGGTACGCCTCACCTCAAGCCCATCGAAGATTCCGAGCCCATGGGGCTCTTGTTCGGCATCTTTTTCCCGGCGGTGACCGGTTTCACTGCCGGCGTCAACATGTCGGGCGATCTGCGGGACCCGCGGCGTTCGATTCCGCGGGGGACCATGGCGGCCATCATGCTTGGCATGGTCGTGTATGTCGGGCTCGCCGTGTTTGTCGCTCTGCGCGCCTCGCCGGAACAGCTGGTGAACAATACGCAGGTGCTCAAAGATCTCGCGCTGGTGCCGGCTCTGGTGGTGGCTGGCATTTGGGGGGCCACGTTGTCGTCGGCCCTGGGAAGCATCATGGGCGCGCCACGCATTCTGCAAGCGCTGTCCGTCGATCGCATCACGCCGAACGTTTTCGCGAAGGGGCATGGGAAAACCAACGAGCCGCGAAATGCTCTGATTCTTGCCTTTTTTATCGCCGAAGGCGGCATTCTGATCGCCGAGCTGGATGCCATCGCTCGCATCGTGTCCATGGTGTACTTGACGACCTACGGCTTCTTGAACACCTCGAGCGCGATCGAGAGCTGGGCCAGCCCCGACTTCAGACCGGCCTTCAGAATACCGCGCACCATCAGCGTATTGGGAGCGGTAACCACTGTGGTGGTGATGATCCAGCTCGACCTGTTGGCGATGCTGGGCGCCAGCGCTCTCATGACCGGGCTGTTCTTGTACCTGAAACGCAAGCAGCTCACGCTGGAAGGTGGAGATACTTGGGAGGGCATTTGGTCGTCGTTGGTGCGCTCGGGTTTGTATCGACTCAGCCAGGTCAGCGAGCAACGGCGCAACTGGCGCCCGAACATCGTCGCGTTTCGTTCGTCCTCCGACGAGCAGCTGCACGGGGCCTTGGGTATCCGGGGCGACGAGCTGACGCGGTTTGGCGAAACGCTAGTAGCAGGTAACGGTATTCTGACCATCTTCGAGCTTACGGGCGCTTCGGGCAAGGGAGCGCCGGTAGCTGGTCCAATAGCTCCGCGAGCCGGCGTGTTCGCGCGGCGGCTAGAAGCCGAGGACCCCTACGAGGCGATTGCGCTGTTGTCGCGCTACCACGGGTTTGCCGGGCTTTCGCCGAACACCGTGCTCATGCAGTACGGCGCTCTCAGCCGTGAACGGGAGCGCTTGGCGGCGCTGCTCGAGCAGCTCTCGGCGCTGGACAAGAATCTGCTCTTGTACACGGCGGGCTCTCGCGGTGACGCTCGCCAGAAGCGCATCGACATCTGGTGGCGTCCTGACGCGGGCAATCTGTCCCTGTGCGTTGCGCTGGCGCGGTTCTTGACCTCGTCGGAACGACATCGTGATTCCGAAGTGCGCTTCTTGCTCGTGAGCGAAGACGCGGCCAGCAACGATCAACTGCGTACCATGACGAAGCGCATGCTGATGGACGCGCGCTTGACGGCAAGCGTTCGCGTGCTCGGCGACACCGGCGGGGCGCTGACATTTGCAGAACGGCTCCACAAGGAATCGGGCAACAGCGAACTGACCTTGCTCGGCTTGCCCAACGATCTGCGCGCGGCGAGCGAAGGCCTGCTCGATAGCATAGAAGAGTTGCGCGGTGCGGTTGGGGAGGTGCTGTTCGTTTGGGCGTCCAGCGCGTTCGAGGAGGAGCTGGGGCTCAGTGCGACACAATTGATCTCCTTTCGTCCTCCCGCGCTCGATCAGGCACAGGGCGATCAGATGCCCGAGCTGCAAGCACCCACGGCGCCAGCTCTGGCCCATGTGGTGAGCGACCTGGCAGACCGCTATCGCCAAAGAGTGGCGCACTTCCATGAGCAGGCCGTGGCGCGCGTGTGCGGTGACCACGTTCGCTTGGTGCGCGACGCTGCCCGCGCCGTCGAGCGGCGCTTCGACCAATTCGAAAAAGGGTTTCGCCATGCCAACCCGAGGCAGCGGCCGAGACTGGCAGCGCGTATCCAGAGCATGCTGCTGGACGACTGCCGAAAGCTGCTCGTAGAGTTTCAGGAGACGCTGCAAGGCAGCGCAAGCCGCGTTCAAGGTCAGGTAGAGGGATTTCTGGGGGACGATCGTCTCAGGGGTGACCTAACGGGTCCCGAGCTGGTGGTGGTGCGCAGCGCCGAGGACTTCAAGCCGGCCAAGGGAGACTCGCCGTACTTGCGACGATTCAAGCGCCGTCGCCGCTTCGCGGCGCTGTTTCGGCGAGCCGATGTGAGCTACCGGGTTCCGGTGCAGGGCCTGCTCAGGTACTACTTCGAGCGAGCCTCCCTCGACATCGTGCGCGCCGGGGCGTCGCAGATACTCCTGGAGACGCAGCGTTGCATGATTCAATGCGGCAGGACTCTCTCGTCGGGTGGTGCTGCATTTTCGTTCGATCTACAGGACGAGCCTGAGCGCGTGCTCGGGGCGGTGAGCATTCAACGACAACAGCTGGTCGAACGCTTGAACGAGCTGGCAGCTCAGCACAAACAGCGTATCGGGGTTTTGCAATGGCGGCTCATGATGGCTGCTCACGAGATCTGCCAGGCTTTTTCCGACGATGTCGCGCGGCTCGACGTTCGGCCGCTGGTCAAGAAGCAACGCAGAGCGTCGAATCTACACGAGGCGGTCCACCACGACGTATGCGAGGACCTAGAGCACTGGGTTCAACATCAAAAGTTGTTGGTAGACCGTGCTCTGCTGGGCCTCAGCATTGCCGAATTCCAGTTTCGGTTGAGCACGATCGCACACAAGGAGCGTGCAGCCATCGTGCTCCAACTCAGCCATGGCTCGCTGGCAGAATGCGAGGGGCTCAGGCAATCGCTCGGACAGCTCCAGCAGGCGTTGGCGGCCGATGGTACGGCAGGCGCGAACGCTGAAGTAAAACTCGACTCGACCCAGCGCTTCGACGAGAAATCGGCGATAGACAGCCTGCTCGAGGAGGCGGCTGGCACCGTGGCGGAACTGCCCGAAGTCGTGAACACCCCCACCGACGAGTCCATTCAAAAGCTCGAGGAAGGGTCGGATGAGGGGCTCGAGATGCTGGAGATCCCGGTCAGACGTCTGTTCCAGTTTCTGGTGGAGACCCGGTTCGTGGGAGGGATCCAGATGGGCCTGAAGGCGGTCCCGCGGCACGAGCAGCGCCTGCTCGCCGTCGCACACGAGCTCGAGCGGCATGTGGCCTTTCACCTGCACGAGTCCGAAGCGACCGACGTGGACGGTGCGGAGGAGCGCCAACAAACCTTAGCCGGCGTATTGGACACGGGCCTACCGCGTCTGGATGCCGAGCTCGATCAACTGAGACAGACCATCACCCAGGTCAGGGACGTGTTCGAAGAGCAATTGCAGCTCCTGGCTGAGAGCGGCAATGCCTACGAGCTAGGCGCGACATTCCAAGAATTGGAGCAGCACCTTCGGCTCGGGCACGGCGCCCGGGCGGTGCACGGCGCGCATTCGCTGCTTCGGGTGGGTGCCAGGGAGCTCAAGAGCTTCATGGTCAAGCTCTTGTACCGGCGCAGCGCGGGGCAACTGCTGGCGAAGCGACGCCAGCGATACGAGGGACTCGACGCGTGGACCCGGGAGCGCGTTCAAACGTTCATCGAGCATCACAGTCCGCGCGCCGAGGTGGTGGAGTCGCTCCCCTTCTATTACAAGCAACTGTTCTACGGACAGGCGACCATCGGCGACAACTTCTGGGTAGGTCGTCGCGAGCAGCTGGCGCGAATTGGCCAGTCCATCCAAGACCACCGCCAGGGTGCCGGTGGGGCCATTTTGATCGTGGGTGATCGCGGCACCGGCAAAACTGCGTTGTGCCAGCGCATCGCTGCACGGTTGCTCGACGGCTTCAGTGTGAGCCGCGTGATCGCGCCGATGGGAGGCTCGGTCGAGATGGGCGCTTTTGCCGCCGGCTTGCGCAAGGCCACAGGGCTGCGTGGTGGCGTTTCGGAAGTGCTGCGAACGCTGCCGGAAAACGCGGCCGTGATATTGGACGACGTGGAGCTGTGGTGGGAAAGAAGCCGCGACGGCGACCGGATCATCGAGGAGCTGTTGCGAGGCATTCAGAGGCACGGGGAACACGTGTTGTTCGTGCTGTCGGTGAGCCGCCAAGCGTTGCACCTCATGGACCGCTTCACGGGGCTCTCGGACCTCGCCCAAGCGGTCGTGGAGTGTGACCCGCTGACCGCGGAGGAGCTCGAGGCGGTGATGCTCCTGAGGCACAGCTCGACCGGTCTCACCTACGAGCTGGACGGTACGCCCGAGGAGCGCTTGAGCCAATTGGGTAAGGCGCGGCTGTTCTCACGCTACTTCGAGTACTCGGGTGGAGTAGTGGGTGCCGCGCTTCATGCTTGGCTGGCGCGTGTCGAGCGAGTCTCCGATCAGGTGCTCATCACGAGTGCGCCGCGCGTCCGCGATTGGGAGGTGTTCGAGGGCTTGAAAGTCGAGTGGGTCGCACTCCTGTTGGAGTTTTTCGTCCATAAGCAGCTGGGTATGGCTCGCTTGCGCCGCATTACGGAGCTGGCTCCGCTGGAGCTGGAGCGCTCGGTGGAAGCGCTGCTGGGCATGCGAATCATCCACGAACCACGGCAGGGGGTTTACGAAATCAACCCGGCTATCAGCCACGTGCTGAGCGATCGTTTGAAGGAAAAGGGGCTGTTGCTGTGAGTGACGACTTCTCGGGTTTGGGGTACCGGCTGATTCTCTACGTAGGCTTGGGTGGCGTGCTGCTGGTTGTTCTCAAGGCGGCCGCCACCGGCCTCGAGCTCGTGCCGATGAGCCGCGCGCGCAAGGAAACCCTCAGGCGTGTCATGCCTGTGGCAGGAGCGGTGTTGCTGGTCGGTTACTGCCTGTTCGTGGTGCGAACCTTGTTCAGGAATCAGCCGGCCATTTTGCCGCTCGCCTTGGCCCTCGTATTGAGTGCATTCGTGGCGGCGGCATGGGCTCCGCTCCGCGACGTGGTGACGGGAGTATTTCTCAAGGCTGGTCGCGTGTGCGTGCCGGGCGATACCGTACACGTAGGTGAGGTGCGTGGGCGCGTCATCGCCATGAGTCATCGGACGCTTTCGGTCGAAACCGAACGAGGCGAGCAAGTCGTGATTCCATACGGGCTAGTAGCCAAGGGCACCATCTCGAAAGTGCCGGTGTTGGCTGGTACGCAAGCCCACGTGTTCGAGCTGACGCTACCCGCGCAAAAGCCGGTGGCAGAATCACTGCGCCGCGTGCAGCTGCGCGCCATGCGCCACCACTGGTCGTCGTTCGTCCGAGCTCCAGAGGTCAAGTTGCTCGCGGAGCGCGTGTGTCGCGTGACGGTCTTTCCCTTGACTCAGGCGCGGGCTTCTGAAATCGAAGAGTGCGTGCGGCGCGAGCTTGCGGACTGATCGGTCGCTACCCATCAGAAATGGTGCTGCAGCGTGGCGCCATGAGTATGGATGCGAAGTGCGAAGCTGGGCCTGTCTTCGCGAGTGAGCAGCAGCACGGCGCCAGCCCCGAGCCCAACGACACCGAAGGCGTACCCGATCGTAGAAACGGTGCGCCACCGGCGAAACGAATCGAGATCGTCATGCTGTGGGGGCTCACAGGTGTCGGTGCAGTTCTCTTCGACCACGCGGTGTGCGTCCATCGCCTTCAACCCCGCAAATACGCCTAACCCAATGCCGACGGTGCCACCCAGCAAGGCAGCAAAGCCGACCGGGGTTTGCCAGTCGCCGCCCGTTTCGTCGCTAGGCGCATCTGATTCGATCAGAGGAATCAGAGGAGTGCCTGCCGGCGCTTCGAAGCTGATGTAGACCTCCTGAGCCTGAGATTCCACGATGGCAACGGATTCGGTGCGAACGGGGCCGCTCGAACGCGTTACTTTGATGGTGTGGGTTCCCGGATCGACCGCGACGGGGGCGCCGACCAAGGGTGGCGGCAATACCCTGCCGTCGAGCTCGACCTTGGAGATGTCTTTGGCTCCACCGATGACGATTTTGAGGGTCGGTAAGCGCTTGCGTAGCTGCTCCAGGGCCACCTGAGAGTCGCGCTGAGCCTGAATGAAGGGTTCGGGGGCGTCCTCGGGAAGCGTGGCGCGTGCCACATCGGCGTAGCGAGCCTCCGCTTCGACCAGGCGACCGAGCTGCTCGTAGCAGCGGGCTTGCCAGAACTTCAGTGTGGGCGCGTCGTAGAGCTTGTCCGCCCTCACGAACAGGTCCAGAGCCGCTTCGTACTCGCCTGCTTGATAGCGTTCCGCCGCTTCGGTGGCGAGTCGTCGCGCGTCATCGCGATAGTCGTTGACCGGAGCATCATCCGCCTGGGCGTCTGCGGCCTCATCGGCACCAGCAGGGCTACTCAGCAGCGCGAGGGCGAGGCAGGCAGAGCCTATGCTCAAGATTCGTTGACCCGGGCTTTCGCGCATGAGCGGACGCGTCCCTAGTTAGCACGCTCGATCGAGAGCGTCACCTCGAGCTACCGTAGCAGCAGAATTGGAGCGACAGGGGAAGTTTCTGCGGGCGCCGGGGCGCGACGAGCTCGGCGTGCGCGAGAAACTTGGCCTCATTGCCGTGAGTGTGTGAGGGCACTCGGCATGCGCGTGCTCAAGCCAACCCCCGTCGCCAAGCTGATCCCCATCGCCAAGCGAATCCCCAGCGCAGGGTCGAACACTGGCGACCGCCTGATCTCCTGCGCCAGGCTCCAGCCGGAGCTAGGGCTCATGGTCAAGCAACGGCTGGCGGAGGGCTCGGCAGAGCATTTCGTGAATGCGGTCGCACGGCCAAGCTCGGCGTCCAAGCCGGCGCTACGGCCTGGGTTACAGAAATGCAGAGCGAACCGCGCCCCGACGCCCATGAGCGCACAGCTCGAATGCTTCGCCCGCTCGCTCTCGCGCCACGGTTTGCCCCGCGCGCGGTAGGTGGATTTAGAGCGTCTCGAGGTAGGCCACCAGATCGTCGATTTGATCGGCGGTCAGGTGGGATGTCTTGCCGTGCTTGTCGCCGCCGCCGCACGCGGAAAAGCGTTCGTGCAGGGTCTTGGCGCAGCCATCGTGGATGTAGGGTGCGCGTGAAGCGATGCCGAGCAGAGTCGGTACGACGAAGTGGCCGCCGGTGCCCACGTCTTCGAGACGGTTATTGGTGAGGGCAGGTCCGGTGTGGCAATCGTTGCAACCCACCATATCGTCGAAGAAGAGTTCTTTGCCGCGAGCCACCGCATCTGATGCGCCCACCCTGGGAGCAGGTCGTTCGATGGTATCGACCCATGCGACGAACCCCGCCATTTGCACCTTGTTGGGCCTGACGGGGAGGTTCATGCGCCGCACCATGACCTCGTCGACCAGCATCTTGAAGTCAGCCATGTCCCCGTCCCAGTGGAACGGGGCGCGCGCGGTGATGCCGCCGGCGACCATCTGCGTGCGTCGAGGCCCTATCTCGTCGAAAATCCACGTCCGCGAGTCGTCGGTGCCTTCTGGATGACAGGAAGCACAGGCAATCCCGCTCCCCGTGTTCATATGAAAGAGCGCAAGCCCCGTGCTCGCCCGCGATTCGCCACTCAGGGGAATCACGGTGCCATTCTCCAGGTAGAGCGCGGCGGGCTCGCGGCTCTGCACGACGCTGTGACCATTGCTATCGAACGCGACCGCGACCGGCTCCCCGTTGTCTTGGCTGTCGTCAACGATGTTGTTGCAGGCGGCGAAGGGGTCTGAAGCAGCGTTGGGTGCTGGGTAAATGACGCTCGGGCGATCGGAGGTCCAGGCGTTACCCGCAACCACGACCGCGATGCGCCCAGTCTTGGACACCGCGATGTCGGTGGGCCCGGCCGAGCCCATGAAGTGTGGCCCTGCGCTCAGCTCGTAACGACCGGTTTCGCCCGGTTTCAACGTGGTGAGCGCCGGCGTCACGATGGAGCTGCTGCACGATCCCCCCTCACCATAGCCGGAGGGCCCGGTGCTGACCCCGACCTCGGTGTCCGCGACTTGGTGCATGATGCGGACTTCTCCGGTGGAGCTTCCTACGGCGCGCCACGCGACGCTCGATCGAGCTTTGTCGTGCGTGGCGGGAAAAGCCCGCTGAGCGATTTGCCCAGTGCCGTCGACCACGATGACCTCCGCGCTGCGAAAGGTCGTGAGCACCAAATGATCGCCGCTGACGACGACGTCACGCAGGTCATCGGCCACACGGATTTGTCGAGATAGCTCGCCGCTGGTGGCGTCGAAGCTCATCAACAGCCCGTTCTGACACGCCACGTGGAGTCGATCCGTAGCGGCCTCATAGGCCAGCCCGCGCGGTGATTCGCACACCTCGAGTCGACCGGTCAACGACTTGTCGCTCAAGCTGATTTTCGCAAGCTGTCCGGCGGCGCGCAGAACGACCCAGGCGTTGCCCGATCCATCTTCGACGAGGCGACCCGGGATTTCACCAGGCTTCAGCGTGATGGTGGTGACTTCGTGAGTCCGCAGGTCGGCGACGAACACCGCGTCTCTGTCCGGATCGGAAGCCAGAGCCAGAGCGCCCGATTCGTCCACCATCAGGGTGCCGCCCATGATCGGCAGCGCGCGACTCTCGACGACCTTTTCTCCGTTGCCGGGTACCGTCTCGACACCCGTGCCGGGTTTCACGGGGGTGCCTTCGTCCGGGTGCCCCGAACAGGCGAGCAGGGAGCAACCCAAAACCGCACAGGCAAACAGCCTGCCCCCAGTCCATCGGCTCTCGTCGATCATACCAACCTCCATCCCAACTTCGTCCACCAGTGCGTAGGATACCCAACTTCCCGAATCGGCGCTAGCTGCCGCGAAGAGAAGTCAAACCAGCAGGGCCTTCGCGAACCGATCACGGGTCATGCGAAAATGTTGGTCGCGCGGCCTGGTTGGCTCTTCCCCGAGCCCCCTTACCCAAGTCAGTCGTAAGGTCGTAGTCTTAAACGAGATGAGGTTCGGTCTGAGCTCGGCTGGTCTTTACGTCGCGCTGAGCTCCTTCATCCTTGCGGGACTGCCACCGGGGTTGGCAGGCTGCAGTAGTGCCGTAATCCAAGAGCCTTCGGCGCTGGAGCGAGCACCGCTCGCTACGCCGGCTGACAAGCGGCCCGCAGCGCCGATGCGGCCCGCCTCGGAGCTCGAGCTCGCCTCCCGAGAGCCCTTCTCATTCCAGCGCGGCGGCCAAGCGTTCGCAGGCACACTCTCCGTTCCGGCACGACGAGCTGGCACACGGGTGCCGGGTATCGTCATCGTGCACGGCAGTGGGCCGATGTCGCGCGATGGGACGATGCCCGGGCAGCTCGGTCTCGGTTTTGGTTTCGACTTCCCCGTGTACGCCGAGCTGGCCAAAGAGTTGTCACGACTTGGCTATGCGGTGGTCCGTTACGACAAGCGTACCTGCGTCAGCGCCGGGCTGTGCGGCAGCAAGGAGCTGCTCGGGGCCGGAACTTGGTCCAAGCTCGCCGAGCAGGAAACTCTTGTCGACGACTTCGTGGACGACGCCAAGGCAGCCTACGAGGCGCTCGTAGCCCAGGACTTCATCGACGGCGAACGAGTCGTGTTCGTCGGTCACAGCCAAGGTGCCCAGCTCGTACCGCGCTTGTTGACCGAGCTCAGGGCCGTTCCGGCAGGCGTCATGCTCACGCCGCCTTATAGTCCCGTGCCCGAGCTGCTGCGCGAGCAGGGCCGGCTCTTGATTCGCGTCATGCGCCAGGCAGGTAAGCCCGATCGCGTGAGTGAAGGCTTCGATCTGTTGCGCGCGGCTCGCTTGCTGGACGCTCTCGAAGAGGACCGCCCGACACCTGACAAGATCTTGGGGCAGCCGCTCGCCTTGTGGCGAAGCTGGATGCGCGCCAGTCAAGAGGCGCCGGTCCTGGCCCGCTCGCTGGAGCGGCCACTACTCGTAGTGGGCGGCGCCTACGACTACAACGTCTCGCCCGACGAGCTGCACTCGTGGACGGAATGGCTCGCGGGTTCGCCTCATCGGGTGGCCTTGTTGCCGTGTGTGACCCACGCGCTCAACTGCATTACCGAGTCCGATCCGACCCGCATACGAGCGAGTGACATCGGTCGCCACATCGCTGCCGAGCTCGTGCGTGAGGTGGCTGCCTTCCTGAGCTCGACCATCGGTGGCGCCCAAGCGCCTACGGAGCGCCCGGTCGTCGACCCAGAACTGCGATGAAATCACGGTCCATGACGGTCTTGCGGTCAGATTCCGCAGCGCGTCGGATCGCCTGCACGCACAGCTGACGCAGGTGCTCGGACAATACGTCGGTCACATTATCGGAGGTGTTCATCCCGGACTTGGCGCGAATGAACTTCTTGAGTTTGGAGACCACGACGAGCACATCCCGGGGGAGCTGGTGGCTCTCGGCATCGGCAGTCACGATGCGGCGCCTCGCTTCGGTTTGCGCGGGCTCGGGGGTCGGCCCGGGCTCGCCAGCGGCTTTGGACATTAGCTCGTGTTCCGCCCGCGACGGGGCTCGCGCCGGCTCTGCCCAGGCGTCGCGATGTCGGGCCTCGGGGACATGCGCGTCCCAGCAGGGAACGGAGCAGAAGAAGAGCTCCATCCTCTTTCTGTTGCAGGTGGACACGCTGCAACGGTAATAGCCGGCATCGAAATCTATGGGCTTTTTGCAGATACTGCAGTGTTTGAAGTAACCCTCGCTCATCACCTCTCCCTACCTTATCGTCGGCCGAAAGCTTAGGCTTTTGCGACTGCTCCGGGGGCGCTACGATCAATTCGATGCCTACCCGATCGCCGGTGTCTGCGCCCAGCGCGGCGGACGATAGCTCGAGAGATCTCGGCGGTTCGGTGCCGGCTTCTCAAGGCTCCATGCTGGGTCCCTCTTCGGGTGCCGAGCGCGTGGGTCCGGGGTTGAAACAGTGCCCGACGTGCCTGGCGCGTTTTCCAGTGACCTTCAAAGTATGCCCGCACGACGCGAGCGAGCTCGAAGATGCATCCGAGTCGGATGACGAGGTGCTCGGGCAGCAGCTCGGCGGCACGTACGAAATCGTGAGGCTGATCGGCGAGGGGGGGATGGGGCGCGTCTACGAAGCTCGGCACACCCGGTTGCCGAACAAGCGCTATGCCGTCAAGTTGCTGCACCCCGAGCTGGCGCGCCAGCAAGACGTCATGGCGCGTTTTCAGCGCGAAGCCGAGGCGGCCAGCGGGCTCACGCATCCGAACGTCGTGTCGGTGGTGGATGTCGACTGCACCAGCGACGGAACGCCGTACATCGTCGCAGAGCTCTTGGAGGGGCAGCAGCTGGGTGAGTTCTTGGATCAGGTGGGCCGGCTGACGCCGGGCCGAGCCGTCGCTGTCGTCAGGCAAATTTGTCGCGCGCTGCAAGTGGCGCACGAAAGCGGCATCGTGCATCGGGATATGAAGCCCGAGAACGTCTTTCTGGCTGGCGAGAAACAGCAGGTCAAAGTGCTCGACTTCGGCATTTCCAAGCTGGCGGACGGCAACAGCTCATTGACCAAAACGGGCATGGTGATGGGCACGCCCGACTACATGCCGCCGGAACAAGCCAAAGGCATGCACGTCGACCATCGCGCCGACATTTACGCGGTGGGGGCGATTCTTTATCGCGCCCTGACAGGTCGAAAACCCTTTGACGAGAGCGACCACATGGCGACCCTCACTGCCGTGCTGGTACAGGAGCCGGCGCGGCCGCGCTCACTGAACACAGATATCCCGGAGGGCCTGGAGGTGGTCGTGCAGCGGGCCATGGCGAAGGATCCAGCCGAGCGCTACCAGTCCATGGCCGAATTCGAAGCCGATCTCGCTGCTTTCGACGATGGCTCGTTGGAACGTGGCCCGCTGGCGCTGGCCGGCGCCAATGGCTCTGCCGAGGAGCGCATGAGCTGGTTGGCTGGAGTCGTGGGGGTGGGGGGCCCCCCCCCGCGGGGCCACGGCGGGCCAGGATTTGGGGGCCAGAGAGGGGGGTTTAGGGGGGTGGGGCCCACAAGGGGGGGGGGGG
>CBFGRJ010000035.1:0-29907 GCA_965651135.1 uncultured Myxococcales bacterium
CGCACCATCTCCCACACACCCACCTTCAGTGAGATCGCGATTGCCGAAGACCTGAGGTGGATGAAGCTTTCTACGCCGTACCAGATCTTGGGCGACGCTCCGTGGTGGCTGATCACCATGGCAAGCTTCGCCTTTGCTTTCGTGCGGCGACCCGCCCAGCTCGGGTTTTCGTTGCCGACGCCATGGTCAAAGTCGCGGGCCGGAGCGCGGCCGAGCATCGCGCCGCAAAGCGGCAGTGCCCCACATGCCGGACCAATCGGAGCAGACTCAATTGTCCCGGCCGTGAAGCAGGCCGACTCTTCCGGCCAGCCCGACAATCGCCCTGAGCGGCAGTTACCCACGGTCGATCCCAGCGAATTCGGTTCCTTCCCAAAGCCTCCTTCGAAGGAGTGAGGCCTTGCAGAGCGCGACATCGAGATCACGGGACGGGGCGTGAGAATATCCCCGTCCACACGCCCGTCCTAACCAAGAGCGGACGCGGCAATGGTGCCCGCCCGGCACGCTTGACTCTAGATCTTAGGTGGACTTAGACGAGACAGGGGCTAGCTCCCGACCGAGTAGCATGCGTGAAGGCCGGTGTGTTTGTCCGTCCGGCACGCGCAGTGCAAGAATCGCCAGGGCCGACCCGGCTAGCACACATCAGGAGAGTTCATGACATCGACTTCTTGGCAAAGGCTTCTTGGTTTCAGCGCCGGCACCGTCCTGGTCGCCGCTTGCACGTTCAGCTCCGGCAGCGACGACGACGATGGCCGCATCACCACCGGTGCTGGCGGTATCGGCGGCAGCACGTCAGGGGGCACGGGCGGGACCAGTGATACGGGTGGAACCGGCGGTAGCGCAGGCGAAGGCGGCTCGGGTGGCACGACGACGACGAGCACCACGAACACCACGAGCACGACCGGCTCCGCCACCGGCGGGACAGGTGGCACCAGCGGTAACGACGAAGTGGAATGCCTCGACGGCGGGGATGGTGATGTCCCAGGTGAGCCCGCCTCCGAAGACGTCGACGACGACGACGCCTGTTGTTGGAAGTGCGCTGCCAGCGTCTGCTACGACAAAGGCTACGCAGAGTGTTTCGCCTCGGAGCCCAACATCTGCGGGGGAAGCGTCGGTGGCGACGGTTCCGACAGTGAAATCCTCACGCTCATCGACTGCATGCGCAGTATCGAGGGCGGGGCACTGCCTGGTACAGATGTCGACAGCGACTTCGACATCTGCATCGGAGAGGCGGCCACGGTTTCCAGCGACGTCTGCGGCAACGGCACCATCTCGGGCCCGATGAACGAACTGGCCCCTTGCTTGGCTGGCGACCAAGACGGCTTGGACGGCTGCTTCGAGGAGTGCTTCAACGCGGAATTCAACGAGGACGAGTGCCTCTACTGAGGCCCCAACCGAGCTGATTCAGTGAGAGCGCCCGAGCGGGTCGAAAGACCCCTCGGGCCTCGTCGTTTTGTGGCTTATTTTCTCGATGTTGGCCTGGCCTACCCCGGGTCTTGTGTTAGGGTTGCCCGCCATGATCACCGTGGGTTGCGCTGGTTTCGCGGTTCCCGCCACCCGTTACTTCAAAGAATATTTGTTCGTCGAGGTTCAGGAGACGCACCTTGCCGTCCCCGGCCCGGGGACCGTGCGTCGATGGCGCCGTGAAGCCCCGCAAGGGTTCGAATTCGCCCTGCTCGGGCCGCGCCAGATTGGGCAAGAAGGCTTCCGTTCGGGCAAAGTGATTGAGTCCGCCCTCGAGACGCTGCGCACGGTAGGCAAGCAGCTGAGTGCGAAGACCGCAGTATTCGTGGCCCCGCCTGACTTCAACAGCAATCGCCTGAACAAAAGTGCACTCAAAGAGTTCTTGAAAGAGGTCCGGCAACAGTTCGAGACCGTGGTCTTCGAGCTAGGCCCGAGCTGGAAG
Organism: uncultured Myxococcales bacterium; assembly: GCA_965651135.1. GTDB lineage: Bacteria > Myxococcota_A > Polyangia > Polyangiales > Polyangiaceae > JAICQQ01. The sequence goes on from CBFGRJ010000035.1 coordinate 1,904, forward strand.
CCCTCCGAGGCCGACTCCATCGCCGAAGACACGGATACCTTGGCGGCGCGCGATCCTCTGCAACACGGGCTTTCCAAGCGCGGTCGCGCCTATTACCGGTTGCCTGGCCCAGCCGGCCGAAAGTCCCGCTACGAAGATCCCGCCATCGAGCGCCTAGCTGAAATCGCCAAAGAAAACCCGAGCCAGCAGGCCACGTACGTGTTCGCCAACGTCGACATGTTCGCCGACGCCAAGCGGTTCAAGAAGTCCATGGGGCGCTAGCCTTCAGGTAGCCGCCGGGCCGCTACATGGGCTCGAGGGTCGGCTCCGGCTCCCCCAAGATGCGCCTACCCAAGGCTTCGCCGAGCGAGTGTGCCGCCGCCCGCACGGCCTCTGCGTAGCGGAGCTGTTCCTCCCGCGCGTCGACAGCCGACGCGTAGTGCTCGACCCGTCGCACGTTCCCCGTGTCGCGCGAACGCGGTTGTCGAGGCGCCTGCTCCACCCACGCCCGACCCACGACCCCCACCGCGGAACCCCGTGCCAGAGGCAGGCGCCCGCCCTCCGGGGGTTCGATGGCCTGCATTCCCGCGGCGCGCTCGTCCACGCGCAGCACCTCGACGACCACCATCGGGTAGCCCTTGCCTGGGCGAAGCACACCCGCTCGAGACAGGCTACGCCGAACTCCGCTCACAGCAGATTGCACTGCCTCCACATGGGGAGTGCCGTGGGGGGCGGCCTCGACGCTCAACCGCACCTCCGGCCGTTCGCCCCCGTAGACCGGCTCATAACCACAGGAAGCCACGGCGAACAGCAATATCCCCAACTTGGGCACACGCTGTCGACTACCGTTGTTTCGCTTGGAATACCACACTTTTAGCGCCGAAGTTTCACGGGAAACAACATGTTCTCCACAACCGAATGGCTGTTCAGCTGGGGAAAGCGCTCACCTGGCGCAGCTTTTTGCTGCATCGGCCCTAAGACGCAACCAGTAAATCCAATAATAACAGTCTGTTGATCGGTACTATTTGATGATCAGGTTGATGATTCTACCCGGCACGTAGATTAGCTGCTTCAGCTCCCCTTCTTTCAGGAAGCGAGCGACCTGCTCGTCGGCGAGGGCTCGCTCCCGAGCTTGTGCCTCCGCGGCGTCTCGCGGCAGCACGATGCGCCCCCGCACCTTGCCATTGACCTGCACGGGGAGCTCGATCTGCTCGTCGATGCACAGCGCGGGGTCGAACTCCGGCCATGGCTCGTGCGCGATGCTCGCACCGGCAGGCAGCTCCGGCTTCAGCACCCGCCACAGCTCTTCGCTGAGATGCGGAGCGAACGGCGCTAGGCACAGCAGCAGATCCCGCACCGCCACCTCGCTAGGATTTTCCTGTGAATTCAAGTGATTAGCAAATGTCATCATCTGACTAATGGCCGTATTGAAGCGCATGGCCTCGACGTCTTCGCCGACCTTCTTGATGGTTCGATGCAGGAGCTTGTTGGTAGCGGCATCCGGCTGCCCGGGCGTCAAGGGGCGCCTCGCGATGCTCTCGACGCGATCGAGAAAGCGACGGCAACCCTGAATGCCCGCCGTCTGCCAGGGCTTGGTTTGCTCGAGGGGCCCCATGAACATCTCGTAGAGGCGGAGACTGTCCGCACCGAACTGCTCGACGACGTCGTCGGGATTGACGACATTGCCGCGAGCCTTGCTCATTTTCTCCGCGACAGGCGCGACTTCCACGCCTTGGCTCGGCAAAAAGGGTCGTCCCTCGCGGTACTCCACGTCGGCATCGGTCACCCAGCGCGCCTCGGCCAAAAGGCCTGTCTTCTGATCGCGCAGCTCGCCATCCGGCGTTTTGATGAGGCGATCGGTGTCTCCCGGCAGCGCCTCGACCTGCTTGCCCTCGGGGTCGAGCACGGCGTGCCAGCGGTACGACATGCCGAGCACCATGCCCTGGTGTACGAGCTTGGTGAACGGTTCGGGGTGCTTAACGACGCCGATGTCGAACAGCACCTTGTGCCAAAATCTGGCGTACAAAAGGTGCAATACGGCGTGCTCGGAGCCGCCGACGTAGAGGTCCACCGGCATCCAGTCGTCGTAGCTCTGCTCGGAGAAGGGCTGCTCCGAATTGGTGGGATCGAGATAGCGTAGGTAATACCAGCACGATCCGGCCCACTGCGGCATGGTGTTGGTTTCGCGGGCGAACCAAGCGCCGTCTTTCTGAAAGAACCGCCAGCTGAGCGCTCGGGCCAACGGCCCTTGCGGGTCGTCCCCTGGCTTGTAGTCATCGAGCTCCGGGAGCAGCAGCGGCAGCTCTTCTTCCGCCAGGGGGATTGGACGACTGTAATCGATGGTGAAGTCATCGCCCTGGGTGGGGTCACCAGACGTTGTCACGGGAAAGTACACCGGGATCGGCTCGCCCCAATAGCGCTGGCGCGAAAAGACCCAATCGCGCAGCTTGTAGTTGACCTTGCGTTCACCCAGGCCGCGCTTGCTCAAGAACTCGATGATGGCCAGCTTGCCCTCGGCCGAGGCCATCCCAGTGAAGGGGCCGGATTTGACCAGTGTCCCCTCCCCTTCGTAGGCCTGGGCCAAGGGTTCGTGGGATGAACCATCCGGACTCACGACCTCCACGATGGGCAAACCGAAGCGCTGGGCGAATTCGAAATCTCGAGCGTCGTGAGCGGGCACCGCCATGATGGCGCCAGTACCGTAGGCCCCGAGCACGTAGTCGGCCGTATAGATCGGAATGCGCTGACCGTTCATGGGGTTTTTGGCATAGCTACCCGTAAACACACCGGTTTTTTCCTTACTACTGGTGCGTTCGAGATCGCTCTTGCGGGCGGCTTGCGCGATGTACGCGAGCACCGCGTCTTCATGCTCGGGGGTAGCTAGACTCGCCGTCAGCGAGTGGTCGGGCGCAATCACCATATAGGTCGCGCCAAAGAGCGTGTCGGGGCGCGTCGTGAAGACCCTGAGCTTGTCCGAACGCCCTTCGATGGGGAAATCGACTTCGGCCCCTTCGCTACGCCCGATCCACTCGATCTGTTTGCGCTTTGTCTCGGGCCAATCCAAATCGGCCAGATCGGCGGCCAGCCGGTCGGCGTACGCGGTGATCTTGAGCTGCCACTGCCGCAACGGTTGGCGTACCACGGGGTGATTGCCGCGCTCGCTGCGCCCGTCGATCACCTCTTCGTTGGCCAGCACGGTGCCCAGCGCTGGACACCAATTGACGGGGATTTCGGCTTGGAACGCCAAGCCCCTGCGGAACAACTGCAGGAAGATCCACTGCGTCCAGCGAACGTACGAAGGATCGGTGGTGTTGACCTCGCGGTCCCAATCGTAAGCGAAGCCCAAGGCCTTCAGCTGGGCTCGGAACACCTCGATGTTTTTCCGAGTCGTCTCCGCGGGGTGGGTTCCGGTCTTGATGGCGTGCTGTTCGGCCGGCAATCCAAACGCATCCCAGCCCATGGGATGCAGCACATCGAACCCACGCATCCACTTGTAGCGAGCGACGATATCGGTCGCGGTGTAGCCCTCCGGGTGGCCCACGTGCAGGCCGCTGCCGGACGGATAAGGAAACATGTCGAGCGCGTAGAACTTGGGGCGCCCACTCCGCCGCACCGCCTTGAAGGTCTTGTTTTCCTCCCAGAACTTCTGCCAACGCGGTTCGATCGAGCGATGGTCGTAAGCCATGATTGGTCCTCTACCAGAACTTGGACGCACCGCGGCCGCTTTCAGCTCACAACCGACCACCTTACCCTCCTCCACGGGCGCGGCGACGCGTTCTTCACCCCATAACTAGTGCTGTTTATCTTGCAACTTTGAGCACTTGAGCATTAATCGTTCACGCCGCTTCTTGGTTTGCTCCGGTCGCTCACCCGTACCGAGGGCGACCATGTCAAGCGCTTTGAGCGGTTGTTTGACGTAGTGCTCGTACAGCTTGGCAAGCTCGAGCCGCACGCGCGCATCGTCGACCTCTCGGCTGAGCTGCTCGAAATCGGCGAGCGCACGCCCCTTTTCACCCCTGGCCTTGGCGATTTGGCCGCGCAGCAAGCGCGCCATCGGTCCGGCGCCGAGCTCCAGAGCTCGGTCGGCCACGAGGTGTGCCTGGTCCAAGGCCCGTGCACGCTTCAACGTTTTGGCCAAACCCACGAGGTCCCCGGCGTGGAGCGCCGTCACCGGCTCCCCATACAAACCCATGAGTGCGGCCATGCTCATGACGTCGAGCGCGTTGTGCTCGACCACCGGCCAGAGCGCTGAGGAGTCTCCGGTGCGCAGGTAATGGCCATATAGCGGCGGGATTTCACCCCCCGGTATGTCCTCTTGCCGCTCGAACCCAAGCACGCCGCTCTCCAGCGAAATCAAGCGACACTGGCCCAGCCGCTCCTTGTGCAGGCGACGCGCCACGTGGAGCAAATCGAGATGTGGAATCGCCTTCGGAGCAGGGATTCGATGCATCACGAAGCGACAGCCGAGAAGCGGCATGTCGAAGGTCTTCCCGTTGTAGGTGATGAGCAAGCTGGCTTGCTCCAGCCGCCCCACCAGGTAATCGAGCAGCGCTGCCTCGTCCTCCGGCGCGCGCAGCAGCAGCTGCTCGAGCACCAATCGACCTCGAGCATCGAACGCCCCAAGCCCCACCAGAAAGGCCACCGAGCCCGCCCCACCGAGCCCCGTCGTCTCCGTGTCCAGAAACAGCGCGCCGGACGGGTCGCACGTGCCCACGTCCGGATCCAGCGCGAGCAGGGCCAACATCTCGGGGCAGGCATCCCGCGCTGCCTCGAGCGGAATGCGCCCGACGTGCGTCGATGGGGCGAGCACCTGCCGACGCACCCAAATGCTGCCGCGTTCGTGAGCCTCGGCGACGAACGGCAGGTCGCTGCGCTCGAGATCGCTGCTCGCGGGCTCGGGGCGTTCGGAGGTCGTGGGCCGGCCACTCGCCGCCAGCAGCTCTTGCATGCGCTGACGCAGCGCTGTCAGCACCTCGGGACCACGCGCCACCGGCGCTGCTGAGCCGCCGAGCGGGCTCGACAGGAGGCTCAGCTTGCTCTTGATATCCATCTTCCCGCCCCTGAACTAGCGGGCCTTCGAGCCTGCCCCGCGCGTCAACGAGATCGCACACACCCGCCCCTCACCGACGCCGGCGAGCATTCGGTCGCGCGCGCTGTCGAGAACCAAGCTGGCAACGGGGCTGAAGCCCAGCTTCGCGTACGACTCGACCCGTCGCCACTCGCGCACACGCGCGATGCTGCCGTCGACCAGCGGCACGAAGGTGTCTCGCTCCGGTCCCGGTACGGGAGGAGCACTCGGCGCCACTTCCAAGTCGATCTTGACGCGCTCGGTGCCGTCCGGCGTCAGCTCGAGCAACCTCGAGTCCGTGACCGCGAGCACGCTTTGCTTCGTGAAACGCGCGAAAGTCAACGACAGGGCGTTGGTCACCGCGCCATTAGAACTGAACAGGCGTCCCGATGCCAGCCAATGTTGCGAGCCCGGTTCGTTCGCCCCCCCGGCCACGAAGCCGTCGACCGGAGGGCTCGGCCAAAGCTCTCTCCGTGCCGGCGACACCCACGTCTCAACCCCTGCTTTCGTACCTATAAAAACACTGCCATTTTCATGAATGGCGGGTCCGGTGGTTGCTTCGCTACCCAGCGGCACCCGCCACAACACGCCACCGCGACTGGAGACCGCGTAGACCACGCGCCCCTTCGCCACGAAGACAGCCGTGCCGCGCTCGCTGACCGCGAGGGGCGAACTGATGGGCTCGGGGCTGTGAAACACCCAGAGCCGCGAGCCGTCGGGCCGGAGCGCGTACAGCAGATTCAAGCGGGTGGCGACCAGCACCGTGCCGCCGGCACCTACGACCGGACCGCCGATGACGGCTCCTTTGACGGTATAGCTCCACGCAAAGCCGCCCTCGCTCGTCAGCGCGTGCACATAGCCCTCGTGGGTCGCCACGTACACCTCGCCTGCCGGCCCGAGCGCCGGTGGGGTCGACATCGGCGCCCCGGTGTCGAAGCACCAGCGCTGCCCCCAGTAGAGCTCGGAGCGCGCGCGCTTGGGATCGGGCTTGCGGTCGCTGGAGGCACCAGGGGGGGACGGACCGAGGGCCTGTGTGCCGCTCGTCGCCAACCCGACGCTAGGAGGCGGCGCGCAGCCCAGAACGCTCCAAACCAGCCACGAAATAAGGGGCACCGCGCGCGTGGGCAGCGCTCGCAAGCTCACTCGACTCCTAGCATTTGGGCGGCTATCTACCACCATGCCGCGCCGAACTCCAAAGCTGCGTCAGGCGCGGGTACAATTCGCGACCGTGCATGTTTTTGGGCTCACCGGTGGTATCGGCTCGGGCAAGAGCACGGTGGCGCGTCACTGGCGCTCACGCGGGTTGGCCGTCGTGGACGCGGACGAGCTGGCGCGCTTGGCCGTGGCGCCCGAGGGTCCGGTGCTCGGCCGCATCGTCGAGCACTTCGGCTCAGGTGTGCTCTTACCGACCGGTGAGCTCGATCGTGGCGCGCTCGCCGCTCTGGTATTCAACGACAGCCAAGCCCGGCAAACCCTGAACGACCTGGTCCATCCCGAAGTGCGCCGGTTGGCCGAAGACCGCTTCGCCGCACTGGCTGACCAGCAGGTTCCCCTGGCCTGTTACGAAGTGCCTCTGCTGTTCGAAACCGGGCAGGCGGACCGCTATCGACCGGTGGTGGTCGTGTCCGCCACCGAGGCCACGCGGATCGCGAGAACCATGGCTCGTGACGGGGCAAGCGCCGAAGCGGTCCGCGCGCGCATCGCGAGCCAGCTTCCGCTCGCGGACAAGGCGGCGGCCGCCGACTACGTCATCGACAACGAGGGAAGCGTCCAGGAGACACAAGCCAGCGCCGACCGAGTCCTGAAGGCGATCTGCGCGCAGCTCGGGGTGAGCACGACCCCCTACCCCGGTCTCGACTAAGCAGCCGCGATGCGCGCGTGAGCTGCAAGCAAGGTATTTTCGAGCAGCATCGCGATCGTCATCGGCCCAACGCCCCCCGGCACCGGCGTGATGGCTCGGGCTATCGGCTCCACGTCGTCGAAATCGACGTCGCCGCACAGCTTGCCGTGCTCGTCCCGGTTCATTCCGACGTCGATCACCGTGGCGCCCTCCGCAATGAACGACCGGGTGAGCAGCTTGGGGCGCCCGACCGCCGCGATCACCACTTCGGCCTCGCGGCAGCGAGCCGCGAGATCTCGCGTTTTGGAATGAGCCAAAGTGACGGTGGCGTTCCGCGCCAACAGCAGCGCCGCCACGGGCTTGCCCACCAGATTGCTGCGGCCCACGACGATCACCCGCTTTCCGCTCAGCTCGACCCCCGCTTCGTCGAGCAGCCGCAGACACCCGCGGGGGGTGCAAGGCACCAGTCCCGGCTGCCCTGACCAGAGTTTGCCCACGTTGACGGCGTGCAGGCCATCGACGTCTTTGGCGGGATCGATGGTGCGCAGCACTTCGGACTGCCGCACGGAAGGCGGCACGGGGAACTGGACCAGGATCCCATCCACCAGCGGATCATCGTTCAGCGCCCGCACCACGCCCAAGAGCTCGGCTTCGGACACCGATTGCGGCAATCGGTGCACGCGCCCGACCAGCCCCACCTGAGCCGCAAATTTTTCCTTGTTGCGTACGTACACCGCCGACGCTGGATCGTCCCCCGCGAGGACCACGTGAAGAGAGGGGACGCGCCCGTGCTTTTGGTAAAAGCGGCCCACGTCTTGAGCCACCTGCTCCCTCACGCTCTTTGCGATCTGCTTCCCGTCAATCAACAGCGCCACGGTCTTCGATTAGCAGAGAACCGGACCCCGACCAACCCGCAAAGTCGGCCAGCGGCGGGCAAGCACGAATGCCCGCCTCACCGGCGAAAGCTCACTCGAATCGGACCCGAACGTAGCTCGCGGCGCCGCGGACCAGCGTGACCACCTGCTCACCGGCAACGCTGCCGCTGAGCGACACCGGCACGTTCGAACCCGGCAGCTCCAATGCGGGAATGTTGCCCACGATGACCAGGCCGCGCGCATCCGTTTCGTCCAACTCGTCACTCCAAGCGGCGCCGCTGGTGTAGGCGACGAACTCAGCCCCGGGTACGCTGACCCGGACCCCAGCCAGCGGCCTCTCGTCGCTATCGAACACGTGATAAACGAGCTGCGCTCTACCCTCGTCAATCATGGTCTGAGCGTTGATGGTGCTGTAAATGGCGGTCAGCTCCTCGCGATTCACCAGGGGCAGCGCCACCCGCGCCGAGCTCTGCGTATCCACGGTGAGCAGCGTGGCCATGGCAAGTCCGTCGCTCTCTTGCGGCACCACCAGCACCTCGGTGCTCTCGCTCGCGAGCAGGCCGGACAAGGTGAAATCTTGTCCGTCGTATTCCGCGGTCACGATGCGCCTGCTCGGGTCGAAGCTGAACAGGGTCGCTGGCTCGGCGTACGGCAGCGCGCTTGGCAAGTCGAAGGTATCGTCGCGGAACAGCGCCACGCTTCCGCTCAGGGTCGGGGTGCCGTTGCCTGCGGTCGCGCTGCTGGTCGAGGCGGCGCCGCCGGAGCCGCTCGGGCTGTGCCCCCCGTCCACGGGCCTCGGCGAACACTCCGAACCACTGCAGACCGAAATCAAGTCCGGGCGTTCGTCCGGTTCCGCGCACGCCGTGAGCGCGACGAAAAGGGTGGGGACCCACCAGTGACCGCGATGCATTGCGCTTGGAGTCTACGCCCTACGAGGTAGCGTCACCAGTTCTGGGCTGAATCGACGCGCGGCGCACCAGGACGCGATGGACGAGCAGCGCAGCAACCATCAAGACCACCCCAATCCACTGGCTCGTACTCAAAAAGCCCAGGCCCCCTCTATCGTCGCTGCGCCAAATCTCCAGTACCGCGCGTGCCGCCGCGTACAGGCCTACGAAAGCGATGAAGACATGGCCGTCGTAACGCTTGCGCTCATGCAGGTACAACATCAAAAAAGCCGCAATGCCGAACGACACCGCCGACTCGTAGATTTGCGTGGCGTGCACCGGCAACGAGGGCTGGCTCGCATGCTCGAGCAGACCCGCCTTGGCCTGCCATTCGCTGGCGGGGCTGCCTGGCGGAAACACCAGCGCCCACGATGAGGACCACGGCTTGCCGAAGCAGCAACCGGCCAGCAGGCACCCCATGCGCCCGAATCCAAGCCCCAGCGCCACGATGATTCCGGCTGCATCCGCCGCCTTCCAGAATGGGAAGCGATCGACCTTGAGCAGCCACCATGCCGTGGCGCTGCTGGCCAGAAAGCCACCGTAGTAGGTCAACCCGCCGCCGTAGAACTTGGCCCAAGCCAGGCAGTCGCGCTCAGCGGGGCGGCACACTCCAGCCGCGAAGTCCCAACGACCGCGCGCCAAGCCCTGCTTGGCGCAGCCGAGCTGCTGATCGAGCCAATCGGGCTGAATGATCTGCATGCACTCGGCCTTGCTGAAGGGCCAAGTCACCTGGCTCGGATCGGTGCACAGGTGCACGTAGTCCCAGAAGTAGCCGTCCGCCAGCACGTGCAAGATGCGAGCGCCCGCCACCCCGCTGAGCAACATGGCCAGACCGAGGTCGACCATCACATCGGGATTTTGACCGACGCGTTTGGCCCAGATCGCTCCCATCACGGTCGCCAGCAAGAAGCCCGTCAGGAGCAACACGAAATAGCTGGGGAACGGGATATCGAGTAGCGAGAAGAGCTGGCCTTGCATGGCTCGTGTAGGGCATCCCGGAGCGCTCAGCGCTCAGCGTTCGGGCGCGTCGCTCAGAGCGCCGGTTGCACCCTTGGAGTACTCGGGCGCCTCGGGCGCCTCTGGCGCCACGGACTTCTGCGTCAGCGGCGCCGGCTCGTCCGCTTCGATCGGACCACGCCGAGAGGTGAACATGTCCACCGCCATCAACCCAACGCCGACGCAAATCGCGATATCGGCCACGTTGAAGGTGGGCCAGTGATCGGTCACGCTCCAGGTGCCGACCACGCTGGCGATCTGCTCGTTCATCCAGCGGATCCAGTCGGCTCGATAGTCGATGAAGTCGATGACCTGGCTTCTGGTGATGCGATCGGCAAGGTTGCCGAGCGCCCCACCCAAGACCAGGGGCAGCCCCCATTTCAGCGCGCGCTGGCCCGGCATCAACCTGCCGTACAACGACACGATGAACAAGATCGCCGCCATGCTGACGAGCACGAAAAACGGCTTGCGCAGCTGCTCGCTGGCATCTTGCAGCAGCCCCCACGCGCCGCCGGGGTTGTAGGCGAGCGTGAGCTGCAGGTGATCTTCGATCAGCACGATGGGATGCGATGAACGGTGCAGCAGCGTGATCTCGGCCCAGACTTTGGTGCCGATGTCCAACACTAGCGATATCGCGGCCGTGACACCGAAGAAGATGAACGAGGGACGCGCCTCGGTAGCCCCGGCCCGACCAGCCCCTGCATCCGCCACGGAAGGATTCGCCGCTGGCGACGGTGAGTCGGAAGTACCGGCCTCGAGGACGGGGGACGGCGAGCCTGAAGCCTGTGGATCGTTCATGCGTGGGTGATGGTCCGGAAAGTTTCCGGGTTAACTACGACAAGTCGCACGGTCAGGCCAGTCGCAACGCCGTTTTCTGCGGCCCGAATCCTTCGTTTACAAATACCGCACATTTGTTTAGTCTTCGCCGCCATGGCAAAGCCACCCTGGGAGCAGCCCACCGGCGTCGCAGCCGTCGTGGAAGCATGGCTCAGCTCTGGAAAGGTGCGCCCACAGCTTGCTGCTCACGAGCTGCGTCCCCCAAGCGTTGCGCAGCACGCCGGGTTGCCAGCGGCCCTGGCACCCTCGCTACAGGCAGCCCTGCGCGCGCGCGGCGTGCACAGCCTCTATTCTCACCAACTCGAGGCGGTCTCGGCGGCGCTAGCAGGGCGGCACGTGGTGGTCGCCACTCCCACCGCCAGCGGCAAGAGTCTGTGCTTTCACCTGCCCGTGCTGCATGCTCTGGCGAGCCACCGGGAGGCGAGCGCTCTCTTCTTGTATCCCACCAAGGCGCTGTCGCGCGACCAAGAGCACGCCTTGAGACAGTTGGTCACCGAGAGCGGCCTCGGCGTAGCCGCCACGGTGTACGACGGCGACACGCCCTCGGATGCCCGCCGGGTGGCGCGCGAGCGCTGCCGCATCGTGCTCACCAACCCCGACATGCTGCATGCGGGCATCCTGCCTTCCCACGTCAAATGGGCCAGCTTCTTTCGCGGCCTGCGCTACGTGGTCCTCGACGAGCTGCACACCTATCGCGGCGTGTTCGGCTCGCACATGGCCCACGTCTTGGCCCGCCTGCTCAGGGTCGCACGGTTTCATGGCCAAAACCCCAGCGTGATTGCGGCCACCGCCACCATCGGCAACCCCAAAGAGCACGCGGCGCGTCTCATCGGGGTGCCCCCTGAAGACGTCGTGTTGGTGAGCGATTCGGGCGCCCCTCAGCCCTCGCGTCAGGTCTTCATCTACAACCCGCCGGTGGTCAACGAAGAGCTGGGCATCCGCGCCAGCACCCTCAAGCAAGCCGTCCACCTCTGCGCCGATCTGGTGCGCGCGCGCGTCCCCACTATTTTGTTCGGGCCTTCCCGCAACTCGGTCGAAGTCATGCTGAAGTACCTGCGCGCCCGAGTGGGGGACGTGGCCGGAAGCCACGCCATCATGGGTTATCGCGGCGGATATCTGCCCGCTCAGCGCCGCGCCATCGAACGAGGCCTGCGCGAAGGCGAAATTCTCTGCGTCGTGGCCACCAATGCGCTCGAGCTAGGCATCGACATCGGCGATCTCGACGCTGTCGTCTGCGCGGGCTATCCGGGTTCCGTCGCTGGGACCTGGCAGCGCTTTGGTAGGGCGGGCCGACGCGGTGACCAGAGCATTGCGCTCTTGGTTTGTTCGAGCTCCGCGCTGGACCAGTACTTGGCGCGACAGCCCGCTTACTTGTTGGCGAGCGCTGCAGAAGAAGCGCGGATCGATCCCACCAATATCGAGATCCTGATTCAGCACCTGAAGTGCGCCTGCTTCGAAGCTCCCTTCGAGATAGCGAGCAAAGGGCCCAAACCAGCCGCTCCCGAGCTGGCCAGCGGCGAGTCGTACATGGGTCTCGATACGGACGCCACGCGCGAAGCGCTCGACTATCTCGCCGCGCATGGTTTGGTCCACGCCTCGGCCGGCAAGTATCACTGGACTGGAGAAGCCTTCCCCGCCACCCACGTCTCGTTGCGCAACATCGGCTGGGACAACTTCGTCATCGTCGACGTGGCGGCTCAACAATCCATTGGGGAGCTCGACTATCGTGCGGCGCACACCATGCTGCACGAGCAAGCCATTTATCAGCAAGATGCCGAGCAGTACCAGGTAGAGCGGCTCGACTTCGACAATCACAAAGCGTTCGTTCGTAAAGTCGAGCCCGACTATTTCACGACCGCTCTCACCTACCGAAGTGTCCACGTCCTGGAGCAAGCTTCCCAGGCCCTGCTCGGCCCCGCCCGGCTCGGCTTCGGCGACGTCAAGGTGCTCGAAAAGGTCACCGGCTACAAGAAGATCAAGTTCTTCACGCACGAGAATGCCGGCTACGGCGACGTGCACTTGCCCGAGCTGCAAATGCACACGCAGAGCTTCTGGCTGACCCTGCCCGAAAGCGTGGTCCAACGGTTCAGCGCCCCGAGGCCGAGCTTCATCGAAGCGCTGCGGGGTGTCGGCAGGGCCCTGGAAACCGTCAGCACGCTGGCGCTCATGTGCGACCCGCGAGATCTCGGCCAAACCTTGGGAGATGGCGGCACGGAAGCTTCGCTCACGCCGTCGCCCGGGCCCGCCGGGCGCGACCCCAAGAGCGGAATGGTGGGCGGCTTCGACCCGACCATCTTTTTGTTCGATGCCCATCCCGGGGGTGTCGGGCTCGCCTCCCGGATTTTCGAACGAGCGGGCGAGTTGCTCGAGCGAACGCAAACCTTGATCGAAGGTTGCCCCTGCAGTGCGGGGTGCCCAGCCTGCATTGGGCCGGAGCTGGAATCGTCGCCCCTCAAGCGAATCGCCACGGAAATTCTGAATCTCCTCCTCACTGGGACGCCGGCCGCGGCCGTTGGCCATCCACCTCGGCTGGCTGATTCACCAGTTGCAGACCACCCCGGTCAGCCCTAGCCTTCCCTGGGATGGCGAGGCTTCCCACGATGGACCGTGCTGCTGGTGGGGCTGTGCCGCTGGCGTGCTTGGGCCTGGTTCTCGTTGCTGGCTGTTTGCCGCGTTCGGGTGAGCCTTATCAGCGGCAAACCGACGACGACGCGGGCCCACAAGGTCCCGTGCAGCTCGACGCCGGCACCATCGACGACCGCCGAGCGCTGCCCAACGCCGCGCCTCACGCGGTGCTCAGCGTCGCGCCCAACCACGGCCCGTTTACGGGTGGCCAAACCGTGCTCGTGCGGGGCAACGGCTTCACCAGTGACGTGCGCGTCTGGTTCGGCGACGAGCGCGTGCCATCCGAAGACGTCTTGCCCGTCGATCCGGGGCGCATCCAAGTCACGGTACCCGAAGGCGCTCCGGGCGCGGTCGATGTCGTGACCCAGAACGGCACCGACACCTCCACTCGCGCCGCGCTGACCAAGGCGTACATCTACGACGCCTTTTACCTCGAACCGAGCAGCGGCCCTACCAGCGGCGGCACCGAGATCACGTTGCACGGCTCGGGCACGCAATGGGACGACGAGACCGAAGTGCTCATCGACTTGGTCCCCTGTGACGAAATCACCGTGCACAGCGAAGAAGAGTTGACCTGCAAGACCCCCGCCGGGTCTCCTGGCTCCAAAAATGTCCGTGTGATCACACAAGACGACGTCGAGACCGACGTGCTCGATGCCTTCGTGTACGGTGACAGCGATAGTGGCTTCCGAGGCGGCTTGAGTGGGCAACCGCTGGATCGTCGCATGACCGTGACCGTTCTGGACGATGTGACCGGGAGCCCGGTGGCCGGTGCCGCCGTCATCCTCGACGACGGCGACGAAAGCAGCGAGGTGACGTTCGCCGACTCGCGTGGCGTGGCGGTGTTCAGTGACGCCGATCTGGGTCCAACACGCACGGTCACCGTGGCGGCCAAGTGCTTTTCGCCGATCACGTTCGTCGATGTACCGGTAGACACGGTCAACGTGTACCTCGATCCGGTGCTCGACCTGAGCTGCGCCGATCTGAGCGAGATCCCCCAGCTGCCCGGTTCCGGCAGGGGTTCGGGGTCGAGCGTGCGAGGTGAGCTTTTGTGGCCTTCGAGCACCGAGTTCGGTCGCGGTGGCTGGACCAATGTGCCTCCCGCCAAAGGCGGTGACGAGCGCCAGGTAGCGTACGTATTTCGCGCCATGAGCTCGGCCACGCGCGCCTTCTCGCTGCCGTCCAACGTGACGGCGGTGACCCCCAGCGCCCCGGGCGAAGCCGGCTACAGCTTTTACCTGCCCTCGCTGCCCGGCAACGCCACCTACTACGCGTTGGCCGGCATAGAAAACCGCTCGCTGTCACCACCGTTGTTCACCGCGTATTCGATGGGGCTGGTGACTGGAGTCACGACTGCGCCCGACACCACGACCACGGATGTCTTCATCCGCGTCGACGTTCCGCTCGACCACACGCTCAAGCTCGAGATCACGCCGCCAAAAACCACCGCGCGCGGCCCAGATCGCATTCAAGCCAACGTCGTCCTGCGCTTGTCCGAAGCCGGCTACGCCGTCTTGCCGAATGGCCGCCAGTCGCGCTTGCTCCCCGGCTCTGCTCAGTTCGATTTCGTGGGCATGCCGACGCTCTCGGGTAGCTTGACCGGAGCGCAGTACGTCACCTTCGCCAGCGCGGTCACCGGCGACGATGCGGCCATGCCCGACTCCTTCGGCGGTTTGTTCGCCACGACCGATTCGAGCCAGCCCATCGTGCTCGACGAGTTCGTCGAGGTGCCCGAGCTCCAACACCCCGAGCAGGGGACCCGTTGGGACGGGCGCGAGCTACGCGTCGATTGGGCCGCGGGGGGTGTCCCTGTCGATCTCGTCGTGTTCGATATCGCCAGCGGTGGCGGGCTCGTCACCTGGACCGTCGCCGCACCTGGCGACGTGCGAAACGTCGCGCTGCCGAACTTGAAAGCCGTGTCCTCCGAGCTCGGGTTGATGCCGGGCTCACTATCGATTCGCGTGAGTGCGGCTCGCATACGCGACTTCGCCTATGGCTCATTGCGCTACCGGCAGCTCGGGCCGAACGGGTTCGATGCGTTCGCGCGCGATGTCTTTCGCGTGAGCTACTGAGCATGTCGAAAAGCCTGCAGGTTGGCTCGGTTCGTCGCTGGGCATTGCTTTGGGCGCTGACCCCGGCCCTCGCAATCGCTTGCTACGATCGAGGCGATCGCTGGCTGCCCCAAGAAGAGCCCCCGCCGGTGTGCGAGCTCGGAAGCACGCGCTGCAACGGCGCGCTCGAGCGCTGCGAAGCCGGAACGGACGGTCCCCAGTGGGCGGTCTTGGACGATTGCCAGAAACAGGACCTGGTGTGCGCCCCGGCGCTTCAGCGCTGCACGACGTGCGTGCCAAAACAAAGGCGCTGCGACGACCAGACCGTGCTCGAGTGCGACGAAGAGGGGCAAGCCTTCGTCGAGATCGAGACGTGTGAAAGCAACGGGCGGGTTGCGTGCCGCGAAGGCAGCTGCCTCGATCTTTGCGGCAAAGCCCGCGAAGAGCGCAGCAACGTGGGCTGCGAATACTGGGCGATCGACCTCGACAACGCCATGATCAACCCGAGCCTCAACGCAGCCGCGCAGCAATTCGCCGTCGTGATCTCCAACGCGCAGCCCGATGTTCCGGCCGAGGTCACCATCGAGCGCGACGACACCGCGCCCGGAGAAGAAAACGACCCTCTCGTGGTGACGCGAGCCACGGTCCCACCGTTCAGCCTCACGGTGTTCAAGCTGGGGCCGCGCGAGGTCGATGGCTCGGCTCCCGGCGAATACGACACCGGCACTCATACCGCCCTCACCCGCGCGGGCTACCGCATCAGAACCACGGTGCCCGTGGTGGCCTACCAGTTCAACCCGCTCGAAAACGTCGACGTCTTCTCGAACGACGCCTCGTTGCTCAAGCCCGTCGAGGCGCTGCTCGACGGTCCCGGGGTCATGCGCGACAGCTACGTGGTGCTCGGCTGGCCGCAAACCATCGCGTCTACCGATGATCCGCGCACCAACTTCGATCCGAATGACCCCGACAGCCACCTGCGCGCCTTCTTGACTATCGCAGCCACGCGCCCCGACACACGTGTGGAGGTGATCCCCACCACGCGTGTGCTCGGAGGTGGTCCCGTCGACGATACCGAGCCTGGAGAGAGCATCGAAATCGCTCTGGAGCCGTTCGACGTGCTCAACTTGGAGACCAACGATTTCAACGCCGACTTTACCGGTTCTCTGATCCGCGCCAATCAGCCCATCGTGGTCTTCTCGGGTAGCGAAGCCAGCGACGCCCCTTGGTTCACCACGCTCGACGACCGCGAGTGCTGTGCCGACCACCTCGAAGAGCAGCTCGACCCCATCAGGACCGCCGGGAAGTACTTCGTCGCGAGCGTTAGCCCGAATCGGACCGCCGCGCTGGCGGCGGCCGGCGCCAACGTCGGTGTGTCCGAGCAGCTCGAGTTTTACCGTGCGGTCGCCGTGACACCTGGCGGCGCTCGCCTTCGCATCACGGCGCCCGGCGGCGTGCGCAGCATGCACCTACCAGAGCGCGGCGACATGGTCGAAATCGCAACCCCCTTCCACTTCATTGTCGAGAGCGACAACCCCATCATGCTGGGCAGCGTTTCACCCAGCCAAGATGCCGCCCGCGTTCCGAGTGGGCTGCCCGGCGGCGATCCGAGCTTCATGATCATCCCCCCGGTCGAACAGTTTCGCAGGACCTACGTATTTCTGACTCCCGACAAGTACGCCTTCGACTTCATTCGCATCATCGCGCCACCGGACACCGACATGCTGTTCGACGGTCGGCCCCTGGCTGAAGCCCTGGATTGTGACCGGCGCAGCGCCGACAGCCTCGACAGCGACGCTCGCGGCAGTAGTGAACCGCCATTTTGGGTCTATACGTGCCAGCTCTCCTTCCCGATCATCGATCCCGATTTCGAAGCCGAAGCCCTGGTGCGCGAAGGCATGCAAAACGACGGTGTGCATCGCCTGGAGGCCACTCGACCCATTGGATTGTTGGTCGACGGCTTCGACAACTTCGTGAGCTACGCCTACGCCGGCGGCACGGATCTGTCGCAGATCGTGCCGGAGTAGCGCCCGAGGCCGCCTGGGTTCAAGGGTTCGCGGCTTCGTACAAGGGCCATGGCGACAGCAGCGGAGCTGGCGTGCCGGGACCACTCTGGCGCAGCGCGCGCTCACACTCGGCAACCGACAGGCGCCGCGGACCAAAAATCGTTGCGTCGGCGGCGTCGGCATCCATCAGCGTGGACGGCATGTCTACCCCGTAATCGTCGGGATGACCGGGCATATCCAACAGAATGTGCCCGATTTCGTGGGCCAACGTATGCGAGCGCGCGCCGGCGCGAATGCCCGCTCGATCGACGATCACGGCATTGCGCACACTGGCACCGTCGGCGTAGATGAACGACTCACCGATGCGCCCCGAATGCGCAAAGCTCGGGATGACGAACAGCTCGATCGTCGTCGGGTCGCCATCGTCGAACGCTTTGATCAGAGCGCGCTCTTCTACGGTTCCGGCAGCGGCGTCGTAGTCGCTGAAATGCGTCAACCCGTCAGCAAGGTCGACCTCTCCCAGGCACACGCTCAAGGTCGGATCCGTCGACAGGCCGCCCTCGTGAGGGCGCGAGAGACTGGCATGCTTGCCTTTCGCGTCATAAACGAGGACGTCGACGGTGCGTTGCGCCCCCCGGGCGATCTTGGCATTGGCACTGAGGACAGCCGAAAAGCCCGCAGCGCTGAGCGCGCTCACGGCTCGCCGCGCCACGGTGCTCGGCGGCTCGCCGGCGTGGGTAGCCACCTCGATCGGTACGCCGTTGGCTCGGAACTTGAGCGCCCCCCCACTCGCCGGCAAACCCAAATCGCAACCGATGGCGAGCATGAATGGCGGCGGTGGGTCGACCACGCGGATCTCGAGCTCGCTGGGCAACCCGAAGTGCACTCCGCACTGACCCCAGAGCCCGCTGGCGATGGCGAGCTCTTCTGCGAGCAGCGCCTTGGCGCCAGCGTCGTCCCCACCAACCGGCGGCGTCCCCCCGGCGGCAGCGCGCACGACATGCGTTCTAACGGTCGCGCGCATGCGTTCGATGGGTCCGAGCGCCGTCTGGCGCGGCCCCCCTACCCGAATGCTCACCGCATCCGCTTCGTCGATACGAACGGCGATTCGACCGCCAACCTCGGCCAAGAGTGACGTGGCGCGAATCGCCGGGTGCTGTCGATCGACTGGGTCGCCCACGGCGCGGATCGCCGGCGTTCGACGGCACTGATGCTCCGGCAACCCTTGCGGGCAGCTGACGGGCACGAGGGGTACCTTGCTGAGCGAGTCGAGCTCGTTGCCCGCGGCTCCGGTCGAAATCAGCGAGAGGCGCTCGGGCAGAAAGCTCGGGTTGCCCATGACCATCCAATAGAGCGCATCCGGATCGTCCGAGCCGCCGCCCGCGTGTTCTTCGACCAGCAACGACGGCACGACGCGGCTGATGGAGGCGTGTGACCTGGCGAGGTCGACAGGATGACCCTTTGTGTCGTAGGCGCGCAGCTCGAGCACTTGGACCGAGAGCTCACCGTTGGCGAACTTCAGCTTCGATTCGCCGACACTGACCCCCTGAAGCCCGAGCGACTTACCACGCGCCGACTTTCCCAAGAGCGGTTGATCGCCCGAGAACAGCCGAGCAGCCTCGCCATCCACCTGGAGCAAGTCCCCCAGCTCACCTCCCAGCCTTTTCACGGCCGCACGCACGCGTCCGGTGAGCTTTTGCGCCAGGTGGTCCGGGCGGCCATCGTTGTCGTCATCGTCTAGATCGGCGTAGAGCACGATCGTGGCATCGCCGCCGCTCCGCGCTTCGACCCTCGCCCAAGAATCGGAGGACGAGCTGGCCACCACGAGACCCGCGAGCGCGAAGCCCCAAAAGCCGCTGCCCCAGCGGCTCACTCGACCCATCCTCGCTGCACGTGACGAAAACGCGCTTCGGTGACTAGCGCCCCGAGCTTGCCCGCTCCCGCAGCGCGAATCAACGCGGCCCAACCGAGCGTGGAGACCTTCTTGCTGTTGACCAGCTCATCGGCAAAATCGAGCGCGAGCTCCCGTCGGCCCAGATCGAACAGCGCTGCAGCGGCCAGACCTCGCAAGCCCTCGTGTTGGTGGCAACGTGCCGCCGTAATCAGGCGATCGGCCATGTCGCGGCGCGCGTAGCGCCTACCGAGCAGCAGCGCGGCACGAATCGAAGTCTCGTTGCTCAGGCTCTGGCCTTCGACCATTGCTTCAAGCATAGAACGCGCGGAGGCAAGATGCGCCTCCGCCATTCGAAAAAGAAAGGTCACGTCGCGCTCCGCAGCGGGTCTGTCGCTCAGGCGAGCCAAAATCTCGAGCGTTGGGCGCACCGGGACGGGTGGGCTGGACCCCACGAGCGCCCAGCAGACCAGCGCCCAGGCGGCACGGGAGCTCGCGGTCCCCGATTCGCCGAGCCCGCGCGCCTGCTTCGCGGCACTTCGATCGCCCGAGCGCGACCCGATTTCGGCCAACACCAGCCAGCGCCCGATGTGTCGTTCGGAAGCCCTGAGCACCGCCAACCCTCGGACGATACCGGGTGGCAACGGGGGTCGCCAAAGCAGGGGCAACGCCATTTGGGTGCATAGTGCTATCCGGTTACTCTCGTTGATACGCGGAGCCACCTCTGCACAGTATTCACCATTCGACTCACCGCGCGCCACTCGGGCCACCTCCGCCGCAAACACGAGGTGGCGATGCCGATTGGCAGCCGCTCGCGCCAGCGCAGGACCCAGCTCGGGGGTGCTGGTCATGCCGGCGGCCGACAGGGTTGCGAGCCCACCGGCCTCGTCGCTGGTGAGCGCCGCAACGAGCGCGGGCACCACGGCCTGTTCCGCATGCTCGGCCAGGGCCCGAACGCCCGCGGCGTACAGCGGACGCTCGAACGACCTGCGTCGCACGAACACAGCGACCGCCCGCTGGAGCACACCCCTGAGCCTCGGTGAAAACGGGACTAGCTCGCGCAGGGTACCCGCCAAAAACACCTCATAGGCCGGGCGCCGGCGCATCGCACCCGCCACGTCGGACTCGAGCTTGCTGACTGGCTCTTCGCCCAGAACCTCAGTCACCGCACGTCTCCTGGCCAGCGCATTTGACCGGCATTCAGAGACCCGGCCCGGCACAACGAAGAGACGCCAAGGTACCATCCTTCGGCCGCGTTCGCTCCCGGTTTCTGCCGGCATTTCTCTGTCGGCCCAGCCCTGCCCTCTACCGCTCCGCCGGACAACCGAGCGGTCATTCAAGGGTTTGCACAAATCGGCCTGGCAAGCTAAAACGACCTCGCAATTGTTCAGGTTGAAGCGACAGCTCGGGTCGATCGCGCTTCAATCATGCGCTCAGGAGATCACCATGCGACACGCTGCTCGATGCTCGATGCCCCTCATGCTTCAACGCCGCACCTCTTTTTTCCGTTCACCTCTCGTCCGAACCCTCGCGCTCGCGAGCCTTCCTGCGTTGGTCCTCGCTTGCGGCAAAAAGGATGAAGAGCCACCGCCGCAATACGGACAGCAGCCTTACGGGCAACAGCCGGGCTATCAGCAGCAACCAGGTTATCAGCAACCGGGCTACCAGCAGCCTGGCTACCAGCAACAGCCCGGTTACCAACAACCGGCACCTGCTCCAACGCCTGCTCCTGCACCCGCTCCCGCCCCAGCGCCGACCGATGGCAGCCAACCCACGTCGCAACCGGCTCCGATGGCCCTACCCTGCCAGCAAGATTCTCAGTGCTTTACACACCGCTGCAACACCCAGGTCGGCAAGTGCGCCTGGCCCTGCCAAAGCGATGCTGATTGCCAACCCGGCAACCAGTGCATTGCACCGCAGTGCTTGCCCAAGGCGCAGTAGCAGAATCGCCGGCCTTTCAACGTCGGCCCTAGCGAAGTGATCACCGAAACCGAATACGAACAACGGGCCGCTCCCGAGCTCAAAGATTTGCTCGAGGCGCTCGACGAGCTGGATATGGACGAGCTCGACGCGGAGCTCGAGAGCGACATCCTGACGCTGGAGTTTGGCGATGGCACCCGTTACGTGATCAACTCGCACCGCGCCGCCCGGCAAATTTGGATGGCTGCGGAGCGCTCTGCCTGGCACTTCGACTGGGTACCCGAGCGCGATCAGTGGGTCGCGAGCAAGACCGGCGATGAGCTGTGGCGCACGCTCGAGGCCGCTATCACGAGCAAGCTAGGAGCTTCCATTACGCTGAAGCGCCCCGCTAGTCGGTAGGCGCGCGGCACCCCACGGTTTTTTTTTCAGGACGACCAGCGCCACTCTGGCGGGCTTCGAGGCGTTCGAACAGAACCACGCCTTGGCGTTCTGCGGCCTTGGCGGTAGAAGCTCCGAGCGCATGACCCCTCGGAGCCCCTTTCAAAAACTGGACCCTCAAGCCGACTTCCCGAAAATGGAAGAGGCCATTTTGGCGCTGTGGGAACGACTCGACGCGTTCTTCGAGTCCAATCGTCGCCGCGCGGGTGGTCAAGCCTACATCTTTTACGACGGGCCGCCATTTGCCACGGGGACGCCACACTACGGTCACCTGCTCGCTGGGACTATCAAAGACATCATTCCACGCTACTGGAACATGCGTGGGCACCCCGTCGAGCGGCGTTTCGGCTGGGATTGCCACGGTCTGCCCATCGAGGCTCTAGCGCAAGAGGCGCTCGGGCTGCTCGGAACCCCCCAGATTCTCGAACGCGGCGTCGACGTATTCAACGAGCAGTGTCGCTCGATGGTGCTCACCTACGTCGCCGAGTGGCGCAAGACCGTGACGCGCATGGGGCGCTGGGTCGATTTCGACAACGACTACAAGACCATGGACCCGGAGTTCATGGAGAGCGTCTGGTGGGTGTTCAAACAGCTTTGGCAGAAAGGGCGCGTCTACCGGTCGCACCGAATCATGCCCTACAGCTACAAGCTAACCACACCGCTGTCGAACTTCGAAGCCAACGCCAACTACAAGGACGTGCAGGACCCAGCGATCACGCTGCGCTTCGAGCTCGTGGGAGAGCACCCGTTCGCCCAGCATGGAAAAGCCTACTTATTGGCCTGGACGACCACCCCCTGGACACTGCCCAGCAACCTGGCCCTGTGTGCTGGTGCGGACATCGACTACGTGGCGCTCAAAGACGCCGATGATGGCGCCGTGTACGTGCTCGCAGAAGCACGCGTGGCGGCCTACTACAAGGACGCGTCCAAGTACGAGGTACTTCAGCGCTTCAAGGGGAGCGCGCTCGAGGGCCTGCGTTACGAGCCGTTGTTCCCCTACTTTGCGAACCACCCGAACAGTTTCGTAGTGCTGCTCGATGATTTCGTGAGCACCGAAGACGGCACCGGGCTGGTTCATATCGCGCCCGCCTACGGCGAAGACGACTTCCGCGTGTGCAAGGCGGCGGGCATCGAGCTCGTCGATCCGCTGGACGCGGAAGCCAAGTTCACCGACGCGGTTCCGGACTTCGCCGGCCAAAACTGCAAAGAAGCGGACAAAGGGCTGATCCGCTGGTTGAAAGAGCGCGGCAAGCTGGTGCAGCAGAGCACCATCGTCCACAGCTACCCCTTCGACGAACGCACGGACACCCCGCTCATCTATCGCGCGATCGATGCTTGGTACGTGAAGGTCGCCGACCTCAGGCAAGCCTTGGTCGCACAGAACGATACGATTCACTGGGTCCCGACTGCGGTCGGGCAAGCTCGCTTCGGCAACTGGCTCAAAGACGCCAACGACTGGAACATCAGTCGGAATCGCTTTTGGGGTTCCTGCATCCCGCTCTGGATCAACGAAGACGACCCAGACGACATATTGTGCATCGGCTCCATCGCCGAGCTGGAAGAACTGAGCGGCGTGAGGGTAACCGACCTGCACAAACACGTGGTCGACAAAGTGTTGATCCACAAGGATGGCAAGACCTACCGCCGCACGCCGGAAGTGCTGGACTGCTGGTTCGAATCCGGCTCCATGCCTTATGCCCAGCAGCATTATCCGTTCGCGCGGGAGGGCGAGCTCGATCAGTTTTTCCCGGCGCATTTCATCGCCGAGGGCCTCGATCAGACGCGCGGCTGGTTTTACACGCTGCTCGTACTAGGCACCTCGCTGTTCGGGCGTGCGCCGTATCGGAACGTGGTGGTCAACGGGATGATCCTGGCCGAAGACGGTCAGAAAATGTCCAAGCGCAAAAAGAACTACCCCGATCCGAACCACGTGCTCGAGACGTACGGGGCCGATGCGCTCAGGGCCTATATGATCGACTCACCCGTGGTGCGCGGCGAGCCGCTCCGCTTCAGCGAGCGCGGCCTCAAAGAAATCGTGCGCACCGTGGTGCTCCCCTATTGGAACGGGTTGTGCTTCTTCAACACCTACGCGGTAGTCGACGGTTACGACCCTAGAACGGCTAGCGCACCACCCGTCTCGGAGCGACCCGACATCGATCGCTGGATCCTCTCGGTGCTGCAAAGCCTGATCGGCGACGTGAACACCGAAATGGAGGGCTACCGGCTCTATACGGTGGTGCCGCGTTTGGTCAGTTTCATCGACGATCTCACGAACTGGTACATCCGCCGCTGCCGACCTCGCTTCTGGAAATCCGAAGATGACCGAGACAAGGCGGCAGCCTACGCGACTCTCTATGACGTGCTGGTGACCTTCGCCAAAACGCTGGCTCCGTTCATGCCCTTTTTGACCGAAACCGTCTATCAACACCTGGTCCGGTCGGTCGACGAAAACGCCCCCGAGAGCGTGCACTTCTGCGACTACCCCAGCGTGGACCGGGCGCTGATCGATCCCGAGCTCGAGGCGCGCATGCAAACCGTGCGCAAGGTCGTCGCGCTCGGCCGCAAGCTGCGTGAGGACCATCGCATCAAAGTGCGGCAACCCCTGCAGCGGCTCACATTCCTGCATCGCGACCCGAGCCTGCGCGCTCACATCACCCGCGCGCAAGATCTCGTCGCGGACGAGCTGAACGTCAAAGAAGTGGCGGTCGATGCCGACGAGAGCGCGTTCACCAACATCAGCGTGAAGCCCAACTTCAAGACGCTCGGCAAGCGCTGCGGCCCCAAGCTCAAGCAGATCACGCCCGTGCTGGCCAGCTGGGGCAGCAGCGAGATCGCGCGTCTTGAAGCCGGCGAAGCGCTCGAGGTCGCGGGTGAAGCGCTCAGCCTGGACGACGTGATTTTGCAGCGCCAAGCCATCGGCGAAACCGCCGTCGCCACCGATGGTCAAATCACCGTCGTGCTCGACACCCACCTGACCCCCGCCTTGAAGCGCGAAGGCCACGCTCGAGAATTCATCAGCCTGGTCCAGGGTGCCCGCAAAGACGCCGGCCTCGAGGTCACCGACCGCATTCGCCTCAGCTTCGACTCAGCCGATGCCGAGCTCATGGCTGCGCTCACGGAGCACCGGGCCAGCATTCTGCGCGAGACCCTGGCTGTCGCGCTCGAGCAGGCCTCGGGAGGCACCGGCACGCAGCTCAACGGCATCGAGCTCCACTACACGCTCCGCAAGGCAGACGCAGGCGGCTGAGCATCAAGCCTAGCTCGGGGCGCGCCCGATCCCGAGCGCCTGGAGCATGGGCCCCGGGTCATCCGTCTCGAACACCGCGCCTATGGCGGCCACCCCCGCGCCCAGCCGAGCGCAGGCCCGAGCTCCAGCCACGTCCACGCCCCCAAGGGCCACCAAGGCGGGCCCGCGCCCCATGGCGCGCAACCGCTCCTGACACTTGGCGATCACCTCGAGCCCGAGCGCCGCTGCGCCTTTCCGAGGGGCAAACACCGGCGAGAGCAACAACGCGTCCGCCTCGAGAAACTCACGCGACGTCACCCTTCCGGGATCGTGGCAAGCGCACGAAATCCAAGCGCGCTCACCCAAGATGTGGCGAGCTTCCGCCGCGCTCATGCTCTGCTCGCCGAGGTGCACTCCGTCCGCCTCCAAGGCCAGCGCTAAATCTGCCCGGTCATTGACCACGAAACCTTGCCCGTATCGGCGACAAAGCTCCCGCAAACGACGACCGAGCTCATACCGCTCGCGAGCGCTCCGCGAACGGTCTCTGAGCTGCACCGCCATCTGTCCAGGTCGTGCCTGGGCCATCCAGGTGTTCAAGGTCTCGAGCATGTGCTCGGCGCCGAACCTCGAGCTGTCAGTGATCGCAATCAAGCTCGGCCGCACGCGCCGCTAGCCTCCAAACCCCTGCGCCAGATCTTCTTTGGCCATGACCGCCTCACGACTGTTCGGGTAACGTTCGACGATCGTCTGCAGGGTCGTTTCCCACGCTCTCTCGTCCCCTTGCTGACGAAAGCGCTGCGCCAAGTCGTACAGCGCCTCCGGCGGACGCTCGTACCGTCGCTCGTCGTGCGGCGGCTCACTCTGACATTGCAGAGGAGCGCTCGTCGACCAAACCGCGAGCAGCAGCCCGAACACACAACGCACCCTCGACTACCTAGCGGCCTCGTCCCGGAAGAGCAACCAGAGCGTACGCCTCTCGCTCCCTCGGGCAGCGCCCTGGTCCTCGGCAGCGCCCTGGTCACTCGGCAGCGCCCTGGTCACTCGGCAGCGCCCTGGTCACTCGGCAGCGCCCTGGTCACTCGGCGACGGCACGCCCGGGTTGCCTTGCCTTGGCAACGCGCCAGAGAGCCGCCGCCGCGAGGAGCGCACCCAAGCTGTCGGCGACCCAATCCAGCAGTTCCGCCTGCCGGGTCGGAAGCACCGCCTGCCAGATTTCGAGCAGAGCCCCCGCCGCAATCGCCAGCGCGCAGGACCCGACCAGAAGCCAGCCGGCGCCCCATTCGGGCCTGAGATATCGAAGCGCGCGCCAGGCCAGCACTTCGAACCCAGCAAACGCGACCAGATGCAGCACCTTGTCCTTGAACGCGAACTCAAGACCGAGATCAGGGCCTTGGGGCAACGATCCCCCGACAAAAATAGCGACTAGATACGCGAGCGCCGGCCCAACGTGCAGCGCGAAGCCTCGTGTGTTTCTCTGCATTGCGACTATAGGAACCGCCGACCGCCTGCGAGCCGCCGGCTCCCTATTCGATAAGCCCGGCCTCGGGGCTCGAAGCGTTGGCATACAAGCGCTTGGGCATGCGCCCCGCCAGGTACGCCTTGCGCCCGGCACGCACCGCCTCTTTCATCGCTTCGGCCATCAAGAGCGGGCGCTTTGCCTGCGCAATGGCGGTGTTCATCAAAACGCCGTGGCAGCCGAGCTCCATGGCCACTGCCGCATCACTCGCGGTACCAACGCCAGCATCCACGATGACCGGCACCTTCGCCTGCTCGAGGATGATCATCAAGTTGTACGGATTGCGGATACCGAGCCCCGAACCAATCGGCGCCGCCAGCGGCATCACCGCAGCACAGCCCACGTCTTCGAGCTTCTTACAAACGATGGGATCATCGATGCAGTACGGCAGAACCGTGAAGCCTTCTTTGACCAATTGTTTGGCAGCCTCCAGAGTCTGCTCGTTGTCAGGGTAGAGCGTCTTCGGGTCGCCGATCACCTCGAGCTTGACCAAGTCAGCGATGCCCAGCTCGCGCGCCAGGCGCAGCGTCCGCAGCGCCTCGTCCGCCGTATAACAGCCAGCGGTGTTCGGCAGCAAAGTCCAACGCTTGCTCGTGACCAGACTCATCATCGAACCGGCAGCCGTATCCTTCAAGTCGATACGCCGGAGCGCCACAGTGATAATCTCCGCGCCCGAAGCCAGCAGAGCTGCCTCCGTCTCGGCCACGTCCTTGTACTTGCCGGTTCCCACGATCAGGCGCGACCTGAAACGATGGCTACCGATCTGAAGTGCGTCATCTTGTTCCGTGGCATTGCCCGTGGCTTGCTGCATGGCGCTGGCCTTAGCGCCGAGCGCGAACCGCCGCAAGTCATCACTTCCTGCAGCAGCGCTGAAACGGCGGCACGTCTGACTCAGCGCGCCCGCATGGGAGCTCCTCGCGCCCCAAGATGTGGAACAGGCAATACGAATGGTAACTGGGAATGCCCTGCCGCCCTGATGGGGGTAGCGACACTTGACCGTGGATCAGTATTGCTGATTTACGGGTGAACCCGCATTACCCCCCCGACGCCCGCGAGCGGCCCGGCCGCGAACTCCTGGAATGGCTGGGTAGCGACGCTCGACCATGGCGAATGCGCATTGCCCCCGGCGGTACGCCTGGCCAGAGCCCCATGGGGGGTGA
This sequence comes from uncultured Myxococcales bacterium, assembly GCA_965651135.1. GTDB lineage: Bacteria > Myxococcota_A > Polyangia > Polyangiales > Polyangiaceae > JAICQQ01. The sequence goes on from CBFGRJ010000035.1 coordinate 29,276, forward strand.
CTCCGCTCACCGAGCAACACGGTCAGCCGAAGCCGAGAAAATCACCAGCGAAGATCGTGCCAGTTGCGAATTTGCTTGACGGCTCTTCAGGCGCAGACCGGCTCACGAAAGACTCACTGCATCCGTGATGCCAATTGCGGCCCCGCTCATCCCGCCGGAGCGTGCAATCGACAGGAAAATAGCTCGAACGCCGACCAGTGGCTCGCGAGCGCGCTGAGCTGCCACTGAGAGCCTCGAAGATTCCCGTGTTAGGGTGGGCCCTACTCATGGAGGAGGCAGCTATGGCACAGGTTCATGTCATTCCCAGTGCTGTCGAAGCCGAGGCTGCCCAAGCCCCTTCGCACCCCCATGGGGGTGACTCTCCGCTCACCGTGCTGCTTTCAGGGTGCGGCCTTGCTCACCAAAGACTCATCGCATACCTGATGCCAATTGCGGCCCCGCTCATCCCGCCGGAGCGTGGAATCGCCCGGAAAATAGCTCGAACGCCGACCAGTGGCTCGCGAGCGCGCTGAGCTGCCACTGAGAGCCTCGAAGATTCCCGTGTTAGGGTGGGCCCTACTCATGGAGGAGGCAGCTATGGCACAGGTTCATGTCATTCCCAGTGCTGTCGAAGCCGAGGCTGCCCAAGCCCC
>CBFGRJ010000036.1:0-29903 GCA_965651135.1 uncultured Myxococcales bacterium
GTCTCTAAACCGCTACTCTAAAGCAGAAATTGTGCCAGGCACAGTGGCTTGAAAAATGACGCAGAGCGTTGCTTGGAAATTACGCTCGAGGCGGATCGCTCTACGCGATAGTGACGGAAGAATCCAAGTAGACGTCCTGGATGGCGTGGAGCAACTGGACCCCCTCGGTCATGGGTCGTTGGAAGGCCTTGCGCCCCGAGATCAACCCGACACCGCCTGCGCGTTTGTTGATCACCGCCGTGCGCACCGCAGCTTCGAAGTCGCCGCTCCCCTTCGATTCACCACCTGAATTGAGCATCGGGCTGCGGCCGGAGAAGCAGCTAGCCACCTGGTAGCGCACCAGCTCGATGGGATGCCCTCCGCTGCCGTCCTCCGCGGCACCGCTCAGATCGGTGTAGATTCGCTTGTCGAACTTGCCGTAGCTGGACTCTCCGAGGTTCAAAGCTCGGTAGCCACCGGTATGCGTGGCCATCTTCTGCTTGATGATGTCGGCCTTGATGGTCACGCCGATGTGGTTGGCCTGCCCAGTCAGATCGGATGCCGTGTGGTGATCGACGTCCTTTTTGAAGGCGCTGTTGCGTAGGTAGCACCACAGAACCGTGACAAGCCCCAGGGCGTGTGCCTCCTCGAACATTTCAGACACGTAATCGATTTCTTGGCGGCTATGCTCGCTGCCGAAGTAGATGGTTGCACCCACCGCGACCGCGCCCATCTCGAAGGCTTGACGCACCGAGCCGAACCTATCTTGTTGATGCAAGTTTGGATAGGTCAACAGCTCGTTGTGGTTCAGCTTGACCAAGAAGGGAATCTTGTGCGCCCACTTGCGGCTGACGGCAGCCAAGGCGCCCAGCGTGGAAGCTACTGCGTTGCAGCCTCCTTCGTAGGCCAACTCCACGATCTTTTCAGGGTCGAAGTACTCGGGATTCGGCGCAAAGCTCGCGCCCGCTGAGTGCTCGATGCCCTGATCGACCGGCAAGATCGACAGGTACCCCGTGCGGCGCAACCTACCGCTGTCGAAGAGTAAGGCGAGGTTTCGTAGCACGGGGACGGGCCGATCACTCTGGCTGACGACGCGGTCGATAAAGTCGGGTCCTGGTAGATGCAGTGCGGAACGCGGGATGCCGCGACATTCGTAGGTGAGCAAGCTATCGGCTTCGTCACCCAGATACTTCGACGTTGAGCTCATGCGTTGTCCTCGCTTTCTTGGTTCGGCCGTTGCTGATCGACTTGTGGGCTGCGCACGGTCAGCACCGGGATTTTGGCGTGATGCACGACCGTTTCTGCAACACTCCCCAACATCAGGCGCGCCACCGCAGAACGGCCGTGCGTCCCGAGAACCATCAGATCGACAGGCTCTGTTTCGGCATAGTGCAGCAGGCTCTGTGCGGGGCTGCCGATCAGCAGCTCCTTCCGGTCCATCACTTCTTCGATACCGTACGCATGGTGCTTGTCGACGAACTCGTCCAGCTGCTCCCGCGCTTCTCTTTGGAGCAGCTCCAACCAATGGGCTTCTTGCCCCACGGATCCGACGTTCAGGCCCGGGGGCAGGCTCCAAGCGCTCGGAGTCACATGAGCGACGACGAGCTTGGCTCCCGCGGCTTTCGCCATGAAGGCCCCGAGTTTCAGCGCTTGCTCCGAACATGGGGAGAAATCGGTGCCTACCAGGATGCGTCGGAAATCGCGGGCTTCGTCGCTCGGTACACACATGACCGGGCAGTGGGCATGACGGATGGTTTTGCCGGCAATGCCGCCGAGGACGTACTTGGCAAGTCTGGCTTTGCCCCAGGCTCCCATCACGATCAGGTCCACATCGTGCGCCTCGGCGTACTGAGTGATGGCGGTGCTGGGAGCCCCGAGCTGACACTCGGTCGTTATCCGTTCGCGCTCGCTGGGAGAAAACTCCGCGACGAGAGCTGCCATTTGCTTCACCGCTTCTTCCAGCGCAATCTCGTCGAGAGGACGAGCTCCTCGCGAGCCCACGACGCCCAACATGTCTCTTCGCACGTAGCGCGGCACGTCGGCTACGTGCAACAGCTCGACGTGTGCTGCATGGGTTTCGGCAATGCGCAGCGCTTGCTTCACCGCACCGTGCGCAGAAGCACCGAAATCGGTCGGGCATAAGATCTTGGCAATGGGTTTCATGTTGGATTGCTCCTGATCAGGGCCAAGCTGCTACTCGAAGGCATCGGGTGACGTCGAGCTCGGCGCGACATTGAATACCACCTTTGAAAACTCGAGCTCGACATATTTGAACTCGCCCTTGCTCAGGTGCCAAATGGCTGAACCACCCGAGGGCAGCTGTCGTCCCGATTGCTTTTGCCATCCAGTAATGGGAGTTGTCCAGCGTGCTCTGATCAGACGGTGCTCGCGGTCGAACGGATCTTGCACGAAGCGGTCCATGGTCTCGAAACACGTCACTGCGCCTCGTTCGTCCACGGTGACGTGAGCCGCGACTCGAATGCTGCCGTCCGTCAGTGCGACATCGAAGGCGTCGTCGTCGGTCTGGTACCACTCCGTGTTGGGCCCAAGCAGCATGGAAGGCGCGAGCAGGATGCCGTCGTTCAAGTACGTCACGAGCTCACCCACATCGAACTCGTGGCCGCTGGCGTCGACCATAGTGAACAGGTCGAACACCTTGACCAGCATGCGTCCAGACTTGTTCGCGTACGTGTCGCGCGCCAGCACTGGTAGCACGCCGAATAGTCGCGCCTTCATGTGAAAGAAGCGAGCTACCTCGAGCGCCGTGTTGTACTGCTCGGCCTCGATACGCATCCAACGTTGGTCAGGAGCCGTTCGAAACCTGCCTCGGAGTGACGCGCGAAAGGACCAATCCCGCGGGCGCCCCACGACTCCCATGAATCCGAGGTAGCGCCTTACGACCTCCGGCAAACCCTCGATATCGGCGCGAGTCACCGGCGTTGGTTCTGCACGCCGCCCAAGGCCTGCGGCGATCACTTCTCGCGATAGCCGGCGATTCATCATGGCAGAAGTCACGGCTGTGCTCGGCTTTCTCCATGGACACACACCGCTCCGAGGCTCGACCCAAATGATTGGCCGGCCTCGGAGCGTAGATGTGAATACCTACTTACTTACTCGTTACGGTGACTTTCTTTGGCTGCGCCTCGGGCTTCTTCGGGATCGTGACGGTCAGCACTCCGCTTTTCAGCTCGGCGCTGGCACGGTCGCCTTCGACGCCTTCGGGAAGCGTGAACGTCCGCGCAAAACTTCCGTAGCTGCGCTCGGTGGCGTAGTACGTAGCGTTTTGCTCGGTCTTTTCCGATTCTCGCTTACCAGAAATGGTCAGCCTATTGTTGGTTAGCTGGACCTCGAGATTCTTTTCCTCGACGCCCGGCATATCCGCCGTAAACACGAAAGCGTCTTGCGTCTCCTTTACTTCGAAGTCGGGCATGAACGTCTGAACCTCCGAAGAGGTCCAGGTGGGTGCCATTTCGCTGAAAGGATCCCAACGCAAAAGCTCGCGCATCGTCCTCAGCGGCTCCCAAGCAGGACCGTGGCGGACCGGCGCCTGCGGTTTGGGGGCTGCTTGCTTCTGAACAGCAACGCTTGCCATGACGTTAGCCTCCTGAGCCGCTCACCAGCGAGCGGCTCACTCTTCGGAAGAGCAAGGTTCGTTCCAGACCCGCGGCTTCGTAGGCAATCTGTTGCGCACGGCTTTCGTAGGACACGAGCTATTGGGTCTGCCAGTCTTGGCTCGGCGTTTGCTCTTACCAAAAGCTGCGGGTATTGGCCGGCGGCTTTCTACGCTGCGCGCGGGCTGCACTCGCTCCCAGGACCGATGAGCAGGCGCAGAAGTTACGGCCCAAAAGAGTGAGGCGCAAAATGCGCGCCTGTCGGGGCTGACCCCTGGTAAAAACGGAGCACTGACATGACCATCCTCTGTGGGACCGACTTTTCTGAAAATGCCAACCGAGCGTCCGAGGTTGCGGCAGCCATAGCCAAACGGCTGGGGGCTACGCTCGTGCTCGTGCACGTCATCGATGAGCTCGGTGCAGAGCTTGCCGTCGATTCGCGACAGGACGCACAGTACGAGCCTCTGCGTCAGAGGTTGGCTGAAGAGGCCAAGTCGCTGGCCGAGCGTTTCGGCATTCATGTCGAACCTTTGGCTCCTGCGGGCATCGCGCACAGAACGCTTGCTGAGATCGCGCAGCATCAGCAGGCGCGTTTGCTGGTCGTGTCTTCGCTGAGTCGACCTCAGCATTGGTGGTCGCTCGGAAGTGTTGCAGAAAGGGTGGCTCAGATGGCCAGCGTTCCGGTGCTGGTCGTGCGTGACGCAGAGCGCCTGCTGCCATGGGCAAACGGGGAGCGCCCGTTGCGGGTGATGGTCGGCGTCGACGCTGGTGCAGCTTCTAGGGCAGCACTCGACGTCGCCACGCGACTGCGAGAACTGAACGATTGCCACCTCACCGTCACGCAGATCGCTTGGCCGGCCAGCGAATACTACCGCTTTGGCGTGGCCGCGCCCGTTCCCGTCGATCACCTTCGGCCGGAGCTCGAACAGCTTCTCCTGCGCGATCTGGTGAGCTGGTGCGGTAAGCTCGAGGGCGGGGGTGACGTGGAGTACTTGGTGCGACCGGGTATCGGTAGAGTGGATGCACATTTGAGCCTCCTGGCCGCTGAAAAGGACGTGGATCTGGTCGTCGTAGGGACGAATCAGCGAGCCGGTGTTGCGCGTTTTTGGCAAGCGTCGGTTTCGCGAGGAGTGCTGCACAACGCCACGACGAATGTGCTCACCGTGCCGTTGGCGATCGCGGGCAAAGAGAGCACGCTGATTCGCAAGTTTAGACGTATTCTTGTCGCCACCGACCTTTCGGAGCTTTCGAAGCGTGCCGTTGGTGTCGGATATGGCATGGCCGGCCCGGACGGCGTGGTTCACTTGGTCTATGTTCGGACTCCGCTCGACCGAGCCGACACGCAAGCCCTGGCTCATTCGCTGCGCACGCTGGTTCCGCCGGGCGCTGCAGCTCGCGGTATCGCGACTGAAATCGAGGTCGTGAATGACGAGACCCCGAGCCTCGGCATCTGTCGCGCAGCGGCTCGAGTCGGTGCGGATGCCATCTGCATGGCGACCCAGGGTCGAGGCGGAGTCTCCCGCCTCTTGCTGGGGTCACAAGCAGAGGATGTGTTGCGGCGCGCTGGGCGCCCAGTCATGCTGATCCCGCCCGAAGAGGTGGAGTGAGCGAATTCTATGCGGCGCGATCGGCGTAGTAGGTTCGACACTCCGCTTCTCGCCCGCGGACGACCCGCTCGCCGCGCCAGTCGCCGCGTGTTTCGCTGACCACGGTGTACTGCGCCACGCAGCCAGAACGCTCCGCCAAGAGCACCACCCACTGATGGGTCTTGTGAAAACGATGAGCCGCCGGCGTATTGGAGAAAAACGCCGTGTAGTGCGTTGCTCCACGCAGGGTATGCAAGAGGGGGAGCCACGCTGCTCCAGTCGGATTCAAGCGCTTGGGTGCGACCCTGCGCAGGTTGCCGGCCTTTGCCTTGGCTCGGTATTCCTGATCGACAGACAAGAGCTCGGCCACCGGTGGCTCTGGCTCCAGCGTGCGACAGCGGGCTTGCCGAGTGCGACGGGTTTGTTTGAACCTGGCGTCCAGCTGTTCGCGAACGCGGCGCGCCCGCCCCGGCCCGATGCCGGCCACCGTTTGCAGGCGACCGGTGTGCGCTGCAAGCTCGAGCTGCTCCAGCGTACGAACGCCCAACTGCTCGCAGACGCGCGCTGCCAACTTGGGACCGAGCCCCGAAATCGCCCGGACCTGGGCTAGTAAGTCTGCTTGTGGGTCTGCTTGGAGTGTTGCGGTGTCGTGGCGGGGCGCCTTGGCTAGGCTGACCGGTTGGTTCGCCAGGTGATGGTGGATCGAGTCAGGCCTCACGGGTCTTCTCCAACACGGCCGGGTAGGTCCGGCGCTGAACGCTCATGCAGGAGCGTGCAGGATTCGGACCGAAGCTAGCGCCGGCGATGTTCTCGAGCTCAGTTCCCTTTTGACGACGGTTATTGCGGTAGGCTCGGAACGTGGTTCAGCAGGAGGCAGTCCTAGTGGCTCGGGCGCTCAGCAAGGTCTACCGCATGGGCGAAGTGGACGTGCATGCACTGCGAGGTGTGGACTTCACCCTGAATCGGGGCGAGCTGCTCGTGCTGCTAGGTGCCTCGGGCAGCGGCAAATCGACGCTGCTCAACATCATAGGTGGTCTCGACGTGCCCTCAGCGGGCAGTGTCTTTTACCAGCAGCAAGACTTGAGCCGCGCCACCGACGCCGAGCTCACCGAGTACCGACGCAGGCACGTGGGGTTCGTGTTCCAGTTCTACAACTTGATCCCGAGCTTGACCGCGCTCGAAAATGTGGCTCTGGTCACGGATATCTCGCCTGACCCCATGGAGCCACGGCAAGCGCTGGAGCTCGTTGGCCTGGGGGAGCGAGCCGATCATTTCCCGGCTCAGCTTTCCGGCGGAGAGCAGCAGCGAGTTGCGATTGCGCGCGCGGTGGCGAAGCAGCCGGATATCTTGTTGTGCGACGAACCGACGGGTGCTCTCGATTATCGAACCGGCGTACAGGTGCTCGAGGTCATCGTACGCATCAATCGGGAGCTCGGAACGTCCACGGCGCTCATCACGCACAACGCTCCAGTCGCCAAGATTGCGGATCGCGTCGTGGTGCTCGCCGACGGTCGCATTCAAGACGACCGCAAAAACTCGGAGCGACTCAGCCCAAGCCAGCTTACATGGTAGCCCCTCTAGACCGCAAACTGCTCCGAGACCTCGCAGGTCTGCGCGGACAGGTTATTACCATAGCCCTGGTCGTTGCTTGCGGAATCTGCAGCTACATTACGCTGCGCTCAGCTTACGACTCGCTATTGTTTTCGCGAGATCGCTACTACGCGGAATTCAACTTCGCCGACGTGTTTGCTGCGCTGAAGCGAGCACCGATCGGGGTTCGTGCAGAGCTCGAGAGTATTCGGGGCGTGCAGGCCGTGGAGACACGCATCATCGAGGAGGTGCTGGTTCCGATGCCCGATATGCCGCGTCCCGCGAGCGGCACCGTGGTCTCGATCGATCACCAGAGGCGCGGCCATGCTCTGAACGACGTCTACATCAAGCGGGGGCGCGATTTGGATCCGAATCATCGGGACGAAGTCCTGGTGCTGGATGGCTTTGCGGAGGCTCATCACCTCGAGCCGGGAGACGAAATTCGCGCAGTCATCAATGGAACACTGCGCTCGCTCACGGTGGTAGGTACGGCGCTTTCACCGGAATACGTCATGCCCATTGCTCCGGGACAATTGACGTATGACCCGAGTCAGGTTCCGGTGCTGTGGATGAGTCAAGACGTGTTGCAGGCTGCTTTCAGCATGGAGGGCGCCTTCAATCACGTGTCACTCACGTTGGAGCCGACCGCCGATCTGCGCGCAGTGCTCGCGAACGTCGATCGCGTTCTCGAGAGATACGGCGGGTTCGGTGCCATCTCGCGAGACAAGCAGCCCTCCAACTACGTGTTGACTGGGGAGCTCACGCAATTGAACAGCATGGCGCAGTTCGTGCCCTATCTGTTTCTGTTCGTAGCGGCACTGTTGGTCAACGTCGTCTTGTCACGCCTGGTGCAGCTGCAGCGCCCGATCATCGCCACATTGAAGGCGGTCGGCTATCGCGACAGCGCCATCGGTCTGCACTACTTGAAGCTCGTGGCAGTGATCGTGGTGAGCGGGGCAGTGCTCGGCGTGCTCGTAGGAGCATGGCTGGGCAGCGCCATGACGGAAATGTATACCAGCCAGTTCTTTCGATTTCCGCTGCCTCACTATCGCCTGGAGCCCATGGCTGTCGTGTTTTCGGTCGGCGTCAGCGCGCTTGCCGCCGTAGTCGGTGCTTGGTGGTCTGTGAATAGCGTCATGCGTCTACCTCCCGCAGAAGCCATGCGACCGCCGGCGCCAGCGCGTTATCGCCGTTCGATCCTGGAACAGCTGGGTCTGTGGCGCTACCTCGGTCCTGCCGTCAGGATGATTTGGCGCGAGCTGAGCAGGCGCCCCCTCAGGCTGTTGCTGTCTGCCGTGGGTATTTCTTTGGCGGTGGGTATCTTGGTCGTCGCACGGTCGATGTTCGACTCGGTGGAGCACTTGATTGATGTGCAGTTTCATCGCTCGATGCGCGAAGACATGAACGTGACGTTCGTCAGGCCGGTAGCTGCCGACGCGGTGTCGCAACTCAGGCACTTCGACGGTGTCTCCTACGCAGAGGGGTTGCGCACCGTTCCAGTGCGATTTCGCTCCCAGCACCGCGCGCGGGATAGCAGCATCGTGGGTTACCCCGAGGGCGTCAAGTTGCGGCAGCTGCTCGATACACGTGCTCGGGTGCACGAGGTACCGCCCGAGGGCATCTTGTTGACCGGAAAGCTTGGCGAGATCCTGAACGTGTCGGTCGGCGAGTACGTGTGGGTCGACTTCAGAGAAGGCGACTGGGCGACCGAACGAGTCCGCATCGCAGGTTTCGTGGATGAGCCTTTCGGTCTGACGGGGCATATGGACGCGCGTGCGTTGGCGCGCCTTCTAGGGGACACTGGGCCAGTGAACACGGCGTTGCTGGTCGTGGATCCATTGGCGGTGAGCGGCGTGGAAAACAGACTCAAGCAATTGCCGCTGGTAGCCGGCGTTTCGAGCCCACACGATTTCAAGCGCCAATTCGACGAGCAGAGCGCGGCCATGATTGGCTTGTTTACGTTCATCCTCACGCTGTTTGCCAGCATCATTGCCGTGGGGGTGATCTACAACAACGCTCGCGTTGCGTTGTCCCAGCGCTCGCGCGACTTGGGCAGTCTGCGTGTACTCGGCTTCAATCATCGCGAGATTGCCAGCATGCTCGTCGGCGAGCAGGCGGTACAGGTTGCCTTGGCCATCCCCTTGGGCTTGCTGGTGGGGCGTTGGCTCGCGAACGCCATGATGACCAACGTAGACCCCGAGACCTATCGACTGCCCGTCGTGGTGTCGGTTCAAACCTATCTGTTTGCGATCATGGCAACGCTCGGCTCTGCGCTGATTAGTGCGCTGTTGCTGCGACGCAAGCTTTCGAAGCTAGACTTGATTGCCGTATTGAAGACGCGGGAATAACATGGACGCGACGAAGAAAACACAACGAACTGACAAGCCCCAGGCGCGCAAGCGATGGGTGAAGCGGCTGGTGTGGATCGGAGTGGGAGTGATCGTCTGCGTGGCGGCAGTGCTGGCCGCGTTACCGAAGCCCGTGCCGGTAGAAACCGCAGAGGTGACTCGGGGTCCCCTGGTCGTCACGGTGAACGAAGATGGCATTGCTCGCGTCAAGAATCGCTACATCGTCTCCGCCCCGCTGAGCGGTAATCTGGCCCGGATCAGCCTGAATCCTGGCGATTCGGTCAAGCAGGGGGACGTGCTCGCGCGTATCTTGCCCCTCCGAGCACCACTGCTCGACGTCCGATCGCGAAGTCAGGCGGAAGCGCAAGTGGCTCGCGCGACGGCTGCAGTGCAGCAAGCACAAGCGCAAGTCGAGCGGGCAGAAGTGGCGTTCGACTACGCCTCCAAGGAAGCCGAGCGAACCGGTCGCCTGTTCCGCGAAGGCACCGTCAGTCAGGCTGAAATGGACCGAATCCTGCTTGAGAAACGTGCGCGCGAGGCGGAGCTGACTTCGGCTCGCTTCGCCGACAAGGTATCGGCGCACGAGCTCAGAATGGCGCGCGCAGCGCTGGGCCGCTACGACGAGCGCAGCAAGCAGGACGAGCAGTTCGAGGTGCCGAGCCCGACCGGCGGTCGTGTGCTCAAGGTCATTCAAAAGAGCGAAGGGGTGGTGCAGGCGGGAGCGCCGCTCTTGGAAATTGGCGACCCAAAAGCGCTGGAGATAGCCGTCGACGTGCTGACCAGCGACGCAGTCCACATCCACCCGTCCAATCCAGTCGTTATCGAGGACTGGGGTGGACAACCGTTGGCCGCCAGTGTGCGTCTGGTGGAGCCTTCCGCGTTCACGCGTGTTTCTTCCCTGGGGGTGGAAGAACAACGGGTCAACGCGGTGATCGACCTGAATGCACCGTATGAAGCTTGGGCCGATCTCGGTGATGGTTATCGCGTCGAGGCTCGCATTCAGGTTTACCGCGCCAACGAGGCGATTCGCGTTCCCGCTAGCGCACTATTCCGCAGCGGTAAGCAGTGGGCCGTCTTCGAAGTTGCCTCGGGTGTGGCGAAGCTGCGCATCGTCGAGCTTGGTCGAAGGAACGACGACCACGCGGAAGTCATCAAGGGTATTTCACCGGGAACCCGCGTGATCGTGCACCCCAGCGACAAGGTGGTGGACGGCGCGAGCGTCGAAGCTCAGTGATGGTGCAAATTGCGTCAACTGGCACGCAGAATGCAATTCGTTGCACGTCCGCCCCAATCCCCAGGAGGTTCACGATGGCAACGCAGACCATGAAACACGACGCAAACCAGCAAGATCGCCCATCCGGCGTGCCGGGTGACTACGAATTGGGCGAATCGCGCCGTGAGGGCTGGTACGTCTTGCTGGCGCTGATCATTTTCGCGCTCATCGTGGTTGGTTTCTGGTTCGAAGCGACTCGTTGAGCGAAGGTTTGCGAGGCGCAAAACGTGCGCTAACGCAACAATTAGCCGCATGTATTACGCGCCGCCGCTCGGTTCGGCAGCGCCGGTAGGGATCACCAGCACGGGACAAGTGGCCAGGCGCACCACTTTTTCCGCAACGCTACCGAGGAGCGCACGCGACAACCCGGTCCTTCCGCGAGTGCCCATGACGAGCAAATCGTAGTCGCCGGTCTTGCTGAGCTGCAAGATTTGCTGAGCGGGTGAGCCCAACACCACTTGGGCACTGACGTTGGCGCGATCGGGTGCGACTTCTGTCACCACTTTCGCTAGGTCGGCGCGTGCCTGGTTCTGCGTGAACTCGGCCAAGGTCATCGCCTGACCGTCGGCGTTGAGATACACCATGAGATCAGGGCGCACGAGCTTGGGCGGTTCCCAAACGTACACCACGTCAACACTGCCGCCCGAAGGCTCGACGATAGACAGTGCGTACTCGATCGAGCGCCGGGAACCTTCGTCCAGATCCACCGGCACCAGCACTCTTTTGACTGGCGTCATGACGGCCCTCGGCTCACTGGTACAACGACCACATCACGAGAGCCGCGAAGCCCGTATACGAGATCAGCATCAGGACTAGATTGGTCCATTGTCGCTCCGCCGACGATTGCTCAGGCCACAGCATCGCCCGTGTTCGCTTTGGAGTGTTCCGAAATCGCCGTTCCATCGTCGCGTCCTTTGTCGGGTACCCGCAGACACCACAGTCGAGCTTCACGGTATTGCCCTTTGTGCAAAGCCCGTACCACGGGCTGATGATCCATCGCCGCACCGCTTCGCCGAGAGCCTGCGCATAGCTTCGGTTAGTTTGCCCGATCTCCGCAATGGGCGCGAGCTCTTGCGCGGATCACGCCGAAGATCGCGTCACCGCAGCCTCGGTGTGCGCCAGGTCGGGCTGCCGGTATACTTGGAAGTCAGCTCGGGATAGGCAGCTCGTTTCCTGAGGTAGGCTCTCCCCGGTGACTTTTCGACCCGCGCTCGTTTCTTCCCTGCTCGTCTTTGGCTGGCCGATGGTATCCCATGGTTATTGCCGCACGAAGACTTGCGACACGGACAATAGTTGCGAAAAGGACGATCGCGGTTGCAGCCTGGGAGGTAAACCTGCGCGCTGGCCCGATGGCTGCTTGATATTCGCCGTTCAGCGCCATGGTTCGAAGCTGCAGGGCATCAGCGCGGACGACACCCTGGACGTGGCCAAAGACGCTTTTGCTTTGTGGACCGACGCGCCATGCCACAGCGGTGGCTCACCGCCCCTGACCATTACCGAGCAGGGCAAGGTGGCCTGCCATGTGCCGGAATACAATTGTGGCCCGCAGGACTGGAACGCCAACGTTTTGATGTTTCAAGACGAGGGCTGGCCTCACGATTCAGCAGCGCTGGCTATAACGTCGATCACGATGAATCTGACGACCGGCGAGATCCTCGACGCCGACACGGAGATCAACACGACGCCCCCCTATTTCGATTTTTCGCTGCCCGGCCAGGGTGTGGGCGCTGATTTGCACACGGTGATCGCGCACGAGGCTGGTCACTTTCTCGGCCTCGATCACTCCAACTTGCACGGCGCCTTGATGTTCCGGTCCTACGATGTGAACGTGTTGGTGAGCTCTCTCAGCGACGATGACATTGCTGGAATCTGCGACATCTACGGTGGGCAAGACGACGACCCCAGCTGTACCGTGCCCGAGCTGCCGGAAGACACGAGCTGTGTCGGAGAAAGCAGCTGCGCACCTACGGACGAGCCGGGCTGCGCGTGTCGCTGGGCCGGCGCGCGCACGCAAGGCCCCAGCTTTCTGTGGCTGGCGCTGGGCTTGGCCGCGGGGCTCGCAGTCACCATCAAGCGCCGCATTGGCCGCCGGTCCGGGCCAACGGGGCGATATGTCGCCCGGCGCCGCCTGAGATAGGCTGGCCCTTGCCGTGTCCCTCGAGCCGCATGCCTTTTCGCTTCGCCAATTGCAGTATGCCGTCGCTGTTGCCGAGACGCTCAGCTTCCGCAAGGCGGCAGAGCGGTGTCATGTCTCGCAACCCGCTCTCAGCGCGCAGATCGCCCAGCTGGAAGAAGCGCTCGGTACAGCTTTGTTCGAGCGGGATCGAAGACGCGTACTGATTACGGCTTCGGGTCGAGAGCTGATCGCGCGAGCTCGCGCGGTCTTGAGAGAAGCCGATGACCTGGTGGAGAGCGCCAGACGCGCCAAGGACCCGTTGATGGGTGCTCTACGCATCGGCGTGATCCCGACGATCTCGCCCTATCTCTTGCCACGCATTGCTCCGGTACTGCGCAAGACATATCCGGGGCTCACTATTTTTTGGGTGGAAGAAAAGACCGAAGTGCTCGCGCGAAGCTTGAGCGAAGGTACCCTGGACGCGGCCATCGTAGCCTTGGAGTCCGAGCTGGGCGACGTGGATCAAGCAATCATAGCTACCGACCCGTTCATGATAGCAGCGCCGCCCACCAGCCCCTTGGCCTCCGGAGCACCCGCCAAAACGTCGGACTTGCGCGATGTGGGAGTGCTGTTGTTGGACGATGGGCACTGCTTTCGCGATCAGGCACTCGCGATCTGCGCCGAAGCCAAAGCCAGCGAGCTCGAGTTTCGCGCTACCAGTCTCACCACGCTGACGCAAATGGTGGCCGCTGGAGCCGGTGTAACGTTGCTCCCGAGTCTCGCCGTACCCACGGAAACACAGCGTACGAAGCTCGTTGTTCGCCCGTTCGAAGAGCCAGCACCCCATCGCACGCTTGCGCTGGTTTGGCGTCGGCGGTCACCCTTGGCAACTGCCTTCGCTCAGCTCGTCACCACGATCCGTAAAGCTTACCCGCTGCCCGAAGCGAAGCCCGCGGCTCCCCGCTCGAAACGAGCCAAATAGTCCCTTCGAAAGGTGTTGCCGTTTTGCGCCTGGTGTGACAACGCGTTCACGAAGCTCCATGAACGCGCCCCCTAACGTGCGAATTTTACTCAGCCGGTGCCGGGGCATGGGTCGTGCACCAAGGCAGGAGTGATGGCTTTTGACTTCAGCGAGCGTCGAATCGGGCGCAGGGCGTGGGTAGTGGGTACCGCTGCCGTTCTGGTTTCTCCGAGGGTTGGGGTGGCCGCTCCTGACCGGCGGGTGGTGCGCTACGAACGTGCCGTGCCTGGCGCGTCAATCAAAGCCGGAGCGGCGCGCGCGGGTGTTCAGGCCCCGCGAGCAACCGTACAGGAAGTGGTGACGGATTACGCCGGATACGCTCGCTTCATTCGCCAGTTCGAGCGGGCGCGGGTGGTGCGCCGCACGGCGGAGGCGACCGACCTTTTCTTGGAGATCCCGATCTTTCACGGGCTGACCAAGATTTGGGCAGTGCTGCGCTTTCACCCGCCGGTGCGCCAAGGCGCCGAGTCCGTGATCCAGGGTCGTATGATCAAGGGCAATGTAGAACGCCTGGAGGTTACCTGGCGCCTGCATCAGCACGAAGAGCAATGGACGGACCTGGCCGCGGAGCTGCTGCTGGACATCGATCTCCCCGTCCCGCGGTCCGCCGTGCTGAAGACCGTCAAGCGCGCGGCGGCGCAAGCGGTCAAAGGAGCACGCGACGAAGCCGAACTGGCTCGCGCGCGCCAGCAGCCGAAAAGCCGTTGAGCGCGGCGCAGTCCCATGAGGGGCGGGCACGGCTTGCTCTTTCGGCGACTTCGGCGTAGCACGCGCCGACAATGATCAGCGTCACCGGTCTGAGTAAGAACTTCGGTCAGAAAAGCCTGTTCGATGGGGTCAATCTCCAGCTCAATCCCGGAGAGCGCTACGGCTTGGTAGGCGCCAATGGCAGCGGCAAGACGACATTTCTGAAGATCTTGGCTGGCGACGAGGCCGCCGATGGCAGCATTGCGTTTGCGAAAAACCTGCGGCTCGGCGTATTGCGCCAAGATCGGTTCATGGACGACGCCGCCCGCATCGTCGATGTCGCGATGAAGGGAGATCGAGAGGTGTGGGAAGCGCTGGAGGAGCACGACCGCCTCGCCGAATCACCAGAGCCCGACGCCGCCCGCATCGTCGAACTGAATGAAGTGATCGCACGCGGTGACGGATACACCTTGGAGTCCCGGGCGCGCGAGGTGCTGGTGGGGCTCGGCATACCGAGCGACAGCTTGGAGCGACCCTTGGCCACCTTGTCAGGAGGCTTCAAACTCCGAGTGTTGTTGGCTCAGGTGCTGGTTTCGAGACCGGATGTGCTCTTGCTCGATGAGCCGACCAACCATTTGGACATCGTGTCCATCCGCTGGCTCGAGCGCTTTTTGGTCAACTATCGAGGCTGTGCGGTGATCATTTCTCACGATAGGCGCTTTCTCGATGCCGTGGCCACCCGAGTACTCGACGTCGATTACCAAACGATCATCGACTATCGCGGCAACTACACCAGCTTTTTGGAGCAAAAGCTCGCAACCCGGGAACGCAAAGAGCTCGAGATAGCGCGAGCAGAGAAAGTCATCGCTGAGAAGAAAGCGTTCGTGGAACGTTTTCGAGCCAAGGCCACCAAGGCCCGACAAGCGCAGAGCCGAGTCAAGCAAATCGAAAAGATCGAAGTCCAGGAGCTACCCAAGAGCTCGCGGATGGCTCCTCGTTTCAAATTCGAGCAAGGGCGTCCGAGCGGACGTGATGTGGTCAAACTGGAGCACATCGCAAAAGCGTACGGAGCTCGAACCGTGCTGCGCGACGTCAATCTCGAAATCAGACGCGGCGAGCGCGTGGCCCTGATTGGCGTCAATGGCGTGGGCAAGTCTACTCTGCTGAAGATCTTGGTCGGCAAGGTGAGTCAAGACAGCGGCAGCTTCGAATGGGGACACGCGACCCAGGTGGGCTACTTTGCGCAGGATCATCACGAGATCCTGAACAGCCCCAGGCTCACCCCCCTGAGCTTCGTATGGGAAGCGTGCCCGAGCGAGCCTACCAACTACGTTCGGGGGCAGTTGGGACGCATGCTGTTCAGCGGTGACGAAGTCGACAAGAGTGTCACCGCGCTTTCGGGCGGAGAGGCGGCGCGCGTGATCTTCGCGCGGCTTGCCGTCGAAAAGCCGAATGTGCTGGTGCTCGATGAGCCCACCAACCACTTGGACCTCGAAACGATCGAAGCTCTGACCCAAGCGCTCAGAGTGTACGAAGGCACCCTGATCTTCGTCTCACACGATCGCTACTTCGTGGGTCGTTTGGCTACTCGCATCATCGAGCTGAAGCCAGATGGATTCGAGGACTACAAAGGCACTTACGACGAATTCGTCGAACGTCATGGCGATGATCACCTCGATGTCGAAACGGTGCTGCTCAAGGCAAAGCAAGAGAAAAAGCCCGCCTCGGAAGCGTCGAACAAGCAAAGCTGGGAGGAGCGGAAGCGCAGGAAAAATCGCCTGAATGCGTTGCCAAAACGTCGGGACGAGGTGGTGCGCAACATCGAGGCGCTCGAAGGGGAGCGCCAAGCGATTTTGGACAGATATGCTGCTCCGACGTTTTATATGGATACTCCGAATCATGAGATCGAGGCGCTCGAAGCCAAGAAGGCCAAGCTGGACCGCCGCATAGACGAGCTAATGAACGAGTGGGAGGCGCTGGAGACCGAGCTCAAGGAGCTCAGCCAGCAGGACTGAAGTAATGAGGAGTCGGCGTTGGGCTTACGTGCGCCTACACGCTCGAAGAACCGGCTCACAGTCAGCAGATTCGCCCCAGATGTGCGTGCTACGTAGCGTTCCGCCGCATCGAATGCCCGCGGGTGAGAGTGTTATCTCGGCACAACTGCCACGGTTTGTTGATTTGGTGTCACCAGCCGGTGACAGGTGAGCCCTGGCCGCCCACAGCTAGGTCTGTCGACCACAAGCAGTTCGGCAATGACGCTGAGTCCGATGCGTGCGCACATCATCACTCACAAACCAGAAACAATTGGCATTGCGTCTCGAAAAAAGACTCCGCTTGCGTTAATATTTTTCAACAGTCTCACCACTGACAAATGTTGCCCCAGACGTCTCAGTTAGCGACGTGCGCGACCACCGAAACACTAAGGCCATGTGCCACCCACTAGCAGAGTGAAACGGAGTTCTTGATGTCGTCAATCATACCTCAATCCTGTTCGACCTACGAAGAGCTTGTCGGACTCTACTCAGACGTCCCTCCGTCGCACCTTCCGGGTCTTTCTCAGCGGCCTTCTTATCTACCGATGTCAAGTCGACCCGGTGCCGCGCACTTCAGCCTGCGGCCGCCGGCGCTGCCGAGTGACAGTTTTGTCCCGCGTGCGCGCAGCACGAACTCTCGCGTTCCGGAGCGCTTGTTCGATTCGATCCCACCGGGCCCGCTGGTACGCTCGTCGCGTCCATCGCGGCCTCACTCGATTAGGCCGATCACGGCTCGCCGGGAGTGCGAGCCAAGCGGGCTCAGCCGACGTGAGGTAGACCGCCTGCTGAAGCGACACACACCGATGGTCAAGAAGATCGTCGGTGGGATCCTGCGTCGCGTTCCGGGACACATACTGGTAGACGACCTGATCGCGGCTGGTCTCAGTGGGTTGTGGGATGCCATCCGACGGTGTGGCGATCTTCCCGAGGAGCATTTCCAGCGCTATGCGGGGGTCCGCATTCGTGGTGCCGTTTACGACGAGCTGCGCGCACAAGACTGGCTGCCTCGGCGCATGCGAGCGGCGGTTACCCAGCGTCACCAGGGAGACGAGAAGGCTAGGGTGGGAGTCGTATTCTTCGACGACCTAGGGGAGGGGGAGCAGACCCATCTGAGCGACGCGGAGCCGGCGCTCAATGGTGAAGATTTTCTCGCAGCAAAAGCATTCGGCGAGCGCCTGGTCGATGCGCTGGACAAGCTGCCCGCTCGAGAGCGCCGTATTATCCTGGGGCATCACCTGCAAGGTCTCAAACTGCGCGACTTGGGCGCCGAATTGCAGGTGACCGACGCGCGTGTGTCTCAGCTGCACGGCAGGGCCATGCGCCGTCTGAAGGCCATGATGGCCGAAGCAGAAGCCGAAGCCGACACACAGCCCGCCAGTTAACCACAGCCTGACATTCGTCGAATTGGGGCTAGCGCTCCCGTCAGCGCATGGGTCTGTCGAGTAATTCGAGCAGGCCCATGACGGGGATGGCTACCCAATCAGGCCTGTGGTTGAGCTCGTAAATTAGCTCGTACAGCGCTTTCTCGATGAGGTACGCGCTGAATAGCACGTCGAGCTCGGCGGGATCTTCGGGGAGCAGCTGGGCCTCCTTGATCGCCAACAGGTAGTTGTCCACGAAGGCGACCGAGACCCAATGCTGCCATACGCCCGCCCAATTCTGTAGGGCGGCGATATCCAGATCACGCAAGTGGCTCCTGGATTCGTCCCGAAGCGGTACGTGCGCCGCATAGTGAAAGGATCTCAACAGACCCGCGACGTCCGCGATGGGCGAACGGAGCGCGCGGCGATGTGAGCGGGAGCGCGCCGGCTCGCCCTCGAAGTCGATGATCACGAAGTCGCGACCGGTGTAGAGGACCTGCCCCAGGTGGTAGTCACCGTGTACGCGAATGCGCAGGCTCTTGAGGTCGGAATCGCGCACGCGGTTCAAGCGATCGCGCAAATCACGGTCCCGCTTGATCAGCTGTTTGGCAAGTTCCTTTACGGTTGGGTCGAAGCCGGTCATGGCAGCGCGTAGCTCGTCGAAGGCTCGGGAGGCCAAGTTTCGGAGCGATTGGTAGAAGGAACGCTTCGCCAGCGACTCGAAACGGTCGGGCTTGAAATCGGGATTCTCCCCCGGGCTGGCCAAGAGCTTGTGAAGCTCGGCAGTCCTGCGCCCCAACAGCTCGCTTAGGCTCAAGTAAGGACCGATGAGTCCCGCCGTTTCGTCGTCAGGACGCATGCCCAGCACATCCAAGAAGCCGGCAGGGCGGCGCGGTTCTTTGGCTTCTTGAGGCAAGACCAGCACTTGATCGTAGAAGCGCGCCACGGCGTCGAGGGTCAATGACCAAGCATTGCCCTGATTGGGGATGAAGTTTTGCACGATGCCGAGTGTAGCCTTGCGGCTGTCTTCGAAATGGACCTCGAGATGACCCATCAGCTTGGGGACTGCATCGCTGTCTGCCACGCGACTCAAATGCTCGAGCACTTCGAGCTCCACGCTCTGCCCTTCTTCGACCAAGCGTAAAAGCTTGGCGACGAACTTGTCGCCGAAGACGTAGGAGG
This sequence comes from uncultured Myxococcales bacterium, assembly GCA_965651135.1. Classification (GTDB taxonomy): domain Bacteria; phylum Myxococcota_A; class Polyangia; order Polyangiales; family Polyangiaceae; genus JAICQQ01. The sequence goes on from CBFGRJ010000036.1 coordinate 18,788, forward strand.
TATTGGTTTGTTCGGCGCCCAGGCTACGCGACTCCGGTAGTGCCTTGCCCTTGAGCTGTTTGACTTGAGGTGTGGCAAAGCTGACCACCGAAAGCGACGAACCGCGCAGGCGCTTGCCGGCCACCATGGCGGCGAGCAGCGCATCGGCTACGGCCGGATCATTCGAACACTCGGCAATGTAGCCGGTGGTTTGGGCTTGCTTGACGTGCAGGCGCAGCAGCGCATGCTCCGTGGGTTCACCCTGATAGAAAGCCAAAGGCACGACGTAGAGCTCTGGATCTCCTCGTGTGTAGCTGATGTTCACGAAAATCAGCTCTCGTTGCTTGTCCAGGGCCACACTGTCGACCAGTGCCAGCTGGCGAATACTTCGTGTCTTTCCTCTGAACCAGCGCACGTTGGGCAAGTGATTCTTCAACGCATCGATGAGTCGCTGTCGCGGCCGCCCCTTCAACACTTCATCCCAAGTGGCCGTTACGTTTACCACGGTGTCCGGATCCAGCATGGCCGACTCGTGACTCTCCCGGTGTCCGCCCAGCGAGAACCAGTAAAATCCGTGCCCCCCCGCCATGATCAAATAGGGCCATTGCCCGATTTCGGGAAACTCCACGTTGCCGAACAATTCACGTGGTCGAATGCCGGCGAACTCACGGAGGTCGAGCTCGACGTATTGCGCGAAGCGCGACAAGTTGGCTACGACCAGTACCACCTGGTCATCGTAGCGCCGCAAGAAGGCCAGCACGCGACGATTGCTGGAATGCAGTGCTTCGAACGTCCCTCTCCCGAACGCTCGATGCTGCTTTCTCAGTGAAATGATGCGTTTGGTCCACCACAAAAGCGAGCTCTCGTTGGCCTGCTGGGCTTCTACATTGATGGCCGAGTAGTGGTATTCGGGGTCCTGGACGGGTGGCAACACCAGCTTCTGCGGATTGGCTCGAGAGAAACCGGCATTGCGGTCTCCACTCCACTGCATGGGCGTTCGGACCCCATCGCGATCGCCGAGGTACACGTTGTCGCCCATGCCTATCTCGTCTCCGTAGTAGAGCACGGGTGTTCCCGGCAATGAGAACAAGAGTCCGTTCATCAGCTCTATACGGCGACGGTTGTTCTCCAGAAGCGGCGCTAGGCGGCGGCGAATACCTAGATTGATGCGCGCGCTTCGGTCCGCGGCGTAGGCATCGACCATGTAGTCGCGTTCTTCGTCCGTGACCATTTCCAGGGTCAACTCGTCATGGTTTCTCAAAAACACCGCCCACTGACAGCCCTCTGGAATGGGTGGTGTTTGTTCCAAAATGTCCAAGATGGGGTAGTGGTCCTCCATTCGCAGTGCCATGAACAAGCGCGGCATGATGGGAAAGTGAAAGCACATGTGGCACTCGTCACCGTCGCCGAAGTACGCGACCGCGTCCTCCGGCCACTGGTTGGCCTCTGCCAGCAGCATCTTGTTCTTGAATTTCTTGTCGATATGCCGGCGCAGCTTTTTCAAGAAGGCGTGCGTTTCAGGTAGATTTTCGCAGTTCGTCCCTTCGCGTTCGAACAGATACGGCACGGCATCGAGCCGCAGCCCATCGACGCCCATCTCGAACCAAAAATCTACGATTGAGAGCGTAGCTTTTTGAACCTCGGGGTTGTCGAAATTCAAGTCGGGTTGGTTCGAATAAAACCGGTGCCAAAAGTAGGCTTTGGCAACTGGGTCCCAGGTCCAATTCGAGGTTTCGAAGTCCTGGAAAATGATGCGTGCATCCGAGTAGCGACTGGGGTCGTCGCTCCAGACATAGAAATCCCGATGCCGGCTGCCGGGAGGAGCCCGTCGTGCTCGCTGGAACCAGGGGTGCTGGTCCGACGTGTGGTTCAGCACCAGCTCCGTCACGACGCGCAGATTGCGCTGGTGGGCTGCCTTCAAAAAGTTCTTGAAGTCTTTGAGCGTGCCGAGCGACGGATGCACGGCCATGTAGTTGGCGATATCGTAGCCGTCGTCCTTCAGAGGCGATGGATAGAAGGGCAAAAGCCAAATGGTGTTGATGCCGAGATCGACGAGGTAGTCGAGCTTTTCGGTCAAGCCCCTGAAGTCGCCGATGCCGTCTCCATCGGCATCGTAAAAGGAGCGCAGCCGAACCTCGTAAAGCACGGCGTCTTTGAACCAGCTTTGCTCGATATCCATGTCGATTCGAGTTAGCACAGGTAGCGAAAAGCAGAGACCTTTGGCTGCGGTAGCACTTGCGTGGGGGAATGACCCCATTCGATCGAGCGCTCGGTCGAGCTAGCAAGGCAGACTCAGGACCCGGTTTGACGGGGCACAAATGCACCAGACCGCAACGGAACCTTGGACGTCGGTTCAGGGCGCGCGGGCGCGAAAATGCCTGACGGCCGGCGCGGGAGCGCGGGCGCTACTGCATAGGGCTTTTACAGCAGCGGGAGCACGTGGCACGCCTTGACCATGAGCAACCTTAAACGGATCGAGGTCGATGCGATGGGAGAGGTCGAGGTCGACGCAGACAAACTCTGGGGAGCGCAAACCCAGCGAAGTCTCCACTACTTTGCCATCTCCCACGAAGTGATGCCGCGCGAGGTGATCGTTTGCCTGGCCCGCATCAAGAGGGCGGCAGCCCTGGTGAACGTCGAGCTAGGTGAGCTCAGCCCCGAACTAGGCAATGCCATTGCCATGGCAGCCAGCGAGATTATCGAAGGTCAACACCAGGATCAGTTCCCGCTGGTCGTCTGGCAAACGGGCAGCGGTACTCAAACGAACATGAATCTGAACGAGGTGATCGCCAATCGCGCCAGCGAGCTGTTGGGAGGCGCAAGGGGCAAAGATCGTTCAGTGAATCCCAATGACCACGTCAATCGCGGGCAGTCATCCAACGACGTATTTCCCGCCACCATGAATTTGGCGGCGCTGGTGATGCTGAAGGAACGGGTCATCCCGTCTGTCAGCGCATTGGCCGATTCTTTACGGCAGAAGTCGCGCGAGTTCGCTGACATCATCAAGATTGGCCGCACCCATTTGCAGGATGCAACGCCACTCACGCTCGGTCAGGAGATCAGCGGCTGGTGTTCACAGCTCGAGCACGGGCTCGCGCACATCGACAGCACTCTGCCGCACCTGAGTGAACTGGCGCTGGGAGGCACGGCCGTGGGAACCGGGCTCAACACGCACCCGGACTTCGCCGAGCGTATCAGCGCGCGTCTGAGCGAAGACTTGGGGTATGCTCTCACATCGGCGCCCAACAAGTTCGAAGCACAAGCTGCTCACGACGCTATCGTCTTCGCGCACGGGGCCCTCAAGACTTTGGCCGCCTCGCTGACGAAGATAGCGAACGACATCCGTTGGCTGGCGTCGGGGCCCCGCTGCGGTCTAGGGGAGCTTGCGATTCCGAGCAACGAGCCGGGTAGCTCGATCATGCCGGGTAAAGTCAACCCTACTCAATGCGAGGCGCTGACCATGTGCGCGGCGCAGGTGATGGGCAACGACGTGGCCATCAACATAGGCGGGGCGAACGGTAACTTCGAGCTCAATGTTTACAAGCCTATGATGATACACAATTTCCTGCAGAGCGCGCGCCTGATATCCGATGCTTGCACCAGTTTTCGCAAACATTGCGTCGTAGGGATCGAAGCTCGCACGGACGTGATTGCGAGCTACGTCGAGCGGAGCCTGATGTTGGTGACGGCGCTCACCCCGCATATCGGATACGCCAACGCAGCGCGCATCGCCAAGAAGGCACATGCCGAAGGAACCACGCTTCGAGAGGCCGCGCTCGCCAGCGGTCTGATTGGTGCCGAGGACTTCGATCGCTACGTCAGGCCGGAAAACATGCTCGGCCCCACCCCCAAGTGAGAGCCGAGGTATGTCGGGGTCAGTCGGGTTGCAGAGGAAACCCCTGGAGGGGAGCCAGCTGCTTTTCGTCGCGCTGGAAGGTCGGGTCGCTCTGGATGTACACCGCCAATAGCTCGCAGAGCGCTCGTAGACCTTCGGTGTGCGTGCGCTCGTAGCCGTGTGAGGCGTCTGCTCCGAAGCATACGAGTGCTACGCGCATATCATTGCCTGCTTCGATCGCCGAAGCGGCATCGCAACGGTAGTACTTGAAGACGTCGCGCTGATGTTCGATGCCGAAGCGCCTGCAAAGCCCGAGTAGTTTCTGCGTCAAATGGTAGTCGAACGGACCTGTCTCGTCCTTCATCGAGATCGTCACCCCGCGCTCGCGCGAGTTCTGACCTGGGGCTGGGGTGGCATTGTCGACGGCCACCATTTCTGCGACGTCTCCATGCAAAATAGCCGATGCTCCCGTGCCGACCTCCTCCGAAATGGTGAAGAGCAGGTGGCAATCGATGGGAATCGTTGCTTTCGCATCCAGCACGGCTTTGGCAGACGCCAACATGCAGGCCACGCCAGCCTTGTTGTCCAGATGACGGGACACGATGAAGCCGTTGGACAGCTCCGTCATCGGATCGAACGCGACATAGTCCCCGACGGAAAAGCCATGAGTGCTGAGCTCCTCGGTCGACGTGGCAAAATCGTCGGTGCGAATCTCGACGTTGTCCCAGCTGACGGGCTGCGTATCGATCTCCTCGTTGAAGGTGTGGCCCGAGGCCTTCAGCGGCAGTACGGTGCCGCGTTTGGGACCGTGGGTCTCGGTGAATACGGTGACGCGCGAGCCTTCCGCGAAGCGGCTCGACCAGTAGCCGATCGGCACGATTTCGAGGCGCCCATTGGGCTTCTTGTTTTTGACCATGGCGCCCAGGGTATCCACGTGACTGACGATGGCGCGAGCTGGGCGTGTTTGTTCGCCCCGCAGGTTGGCGCGGATTGCGCCACGGCGCGTGAGCTCGAAGGGGATTTCGAGGCGCGTCAATTCTTCCCCCACCCAATGCACGATGCGGTCCGTGTAACCCGAAGGGCTCGGAATCTCCAGCAGGGAAAGCAGTGTTTTCACTAAGTAATCGACATCGATGCTGAGCGGGCGAATCTGAGTTTCAGGGGCCCGATTGGAGAGGTTGGCTGTCATGTCTGAGTGACCGTCTGAGGAAAGAGCAAATCGATGAATCGTTCTGCGGTTGGCTGAGGTTCATGATTGGCCAGCCCGGGCCGCTCATTGGCTTCGATCACCCAATACGTGGGCTCGTGGACGGATGGAACAATCAGATCGAGCCCGACCACCGGTAGGTCCAAGACTTCCGCCGAGCGCTTGGCGATTTCTACCAGTTTCGGATGCAAGCTGTCCGTGACGTCGTGAATCGTGCCCCCGGTGTGCAAATTGGCTGCTTTGCGTACCACGATGACCTTGCCTGCCGGCAGCTTGTCCGTGAGCCGGTAACCGGACTCCGCAACGCACCGCTCCGTTTCGCTATCGAGGGGAATCGCGCTCTCCCCACCGGTGGCGGCACGCCGGCGGCGACTTTGCTTTTCGATGAGCTCGAGCACCGTCAAATCGCCGTTGCCGACGACCTCCGGCGGGCGCCGGATGGCAGCGGCGACCACTCTGAAATCGATCACGACGATGCGCAGATCGTGTCCGCGTACCAGCTGCTCGATCAGTACTTCATCGGCGATGCTGCGAGCCTTTTGGATGGCCTGTGCCAGGGTCTCGGCACTCTGGATGCCCACGAACACACCGCGCCCCTGTTCACCGCGCACCGGCTTGACGACGACAGACCCGTGGTGCTCCAAAAAGGCGGCGTTGTCATCGGGCCTGCCCGCGACGATCTGCTCGGGCATCGCGATGCCAACCTTGGTCAAGATGCGGCGTGTGACGCGTTTGTCGTCGCACCGGCTCATGGCGATGGCACTCGTCAGCTCGGTCAGCGATTCGCGGCAACAGATCGAACGTCCGCCGAAATGAAGATTGTAATAGCCCTGCTCGGCGTCCACGACTTCGACGGAAACACCACGGCGGCGAGCGGCGCGCGTTATGATCTGGGCGTAGGGGTTGAGCTTCGCGTCTGATTCTTGTCCCACGAACAACGGTTCATTGATGCTGTTGCGCCTCTTGACGCAAAACACGGGCACTCGCGAGAACCCCAGCTTCTCGTAGAGGCTGATGGCTTGTCGGTTGTCGTGCATGACGCTGAGATCGATATAGGCGCGCCCTCTTGCCAGATAGTGTTCCAACAGGTGCACCACCAGGGCGTGGCCGACTCCCGGGTGAGTAGTCTGCGGGTCTACGGCGAGCGCCCAAAGGCTGCACCCCCGTTCGGGATCGTTGAACGCATCGACGTGATCCACACCGGTGACGGTGCCGATGATACGGCCCGTGTGAACGTCTTCGGCGACCAAATAGGTGAGAGCGCCCCCGCGGCGTTCATCGACGATGAAGCGCGGATCTACTTCGACCATTTTTCGCTGCGAGTAGATGCGGCTGACACCTTCTGCGTCGAAAATGCTCTGCAGCTTCTTCACGCGGTAGCTGGGCGCCCCTGCCTGTTGTGCCCTGTAATTTTCGAAATGCAGCCGGTAGGTATGCGAGGGATCCAAGAACAGCTCTTGCGGCGCCAGCGCCAACACGACGTGCGGATCGCCGATATAGATGGCGATATCACGCCGGCTGACGGCTTCCTGCCGCAGGCAGTCGGCGAGCTTCTCATTGGATTCGAAAGTGTGACCGAACAAGAGGCGTCCCCAGCCGCAATCGAGCTCCACATTTTGGGGAATGGTGGCGTCCTGGGAAAACAGCGGGTTTTTCCAAGGGTTCAGCGTGCTGAGATTGTCCCGCACGACGCGATGTTGAAGGCGCTGTCGACGCTCGGGCACTAGTTCGCTCCATTCAGGTTCGTTGCTAGCCACATTTCGAGCAGTGCCACCTGCCAAAGCTTGGAGCCACCTAGTGGCGTGATGTGACGCTTGGGCTGGTCGAGGAGTTGTTCGACGTAGCGTGGTTTGAACAAGCCTCGCTCACGAGCGCGTTGGCTGGTCAGCGCATCATTCACGAAATCGAGGTACTCTCCCTGCAGATACTTGAGCGCTGGCACCGGGAAGTATCCTTTCGGTCGATCGATGACCTCGCGGGGGATGACCCTGCGTGCCGCCTCCTTGAGCACGTACTTGCCTCCCTTGGGCACCTTATAGGCTCCCGGTACGCCTGCCGCGAGCTCGACGACTTCATGATCGAGAAAGGGAACACGCGCTTCGAGCCCCCAGGCCATGGTCATATTGTCGACGCGTTTGACCGGGTCGTCTACGAGCATGATCGTCGAATCGAGCCGTAGGGCCTTGTCAATGGGCTCTGGTGCACCGTCTGCCTCGAAATGCCGAGCTACGAAGCTTCGGCTGTAGTCCTGTGAAAGCCATGCCTCGTCCAAGACATCCGCCATTTCGAGCTGATTTCGATCGAAGAAATGCTTGGCATAGTCGTTCACCGGGTCCGTGCTCTCGAGCAGCGGTGGATACCAGTGATAGCCCGCGAAGATTTCGTCCGCGCCCTGGCCGCTCTGGACCACTTTCACGTGTTTGCTGACCTCTTCGCTCAGCAGGTAAAACCCAATGTTGTCGTGGCTCACCATTGGCTCGCTCATGGCCCGAATGGTTCGGCCGAGCGCGGGCAAGGCACGCGTGGAATCTACGAAGAGCTGGTGATGGGTGGTGCCGAAATGTCGGGCCACCAGAGCCGAGTATTCGAATTCGTCGCCTCTTTCGCGATTCACGGACTCGAACCCAATCGAAAAGGTCTCGATCTGGCCATGTCCGGCCTCCGCGAGCAGGCCTACGACCAGACTCGAATCCAGGCCACCCGACAAGAGCACACCCACCGGCACATCGGCTAGCAGGCGCCGCTTGACCGATTTCCGCAGTACCTCGAGCGTGCGCTCCTGCCATTCGGGAAATGTCACATCTCGGTCCTCGTCACGGACTCCATAGTTGGTTTGCCAATACTTCTGCTGCCGCGTGCGCCCGTCGGGTTCGATCACCATCAGCGTTGCGGGAGGTAGCTTTCGAACGCCGGCCAGGATCGTATGCGGTGGTGGAACTACGGAGTGAAATGTCATGTAGTAGTGCAACGCGGCCGGGTCGATGGTCGTATCGACGTCGCCGCCTGCCAGAACCGCAGGTAGCGTGGAGGCAAAATTCAGGCGGTGCCCATTGAGCGAATAGTACAAGGGCTTGATGCCGAGCCGGTCGCGACCTAGCAGCGTGCGGCCGCTGTCGCGCTCTACGATGGCGAACGCGAACATTCCGTTGAGGCGCTCCACGAAGCCATCGCCCCAAGCGTGGAATGCTTTGAGCAAGACCTCCGTATCGCCCGACGAGTAGAACCGATAACCTTTTCTCTCGAGCTCGTGTCTCAGTTCTGGGTAGTTGTAGATCGCGCCGTTGTACACCACGCTGAGACCCAGCTCGGAGTCGACCATGGGCTGGCGAGCTCGCTCGGAGAGATCGATGATTTTCAGCCGCCGATGGCCCAGCGCGTGTGAGCCGTATGCCACCAGCCCGCTGCCGTCAGGTCCTCGAGGCCCGAGTCTTTCGTTCATCCGTTCGACGCTGGCGACATTGGCGCGACCTCGATCGAAGCTGATTTGTCCGCAGATTCCACACACTGGATTGCCCGTTCTCCTTGGCTGATTGACGTTGCTGCAGCAATGCTCGGCGAGGTCGTGAAACAGGTCGAATCGCAGACAGCCGCGACCTCGAGCGTGTGGTTTACCCTAATCAGTGCTGGTGCGGTTCGCCACCCCGTTGGTTGTAGCGACTGCGTATCGTCACGGTTTCGTCCGGCTCAACCCGCTCGAACGTCGCACCGCTGGCCGCAAAGCCCTCGAGAATGGCTGTTTCGCGCTGACAGCAGAAGTTTGGCCCAATTTTTGATGTGTGCTCGGGCGACCGTGCTCATTCGACCAAGATGAGCTCGATGTCCAGCGTGGTGATTTGCTTACCGCGCAGCACACGCACTTTCACTTTGTCCCCAGCGCGCAGCTTGTCGAGAGCATTGTACAGATCATCGTAGTTTTTGACGCGTTCGTCACCGATCCCTACGATGATGTCTCCTGGGACGATGCCGTTGCGTTCGAGGCGCATGCCACGCAAGCCAGCGGCCTCCGCAGGAGTGCCTTTTTGCACCGAAATGACCGCGACACCTTCGACCCCCAGCTGCCGCTCCAGGCGTTGATCGTTGTCGACCCTGATGCCCAACCCCACCTGCTCCGCTCTGCCGGTACGGATGATCTGAGGCACGACGCGCATGATGGTACTGCTCGGAACTGCGAAACCCACCCCGGAGTACGTGCCGACTTTACTGTAAATGGCCGTGTTCATGCCGATCAGTCGGCCCTGCGAATCGAGCAAAGGCCCTCCTGAATTGCCAGGGTTGATGGCAGCATCGGTTTGGATCATGTCGCGAATCGTCACGCCGCCGACCCCGTCGACCGAGCGCCCCAATGCGCTGATCACGCCGACCGTCAGCGTCTGATCGAGGCCGAATGGATTGCCGATTGCGATTGCCTTTTGTCCCACCTCGAGCAGCATGCCGGGAGGCGGCTTGGCGATGGGATGCAGCTTTTCGGGTGGCGTGTTGATCTTCAATACCGCGATGTCTTTGCGTGGTTCGGCGCCTCGCACCACCGCGTCGTGCGACGAGTGGTCTTGTAAGGTTACCGTGAGCCGCTGGGCATTCTGAATCACGTGAAAGTTCGTCACGATGTGGCCCTGCTTGTCCCAAACGAATGCGGAACCGGAGCCCGCGGGTACTTCCACGCGTCCCGCGAAGTAGTCGAACACTTCCCGCTTTTGCGTGACGAAAGCGGCTGAGGGCCCTGCGGATTTGAACACCTGGATCGTGTTCTGCTCGTCTTCGGTGCGGGTGCCTGGAGGCGGCGGGGGTACCGGTGGAGCGGGAGGCGCGATGGGAACCGCCGGCAACTGCGAAGACAAAGGCTCCGCCGACTCGTCTTGGGTCTTGTCCAGTTGCTTCAGCTGTTCACAACCAACCAGGAGCGAAAGCAGGAACACGCTCAGGCACGCTCGACGTGTCGAAACAATGAGGGACTGCATGAGGGGCGCAGCTTATCGCAATCGTAGGCGAGGACAGGCTTTTTTGCAGGCGGCGCTTATTGACTCTGCGCAGGCGCTGTGGGGGCCTTGGGCTTTTCGAATTTGAGCACGAAGCGGTCGCTGGTTCCGCGCCGCTCCCCAGCGCTTCTAGGCGAGGCATTCCAGTCCCGTGTATCTTCGGGGTTGCGCAAAAAGTCGGCGGTTTCTTCGAGGCGAAAACCGGCCGCTTCTACCTCTGCGATGACGGCCTTCTCTTCGATTCGGTGGAGCGTTTCGGTCTGCTCGATACCGTCGCCCGGCCGGGCGCTGTGGTCGACTATTCCATAGGTGCCACCGGGCTTGAGCGCCCGGTAGACCGCGGCGTTCATTTGCGCGCGATCTACCTTGAGCCAGACGGTGTCGTGGTAGAACAAGATGATGAGCACGGCGTCGAGATCGCGGACGTTTTCTGGAAAGGGCGCGTCGAATGGCGTGTCCAGGCGTACGGTGTTTTGCATCACGGGTTTCTTCAACCGCGCGCTCCAGGGCTGTGCGGCGAATCGGTCGAGAATGAACTGCGAGTTCTGTCCGTAGACCTTGCCCTCGGGTCCAACCACGCGCGCCAGCAGTTCGGCCGTATAGCCTCCGCCTGCGCCCAGCTCCGCCACCCTGTGGCCGCGTTGAATGCTGAAGAACCGCAAGAGCTCCGCCGGCTTTCGCTGTTCGTCGAGCTGCTTGTCCGCTTCGCTGCGGTCGGGAGCCGCCACTGCGGCCGCTACCGGATCGCTCGCCACGGCTTCGCTCGCGGGCGGAGTGACAAGATCTTCGACGATAACCGGAGCTGGTTCGGCCGATGCAGGCGCTGCCGCGGGCATGGGACCTGGAGCCGGTCGAGCACAGGCTCCCGAGAGAGCCATGGCTGTCAGTAGTGAACAGGCGCGCGATATCTTCGACATGGGCCTGTGCTTAGCTCCGCGCTCAGTCGAGAGCCATGCCCTATCGACACGAATTCAGGTCAGTACGGTGCCTTCAGATCGCTCTCGGTGTGCGCTGCCGGCTGGGCCGTCGGGTGGTTGGGTGCCGCTCTTGGCGCTTTTTTCGGTCCCTTCGGTTCCTTCGGTTCGTTCTGAGGCATGCGCACGCCCGACCGCGCACGTCGAG
>CBFGRJ010000037.1:0-29688 GCA_965651135.1 uncultured Myxococcales bacterium
TAGCCGGCCGACGAATGCTACACTGGCGCGTGAGCCTCCGTGCGCTGGTTCGCGCTCGGCGAGTCGCTGCGGCACTCCAGGTGCTTCTGCTTGCCGGGCTCTGGTTCGCCATTTCGGCGTACCAAACGCGCGAGCACGCGGGACAGGGAGGCGGACCCGCCCCTGCATTCGAGCTTTCCGACCTTTCGGGCCGCCGCGTGTCGCTGAGCGACTACCGCCACAAGAAAGTCCTGTTGCACTTCTTCGCCACTTGGTGCGGTGTCTGTAAGGCCGAGCTGCCTTCGGTGCGGGCCGTGGCGCGCGGGCTCGGCAAAGACGAGGTGCTGCTCGCCGTTGCCGCGGATTCGGACGACGCCGAAGCGCTGCGCCGGTTCGCGCGCGAACACGACCTCGACTATCCGATCCTGCTGGGGAGCTCCAAGGTATTGGGTGCGTACGGCGTCAGTCAGTTCCCGACCAACTACTACGTCAACGGCGACGGCAGCGTGAGCTCCTCGACCGTAGGGCTCTCGACCCTGCTCGGCATGAAGCTCCGGCTGCTCTTCGCGAGTGCTGGTGCGGTCAACTCTCGGGCCAGCTTCGCTGGCTCGCGATTGCACCATGCTTTCACCTCTCGGAAGCCGCTCAGGTAGTCGAGATCGGACAGGCACCGCTGGCGAGCCAGCGCGCGCGTCAGGGGTCTTGCGACAGAGTTTCCAGCGCTTCTTTGGCGCGCGCGATGTTCGGATCGTTCATAGCAAGTTAGTTGCTCCAGCTGTTCGTCTCATCGGCTGTAGCCTCGGGTCAGTGGCACATGCAACGACTGCACTGGCCGTAGACTCAGGTTTGCTATCCCGCTACAAAGCCCTTGTTTGGCGCCTGCCTTGGCGCAGAGCTTAGCGCGGATTAGTCTTCGAATGGCATGAGTCCCCGTGCCTCCCATTACGCCGCAGGCGTGCTCATCGGTATGGGCTGCGTCCATTGCAACTCCGAGGACGCGGTGCTCGCACTGGACTTCAGCGATGGCATCGGCGTGACGGGCGACATCGGGACCAGCAGCAGTGCTGTGACTACCGGCAGCGGTGGCAACACCACTGGAGTCAGCACGGCGAGCGGTGGCAGTGGCGCCACCGCTGGCAATGCCGGTACTGGAGGCAGTGGTGGTGGCGGTGGCAGCGGTGGCAGCGGTGGCAGTGGCACTGCGGGGGCGCCCGCGACGGACGTGGCGTGTCCCTGCGCGGAGGGAGACTTCACCGCTCCCGAAGAAGTCACGCAGTTCGACGATACCATTGCCTGGTTTTCGCCCACACTGTCTGACGACTACTTGACGCTTTACATTGCCGGCCACAACGGCCTGGTCGAGAGCATCTACTCGACCAAGCGCCCCGATCGCTGTTCGTTCTTCGAGCCTCCGGTACCCATCGCGGCCATCAATACCGCGGGTAGCAATGGAACGCCGGCCTTGTCACCCGATGGTCTGGAGCTGTACTACTACTCGGACAGGGTCGGCAGCGTGGGTGGGCGAGATATTTGGGTGTCGAGGCGACAGTCCACGAGCAGCGCCTTTGGCCCAGCGCAGAACCTAACTGACCTCAACACCATCGACACCGACCATTTGGCGAGGCCCAGCTGGGATCAGCTCTCCTTGTTCTTCTCGTCCACACGCCCGGGCGGTGGTGTCGAAGACCTCTTCGTAGCGACGCGTGCATCCCTCGACGAGCCTTTCACGAATCCCACGCGCGTTGCAGAGCTCAATCACTCCGGCAACGACTCCGGCGCTACGCTCGCTGAAGATGGGCTGACTGTCTACTTCGCCTCGAATCGCAGTGGCAGTTGGGATTTGTACCGAGCCACGCGTCCCGAGCGCGATGCTCCATTTTCCACGCCCACAGCACTCAGTGTCGTCAACACCGACGAATCCGAGCTCGACCCAGCCACCAGCCGAGATGACCAGGAGCTGTTCTTCACTTCGTTCAGTACCGGGACCGCGCGCATTTGGCGCTCGGTGCGAGCTTGCGAGTAGGGCAAACGAATCAACGGATCAACGAATCCACCCTCCCTCGTCGAGCACCCGACTCGCCTCCGGGGCATCGAGCGCAGTGCGCTCGCGCCCCACGTTGTCCGAAGCGCGAGCAGGATGATCACGTCGCACCTCGCGAATGATGAAGCTCGCTACAGCCGCCCAGGCGGCGTCGAAATCGTGTTCGGCAAACCCGGAGTGACTCGGTAGCCAATCGGCGTGCGCGCTCTCTCGGTCGATCCGTCCGAAATGCCCGACGACGTCGAGGTGATCCGCCCTCGTGCAGGCAATGACCTCACCCCATACTTGCGAGAGCGTGGGGACCACGCCATCGTTGTCTCGCTCGGTCGGAAGCTCGCCGTAGCCGCGCTCGAGCTGGTTGCGCTGAGCTTGGACCGGGGCCGGGAACAGCTCGGGACGTCCACGCGACGTGAGCTTGTATAGAAGCGCGTACACTGCGTGCAGCGACTGCGCGTAGACGTCGTGTCGGTGCCGCAGCAAATTCATCAGTCGGGGTCGCTGCGCGCGCGTCACGACACACCCGTAGCGGACGCGGTGGGGGTCGGCCGTGCTGGCGTTCAACAGATCGCATCCGGCCGGCGTCAGCTGAAAAAGCAGCGACTGATCGTTGGTGATCCCCTCGATGAACTGTGCAATCTGGTCGCGCCGCTCCGGCGATAAATCCGACAGCAGGTCCGTGTAAAGCTGATCGGCAATGGTGTTCGTGAGCCCGATGCGATCGTCGAGCTTCGTCACGATTTCGCCCATCTTCAGCAACACACCGAGAGGCAGCCGCCCGTACTGCAGCACGTAGCTGACCAACAGCGCCGCCAGGTGCAGCAAGGGCTTGCCCATGGCGCTGCTGAAGGCCGTCGCCAGCGGCGTGCCGAAGTGCGGCGTCGCCACCGTCACCAGTGAGCGCACGTGCTCATACGGAGCGAATTCGACCGTCGTCGGCAGCGACGCCGTGGGCGCGATGGCAAGCCGCGCATCCAGCCCGCCGGTAGAATGCCCGATGACGTGAATGGGAGCGCCGTCCGTGCTGACCCGCGCCAGCGTCTCCAACACCCGCGCCGCCCGGTGGCGAATCGAAGCCGTGGGCAGCGTCGGCACCTCCGTCACTTCGACCTCGACCTGCTGCTCCTCAAAGTTTTTTTCGAGCGCTTGCTTGACCCCAACGAAATACGTCAGCGATCCCAGGTTTCCAAAGCCGAAGAATCCGGGAACCAGAACTACGTGATGCCTCGTCTTGGCCATCGGGTCACACCTGCTCGTGGTTCAACGCTTAGCACAAATGGTGCCCGGTTCTTGGCGGTGCTTGCCCAAAGCGGTCAGCACACTGTGGCGCTGATCTTGCTTCACCGCATCGAACGGTACAAGCGCCAAGTCTTCGGCATCGAGCAACTCCCGCGCATTCCACCCAAGATTCTTGGGCTACCGCGTGTTTCGACCGAGGCGAGGAATCAAACCCGCCTCGCGGCCGTAACACACAGCGCCACCGGCTCGGGGCATCGCGCGGGAGAGACATGAGTATGGGCAACGGTTGGACGACTTCAGCCCTTCTCGGGATGGGCAGCCCCTGGCGCTGGGTCGGTGCAGCGCTGGTGCTTGTGACGGCCTGCGCGCGCTCCGCTCCGGTGAGCGGGCCTTCCGGACCTGCCGCGGACAAGCCGCCGCTGGCCAGGACTGCGCCGGCGTCTCAGCCTCCGCTCGAAGCTCCCAACGAGGCCAGCGTCGAACAGCGCTTCGAGCACTACCTTTCGGCTTACCGCGACCTCGACTACGCCGGGCTGAAACGAGAGCTCGGGCTAAAGCAGCCCAAGTCGAGCGGGCTTTCGTTCGACCCGACGAAGGCGAAGTACTTCGACTTGGTCAAGCAAGGACTGAAGCTCACCAAGGCAGAACTGGAGACGTTTCGACTCAGGGGTATGGTCAGCGTCGATCACGTTCAACCCTACAGCATGGGCAGCGCCTACTACAGCATCTGGGCTCGCGACTTGCCGGTCTTGATCACCACCGACTCGATTCTGCATGCGCTCCACCGCTCGTATGACGAGGTGATTCAAGCACTGGAAGTCTCTCTGCTGGCGGAGCAGCTCGACCGCATGCTGAAGGCGCTGCATCAGGAGCTCGGCCGAGCCACCAAGCAGTCTACCGCGCCGGGCGTACAGCAGAGCATCGAAGATGTGGACCTTTACGTCAGCGTGGCGCGCAACCTGCTCTATGGGGCAGGCGTGCCCGGCGATGCGCTGGGTCGCAAACAGCCGGCCCGCGCCTATGGCCGCATGGCGGGTCACGAGCAAGCACTGCTCGAGGCCGCCCCGTCGGGGCTCATCGTCAAGAGCGCTACGGGTCGCGACAGCACCGTGGAGCAAGTCTTGCAGCTGATTGCCAGCCGACGTCTGCAGGTGCCACCCAACCTCACCGAGATCTACGGGGGCCAGCGCCCGGTGGATTACTCGCAATTCAAGCCGCGCGGCCACTACACCAGAAGCGCCGCGCTCGAGAACTACTTCCGCACGATGATGTGGTTGGGGCGTGCAGATCTGGGGTTTGCCCTGTCGCCTGCGGTAGCACGATCGGGCCTTGCCCTGGACGCCGAGCGAGAACGGCGCAGCGCGGCCATACTGACGCACCTGCTCGACAAGACGGGGAGCTTGAACACGCTCCAGTCCATCACGAGCATCACGGACTTTCTCGTGGGCCGCGCCGACAACGTGTCAGCGGCCGAGCTCCAGCCATGGCTTGCCGAAGCAGGGCTCACGACTCTGGCCGCCTTCGGCGACGAGCAGCGCGTGGCACGTGCCCTGGATCGAGCCGCGACCGACCTCGGTTCACGGCAGCAGATCCGCTCCCAAGTATTGCAATCGCGACGCGATACTACAATCGTGACGCCCCCGCCGGTGGTGTTCCAACTGTTCGGGCAGGCGTTCGTATTGGACAGCTTCGCGCTTTCGAAGCTCGTTTTCGACTCCATTCTCTTCAAGGGAGAAAAGCAGCTGCGCATGATGCCGAGCGGCCTGGACGTGATGGCTGCGCTCGGCAATGACCAGGCAGTCGAGCAGCTGAAGCCCGAGCTCGAACAGCACAATTATGCGGCCAATCTGCTCGCCATGCGCCGCGTCGTCGACGACTACCCCCCCGAGGCCTGGAACGAGACACTGTACAACTCGTGGCTCAGCGCGCTCAGGACGTTGGACGACGTCGACCAGAGCCCGCACTTTCCCGACGTGATGCGCCAGCCCGCGTGGCAGCACAAACAGCTGCAGACCCAGCTCTCCTCCTGGGCCGAGCTGCGGCACGACACCATCCTTTACGCCAAACAGTCGTACACGGCGTGGCCCAGCTGTTCGTACCCGGATGCGTACGTCGAGCCCTACCCCGCCTTTTATGCCGAGATCGCGCGTCTGGCACGCGAGGCTGCCGGCAGGCTGAACGGGTTGAACCTGGACGTTTCAGACGAAATTCGTCGGAGCCAGTTCAAGAATCTGCAGCGAAGCTTCGTGTCGTTCTTCGATCAGTTTGCCGAGACCGTGCTGCGCCTGAAGAGACTCGCCGAAAAAGAGCTGCGCGCCGAGGAGTTCACGCCCGCCGAGCGGGAGTTTCTGGAGAACACGATCCAGGAGCAATCGGGAGGCAGCGGACCGCCCCGCTACGATGGCTGGTACCCAACGCTGATCTACGGCGGCACACCACGCAACTACGACCCCACCATCGCCGACGTGCACACCGATCCAGAAAGCGGCGAGGTCCTGGAGGTCGGTGTCGGTAGCGCGCAGTTTTTGGTGGTGGCGATCGACAACGAAGACGATCGCGCCGTCTATGTGGGGCCCGCGTACTCGTATTACGAGTTTAGGCACCCGGCGAGCGACCGCCTGGACGACGAGGCCTGGCAGAAAATGATCGCCGAAGGCAAGCTGCCGAAGCGCCCTGATTTCACCGATTCGTTCGTGGCTCCGCCGAAACAGCGCGAGCTCGGACCTGCAAAACGTAGCTTCAAGAAGCTGGAGCATCAGCCCAAAGCGCTCAGTCCCGCGCAAGAGCTCGAACGACTCGAGCGACAGCTTCAAGCCGCTTCGGATGAGCAAGAACGTGCTGTGCTCGAGCGCTCCATCGCGCTGCTCGAAGACGCAGAGTGCCGGCGCAAGAACCCGCTGCGGCAAGAGCGGCTGCAGGAACAGCTCTGGGCACTAGCCCCTCAAGCCTCTTCTTGCGCACCACCCGGTGGCGAGCTCTCACGGGCAACCATCGCCGTGTGGTACTTCCCGAATGGCGAGGTCAAGCCCACGGTGCATTTGCTAGGGGCCAATGAAAAGTCCGTCACGACGTGCCTCGAGAGGTTGTACTCGCGCGTCGCCGGTCACGAGTTCTGCGGCGACCCCACGCCTATCATGATCGGCGTAGACCTGAAGCGCTAGAAACAGCAGCAACCGAGTTCTCACTCCGCGTAGATCATTTTGCGCGTCATGCCCCCGTCGATGACGAAGTTCTGTCCGGTAATGAAGCCGGCTCGTTCCGAGAGCAGGAACACGGTGAGCTCGCAAACGTCCTCGACCTTGCCCACGCGGCCCACGGGGTGCTGGGCGTGGTCGGGATGGCTCAGCGCATCGGGCCTGCCGCGGGTGTCGATCCAGCCGGGGCTGATGGCGTTGACGCGGACTTCGGGGCCCAAGCTGATGGCAAGGGCATGGGTGAGAGCGACGATGCCACCTTTTGCAGCGGCGTAACCCTCGCAGTGGGGCTCGGACTGCAGGGCTCGAGTCGAAGCGATATTGACGATGGCCCCACGCGCCGAGCGGAGCGCCATGACGCTGGCTTTGCTGCACAAAAAGACGCTGTCCAAGTCCGTTGCCAAGATGTGGCGCCAAGCGCTGTATTCGAATTCGTGCAGCGGCGCATTGGTCGGATTCGCGATCGCGGCGTTGTTCACCAAACCGTCGATGCGACCGCGCCAGTCCCCGATTCGCTCGAACGCGCGATTCACCTGAGCTTCGGAAGACACGTCGCATGGAAGGGTCAGCAGCCGCTCGGTATTCGCATGCGTGCTCGCTAGGTGTTCCAATCCGTCGTGGTCCACGTCCAAGGCCGCGACACAGTTGCCATCATTCAGCAGCCGCTCGGCAATTCCACGACCAATGCCGCGCGCTGCCCCGGTAACCACCATCACGTGTTCCATGAGCTACCCCTAAGACACCCGTTCGACAGCCGCCAGCTCCCTTTTCGGGAACTCGAGGACCGGTCCGTTGTCGAGTGCAGCCATGCATCGTGCGCTGATCGAATTGGCCAACGAGGTCCCGGACGCGCCTAGCTTCGAGCGGCAAGTGCTGGAGCTGCTGCAGCGCCAGATTGGCTGTGATATCGGGTTCTTTTTCGTGCTCGGCGATGAGCAATCTCCAACGGTGCTCGGACTCGATGCAGTACAGACGGAGCGTCTCACTCGGCGCAGCACCATCTATCAGCGAGAGCTACTGCCGGTCAAGCAGGCAGCGCTGGCGGGCAGCGGCGTCGCCGTCGACACCCAGGTGCTCGGAGAAGGTCGCGTTCGTCGCATGGCCTACTTTCGAGAAATGGCTGCTCCCATGGGAGGCAAGCACACACTGCTGGCGCTGCTGACCTTTCAACGTCGACCCATTGGCGGCGTGATATTGGGACGCACCGGCAGCGATTTTGCGACTCGCGATCTGAATCGGCTCGCGGCATTGCTGCCAGCCCTCGGCGTCGCTCGAGCGTCTCAGGGTTTGCCCAGAGCCGCCGTACCGCTGCCCACCACACTGCGCCAGTCCTGGCTCAGTCGTTTCCGAGTCCCTGGTGGGCAACGCTCGTTGGCCTCGCTGCGCATTGGGCGGGACCTACTCAGCGTCAGAGATCGCGGGGGCTATCGCGAAATGATCGCGAGCCGTGGAACGAGCGAGCTGGTGTGGTCGCGGGCCCATTTGGACGACCCCGCCAAGTCAGGCTGGCCCTACATCGACTTGTTTCACGTGGCGGCCGCGCTCGCCAAAAACAGGCGCTCGGCGCTGTTCGTCGGCTGCGGTGGGGCCGTAGCGCTGCACCAGTTCGCCAGGGTCTATCCGGGTATCCGCATGGACCTGGTCGAATGCGAGCCCGCTGTCATCCAACTGGCGCGCTCGTGGTTTGCATTGGATAGCCTGCCCAACCTGCACGTTCACCTGAACCATGGGGCTGACTTCCTCGAGCGAGCCTCCCCCGGCTCATGGGATATCGCCATTATCGATGCCTACGATGCAAGCGACGTATCGTCGAACCTGGTGTCCCGGCATTTTTGCCAATGCGTGAAGCGCGCGCTGCGTCCGGGGGGAGCCATGGCCTTCAACTTGATCGCAAGCCTAGGCCAAGACCCGACACTCCAGAAACTACGTGAGTCGGCGCAGCTGGAGTTCGAGACGGTGCGACTGATCCCGGTAACGGGCTCTGACGAAGACTTCTCACCGGCAGCGCCGAGAAACGTGGTCGTCGTTGCCGTACGCGACGTTTGAACTCTAGCTAAGTTGACGCTGCGCGGAATCGCCCAGCGCCCAAAGTAGAGACCATTCGCCCAGACGCCGAGCGCACGACTCTTCGAACGACGCCCCGTCAAGTATCCGTCTTGCTGATACCCAGACCAGCGACGCTAAAGCTGTGAACCCCGAGCAGCTACCGAACCCGCAGGACGCGAACGCTGGCGGTGTCGGTTGCAGCCCCGACGTAACCGATGGCGCCGCGATGATTGAGAACGTACGCCACCACCGCCTCCTCGGAGGCCAGCTCGGGCGGGGGCACTCCTCGCCCGGAAAAGATTTGCTGCTGCCAATAGCGCCGCACGGCCGCAACCGAGCGCCTGAGGATGCTGCTCGAGAAGCTGCTGCGCGGCCTGGCGTCGGGGCGCTGGTCTACGGGTTTGATCGCTTCGCCGTCCTCCCAGCGCGCGACGCGCTTCAGAAAGACGTCGGTGATGAGCTCACGGCTTGCCGCCCTGGCGGGGCCGTGCGGATGCACGATGAGCTTGAAGCCGGCCTGTTCGTCGGCTCGGGCAACTCCAGCGAACGGCTCGACCAGCGGCGACAGTAGTGCGCAAGGGACGAACCTGAGCAGCCGCCGACGCTCGAAAGCTCGAGTCGAAAGGTTGGAGGGGCGGCAAGGGCGCATCGAGAGCTCGCACTCAGAAATATGCGGTGGTTTTGACCAAAAAGGCGCCCCAGATTCGCGTGAGCTCGTGCAGCCGTCGGTCGTCGCCCTGCCCGCTGCTGGTCGTGAGCCCGTTGAGCTTTCCGTCGAGGTTGGAGGTGCCGTTGATGTAATGACCTTCGAGCTTCAAGAGCCAATGGTCGTTGAGATCGTAGCGCACGAACACGGCGAGATCGTGCGTGTGCCGGTCTCGTCGATTGGGTAACCCGAGCTTCTTGTTCACCGAATAGTAGACCCCCGGCGTGAACCACGAGGTGACTCGGTAAGACGCCATGGCGTAGTAGGCCTCGGCCTTCTCGGGGTATGGCGGCTTGCCCCCCGTGTCGCTGAAGATGACCGGATCGAGCTGAGGTTCGTCCTTGTTCTCGTAATCGGTGCGCGTGCGCGCATACTCTGCGGCGATCAATAGGTCGTGAGCGGCGTACTCGATGGAAGGTCCCCAGGCCTTGATCTTGAGCGTCAGAGTCAACGACCCATCATGGCCGGCGGGCAACAAGCCGTACCCCTGAAGCACTTGCACTACTTCCGGGGCGAGCTGAACGTCCTGGTCGGCACGAAGCGTCAGCGCACTGAAGGCAGCGGTCAGGCCGTCGATCGGAGCCGTCCACATCACCCTTCCTCCAGCAATGTATGGGATGGAATACTCGACGTTGGGGGCCGGGTTGGTCGCTTCGAAATAGACGGTTCCCGTGTACAGGCGATAGTCGAGCCCGCCGACGGCCCCGAGGGGCTGATAGCCGTAGGTTTCGAGACCCGTGTGCGCCAGCAGGTAGTGCCTATCTCGCTCGGAATAGAGCGCCTGTGGCAAGAGGATCGGGACGCGGGCAACGTCGATGTCGCTGGTTTCGTGATAGAGGCCGGTGGGGATCTTCAATCGCCCGGCGCGGATACCGAGCCAATCGAAGAAGCGATAATCGGCATAGAACCAATCGAACGCCGCATCGTAGTCGCCGAGACGGCCAAGGTCGCGCGTGAACAGCTGGGCGCCAAAGCGCAAGCTTGGCGTCAGCTGCTTGGTAAAGTTGATCCCGACTTCGCTGAACTCGAAGCTACCGTTCTCGGACTCCGCGAGGAAGTTGTTGTCCGTGGTGTAGATGAATCCCTGACTGACGAAACCGTGTGTTTCGAGGTCGAACCAGCGGTCTTCTGCTTCGCTTTGAGCAACGGCGTGGCCGCTGCAGGTGACGAGCAGCAGCGCGCATCGCAACGAATGACAGAACCAGGAGCGGCCGCGCTGGGGCCAGTTGAAACCACCCACGAAAGTGGCAGCCATCTTCCGAAGACCGCCAGTCGGTGTCAAGGAACGTGCAAGTCGTTAGCAACGACTGAGCTCGGTCGTCGGCTCGGCCAGGTCCAATCGACCCGCCAGCTTGGCGACAAGGCTCGCGAAGGGGCCTTTTGGGCCGGAGCGTGCGGCATCGCACAATGTAGGTCCAGCCTCGTCACGCTGCGAGTGTTTCGATCGGTGCCCAACGTCAAAGGACCATCAGCAGGACGACCGTAACGGTCCCGGCGGCATGATTGCCCGCCATGGCCTGTGCGACTCAGCGGTATCGATCTGTCCTCAGCTCGAGCGCGCGCAGCCGATGTCGGCGACCGAGCGCCTCGAGGCGCCGACGCTCTGAACGCAAAGCAGACCATGCCTTCGAGCTGGGTGTGGCAATGTGTCGCAACGCTGCCGAGCGCACTTTAGGTTGTAACGAATCGGGTCCCTCCATCATCTATCGATGAGAAGGAGCTCGAGAACCTAGCGAGCGCGTGAACACTACCGAGTGTGAAGCGCCCGCGGCTCCATCAACGGCAGGAACATGAAATGACCATTGCAATCATCTTGTTAGCCCTGGCAGCTGTGGGTGGTCTCGTCATGGCCATCATGGTCTTTCGCCGGCAGGCCCCACCTCCGCTGGGGCTGGCTCTCGTTCATGGCTTGGCCGCAGCCGCTGGGCTCGTCGTGCTCATCGGCGTCATCGCATCGGCAGAGACTCCCTCTTCGGCTACTGTGGGGTTGATCATCTTGTTCGCGGCTGCGCTAGCTGGCTTCGCCCTGTTCGCTCGACACTTGAAACAGAAGGCGCTGCCCCCTGTGGGGATTGTGGTCCACGCTTTGGTGGCGGTAGCGGGCTTTTTGACGCTGCTTCTGGGCAGCTTCCTCTGAGTATTTTCGCCGCTGGCACGGAGCGTACTCTTGGGCACACAGCGATCTGACGGACTCGTCCGTGTGTTTGGCCATCCCGTTCACGCAATGCTAGTTGCTTTCCCGCTAGGGCTCTTGGCGTTGGTCCCCGTGTGGGATGTCTTGGCATGGTCGAAAGCGGTGCCCGAAGCCGCAACCGTTGCGTACTGGAGTCAGCTGGCAGGGTTGGTCGCTGGTCTACTCGCCGCGATGATCGGCGTCGTCGACCTCGTGCACCTGTCCAGCCAACCAAAGGTTCTCCAGTCAGGTTTGCGGCACGCCTCGTTCGCCGTTTTCGGCATTTGCATCCTGGGTGTCGCGTTTGCCATGCGCACGCGCGTCGGCGTGCCAAGCGTCGCCGTGATGGCTCTGGACTTCGTTGGCGCTGCCAGCCTGCTTGCTGCCGGATGGTTTGGCGGCCACTTGGTGTTCCACCATCGGGTCGGCGTTGCTCCAGAAGAACCGCTGATCAAGCGCTGAACAGCTAACTGCGTCTGCTCAGCCGACGATGCTCGAGACCTGCTTCCGCTCGGAATACAGCTTCCAGAACTCGTCGGCGACGCGGGCAGCCTCCAGAGTGCCACTTCCGGTGTCGAAGGCGCTTCCCTTCACCGTGCTGAGCACGACGACTTCGCCCACGTAGACGCCGAGGGGTTGGAGCTTGTGGGACAGCAACCGAACCAGCTTGTGCTTGGCGGCGTTCGCTATCGAAAGACCCATCACGTTCCAGCTCACGCCGACTTGATCGGCCTGAGGATCGAAAAGCCCGAGTCCACCGTTGGTGACCAGCACCGCAGAGCCCTCGTTCTGCTCGAGATCGGGAAGCGCTGCCTGCACGGCCGTCACCAAGCCGACAATGGGTACATCGAAGAGCTCGCGTAGCTCATCGGCGCTCGCCTTGGTCACGTCTCCCGCTTTCAGCTCATATGCCGTCCACTCGATCGCCGTGATGGGCCCGAGCTTGTTTCGCACTTCTTCGATGGCCCGGACGACCGACGCTGGGTCAGCAGCATCCGCCGTGAACGCCGCCGCTTCGATGCCTTCGCTGGCGAGCGCAGCCACGCCGGCGTCGAGCCTCTCGCGGTTACGGGATACCAGCGCCACCGAGAACCCCTCCGCTCCAAACTTCCGAGCCACGGCACTGGAAATACCGGGACCGAATCCGAAAATGACGAGAACCTTTTTCATGGTCGCGACCTTACCATGGCACACGCGCCTGTCAGTCGTGGACACGACGGCGTTCGATGCGGCGCTACCTGCTCGAAACCCGCCCCGGGTGGCCATTTAGGACCCAATCTCGCCGAGATTTTGCCTGGGGGTCAGACCCGGCAATACTACTGGGCCCAGCGTGAAATCCCAGAGTCTTGAGTCCGGGGCGGAAAGCCCCTCCGCGGGCGGGCCGGCAGCCACCAAAACTTCGACGCCCGCACAAGCACCGCGAGCCCGCAAGCTCCGGCGCTGGCTGTTGATCGGGGGAGGTGGGGGCCTCGCGCTCGTGCTCTTGCTGTGGGTTGCCGTGCATCGCATTCCCTGGATGGGTCCGCTGGTGGCGAATACGCTGCGCGCGATCATCGGCACCGACAACGTGGCGCGCTTGGAAGACTTTGCCTACGGGCTCGAAGATCGATTCAACCGCGTCTGGAAGCGAAACGAAAAGCCGAAGGCCTACTGGGACGTCAAGAGCGCCAAGCAAGCCCACGCGAAGCCGCCGCCAAAGGCCGCGAGCAGCGCGGCCCCCGTGCCGGCGCTGCCGCCGTTCACGCTGAAAGATCCGGGCCCCGTCCACAAGTCTTGGTCCGCACCCGGCGATGGCGAGTGGGTGCCGATCGTCGATCCGCGGCGACCCAACGACGAAGTGCGCCTGCTCAAGACGCTGCTGCATCCCGACAAGAATCGCTCCTGGGCCGACTTGTTCGTGGTCGCCGTCGATCTGCGGCGCGTCGAGGTGTACCCCGTCGCCGGCTATCAAGAACCGAAGAGCGACAAACCCGAAGCCGAGAACTACAAGCGCCACGCGAAGATTCCGGTGGACCACCACGATCGCTTGTTGGCGGCGTTCAACGGCGGGTTCATGACCGAACACGGCGGCTACGGCATGAAAATCGACGGCATCACGCTGGTCGATCCCAAAGACAAGGCCTGTACCCTGGCCAAGTATCAGAGCGGGCAGCTGGGCATCGGTCCCTGGACGGCCCTCAAGGACCGTGAAAAAGACATGCTCTGGTATCGCCAGGCACCCAACTGCATGTACGTGGATGGCGAGATGCATCCGCTTCTGAAAGCTCCCAATGTGCGGCACTGGGGAGCTACGCTGGACGGTGAAACCGTGATCCGTCGCTCCGCGGTCGGCATGGACGAAAGCGGCACGACGCTGTACGTTGGCATCAGCAATCACACGACGGCGCGGGTCATGGCCGAGGGCATGCATCACTCGGGCGCCACCACCATCGCTCAAATGGACGTGAACTGGTCCTACCCCAAATTCGTGCTGTACGAGCCCAAAGGTGAGGGCGGCAAGCTGATCGCCGTCGCGCTAGCCGAAGGCTTCGAGTTCTCCGAGGACGAATACATTCGATCGCGGTCGATGCGCGACTTTTTCTACCTCGCACGCAAAGCGGATCCGAAGCCGCCGTCCAAAGGCCAGCAGTAGTGCCCGAGCTGCCCGAGGTCGAAGTCACTCGACGCCGGATGGCTCCCTTGCTGGTGGGGCGCACCATCGCGCGCGTGCGAACCACCCGGCCCAGCTACTTCTTTTTGACGCCGCCGGCCAAGTTGCGACGCGCGCTCGAGGGGCGCACGGTGCTGGCGCTGACTCGACACGGCAAGTACCTGATGGCCACCCTAGACAATGGCCAGACCTTGCTCTTGCACCTGGGCATGACCGGCCAGCTCTTCACCTCCGACGTCACGAGTCCGAGGCTCTTGGCGAAAACCGCGCGAAGCGCGCTGGTGCCCGCCGCGCAGCGCAGCTTTCGGCCCGACCTGCACACGCACCTGGTCTTCGAATTCGGCGACGGCGGCCCCGAGCTCTACTTCCGCGACGTGCGCAAGTTCGGCAAGGTGGGCCTGCTCGCCACGGGCAAAGCCGATCCGCGCATCGCTCGCTTGGGCGTCGATGCGCTGGCGATCGAACCCGAAGCCTTGTTCGCGGCGACCCGCAAGCGAACGGTACCGATCAAGTCGCTCTTGCTCGATCAAGCGGTGCTCGCGGGTGTGGGCAATATCTACGCTGACGAGGCCCTGTTTTTGGCTGGGGTCCGCCCGACGCGCCCAGCTCAGCGCCTAACCCGAGCCGAGTGCCTGCGCCTCACGCGCGCCGTCAAGCAAGTGCTCGAAAGAGCCATCGAAACCGGGGGAAGCAGCATCAGCGACTTCATCGGACCCGACGGTCAAGACGGACACTATCAGGACGAGCGCTGGGTGTACTCCCGACACGGGCAACCCTGCAAACGTTGCAAAGCAGTCATCCGGCGTGTGGTGCTCGGGCAGCGCTCCTCTCATTTTTGCCCCAAGTGCCAGAGGTAGCGACTATCGTGGCGGGCATGCAGTCACTAGATGCGAAACGCGCCGCCGCGCGCGCGGCGCTCGCCCACCTACCCGAAGCGGGCGTGATCGGACTCGGCAGCGGGACGACCGCCAGTCTGTTCATCGAGGAGGTCGCCAAGCTGGTCAAGCAGGGGCGGCGCCTCGTCGGTGTCCCCACCAGCGAAAACAGTCGCAGCCTGGCCACGCGCTTGGGCATCGAGCTGCTCGATGACGCTGGCCCCTGGACCATCGAGGTGACCGTCGATGGTGCCGACGAAGTCACCCAAGAGCTCGATTTGATTAAGGGTGGAGGCGGTTGCCACACGCGCGAAAAAATCGTCAACCAAGCGTCGCGCACCAACATCATCGTCGTGGATCAATCCAAGCTCTCCGAGCGCCTTGGTGAGCGCTGGCCCATCCCCGTTGAAGTGCTGAAGTTCGGCCACCAGGCAACGAAGCAGGAGCTCGAGCGCTTGGGTCAAGCCACGCTTCGCACTCAACAGGGTCACCCCTTCGTCACCGATGCCGGCAACTACATCTACGACGTGAAGCTGGCCCCCCTCGATCACCCCAGCGACACCGATCAGCAGCTGAAGGCGATCCCCGGCGTCGTCGAGACGGGTTTGTTCTGTCGAAGGGCCAGCCGCGCCATCGTCTCGGGTCCCGACGGGCTCTTCGAAATCGTCCGCCCAAGCTGACAGCCACCTCCGTGCGGTCGGCTTTTCAAAAAAGGTGCAGCCGGCGGATGCTCGAGCGGCGTGCCGCTATATTTTTTGGCGGCTAGCCACCGCTGGGCAGCGCTGTCGGGCACGCCGGTACCGGATGAAACGGCTGCCCCCTGCGCGTGGCTCGTAGACGAGTAGATCTGATCCGGTCCGAGACGCGAGAAAACCGCCAAGTCTCCAAGAGCCCCAGTTCGCCAAGCATTCTGGAAATGCTCGCTTCGGTGGGTGATGAGCTTTGCGCGCTCCACTAGGCGCTAATCGCTGATGAGATTTTCAATGAACCGCAAAACCGCAAAACACGCAAAACATGTGATTCGAATCTCGCGTCCCACCCGTTTGCGTTCACGACACGCTGAGCTTACCGATCGGGAAGTGCGTTTTGCGGATTCTGTGTTTTTGCGGTTAGTCCTCGTTCAGAATGAAGTTCAGGATGCGGCATACGAGCATCGATGGTTCAAAAAGGGAACCGCTCGGACCATGACGATTGTTGGCTCGTCTCTCGACGTCGCGCTTCTCAACAATGGCCTCCGCCCTGTCGTCAACAGTCGCCGCTAAATCAAATAATCCTTGGCGCCCCTTGGCGTGCTTGGCGCCTTGGCGGGAAAATACGCGCCGCGGACCGCTACGACGTACGGGGTCGCGACAAGCAGGGACGCCTCTGCGCAGCCGGGCATCGAGGCCTAGTGCGCGGGGCGTCCCTACTCAGACCCGAAGGGTTTGGCTAGCTACCGTCGCAGACGATGCCGCTGCCGCCGTTGCGCTCACTCACTGGCGCGTCGGAACACATTTCACCTTCGTCCCAAGGATCGGCGCAGGCGGAACCGCTGGCGCACATGGCGTTGTCGGGATCGCCGTCTGGATTGTTGCAATCCTCTCCGGGGCCGGCCTGCGCTTCGCAGGTTCCGCCACCAACGCTGCCGGGTGATCCAAAGCACAAGAGCCCTGGCGCGCAAGATTGCGCGGTGCCGTCGGTGGGCAGGCTATCACAAGGATCGCCCTCGCCGGCTCCGGGCACACACGTGGCCTCGACGGCGTCGGTGTCCGCCATCTCGCACAAGCCCGAGCGGCAGTCCGCGTTGGTCCCACAGGTGGATTCGTTGGCGAGCAAGTTGTTGCGGCAGTTCATGCCCGCCGAGCCTTCGTTCAAGCAACCGGCGGAGTTCGGTCCGCATTGGTAGGATGCGGTGCAGGCGGCGCCTGACGACAGGTTGGTGGTGCAGATAGCTCCGTTGATGTTCGCCAAGTCGCAATGCAGCCCAGCAGCGCACTCGTTGTGGTTCGTGCACGTGGCGCTCGCCGGTTTGTCGGCTTGGCAGTTCGAGCCATCACAGTAAAACGACGGGACGCAATCCTCGTCCGTATTGCACCCGGCCTCGGCGGAGTCACCCAGCTCGGTGCACACGGTAAAGCGGTCCGAGCTTTCGTTCACTTCGAGCGGAGCGCAACCCGTGTCAGCGGGGCACGCGGCGTCGGAAGCGCAACTGGAACCGATCTCGCAAGCCTCCATGCATTCGAGCTCGATCGGGTGGCAGAACAGGCCCGCCGCGCATTGGATGTCGTAGTCGCCTGGTACCGGATCGTCGGGATCGTCGTACGAGCACACTTCGCCCGGCCCCGATTTTTCGGCGCAGCTTCCGGAGTCACAGTAGTGATTGAAGTCGCAGTCGGTGTCCGACGTGCACGGATCGTCCGCAAGCCCACGGGTCACGCAGGTCGGAAAATCGTTCGGGTTGTCGTTGCCGGCAGCCAGGCATGTCGAGCCTACCGCGCACTCCACGTCATTGCGGGCAGCGGTTTCTGCCAAAGCGAGCGTGCATTCGTCACCGGCCTCCAGGTTCGGGTCGAACAGATTGGTCAAGTCACAAGGATCTGCCGACGCTGGTCCGTCGCAGCGTGCGTTGGCGTCGGCCTCCTCGTTGCAGTCGCGGTCGTTCCAACTCTCGATGCATTCCCTGATGCCATCTTCGTTCGGAATCACGCGATCCAAATCGACGCGATAGCCCAAGGTCCCGAGCAAACCGCCTTCCGCGGCTGGGCCCGAGAGGTAGGGATTGTCGGTGGCGTTCGACTGCCGCAGCGCGAACACCAGGCGCTCCGTACACGTTTCGGCGTCGGTGGCGAAGGGGCTGAGCCGATAGTTCCGCTCTCCCTCGTCACAGCAACGAAATTCCCAAGCGCAGACCGCGGCGATCACGTCGTCGATGTTACCCGTGACGGGCACACCACCGCTGCCTCCGCTGCCCCCACTGCCTCCGCTGCCCCCTGCAGAGCTTCCGCCAGTTCCCCCGGAACCACCCGAGTCGGCGCCCGCTCCTCCCTCGTTGTTGCCTCCGGAACCGGAGCTGGACCCCCCACTCGAAGTACCGCCCGAGCTCGAATCGCCACCGGATCCATCGCCGCCGCTGCCCGAAGCGCCGCTTCCGCCTGCACCCGTACTCTTGGATGAGCCGCTGTCATCGCCGCCGCAAGCGGCCATCACCAAGGGCAAAGCGCCAAACAACGCTAGCGGGGCAATCCACCACCCGTATCGGTGTTTCTGTGCATCCATTCGTCTCATAGGACCTTCTCCAATTTCCAAGTTTTTTTTCAGGCGTTGGTCGCGTGGCGCGCCAACGGTCGACAGCGGAAGCCACGTCGTTCCCCCGCGAAGTACGAACCGCCGCGCACGCTAACGCATCCAGCGCGCTGCGAATAGCCTGCGATGGCTTCGGAGTGCTCTACACCGCTGCTGCAATGCCGGCCCTGGGTTTCAACACTCCATGAGCGACCGGTGAACGACCCAAGAACTCTGATGCTCTGTGCTGTGTCAGGCTCGCCCGCCGCTTTTCGCTAGAACGCGCTTACATCGAACCCCTGTCACCTACCGGCCAGCAAGCATGGGTCATTATTACTTGACCCGTAAGGGTTCGAGGTCCACGAGCCGGATAGTCCTCGATGAGAAAGCAGCACCGCGACGACCATGCGCTGGAGATGCGATGGAGACAGGATGAGTAGCACGGCATCATCGAGCGCTGGCACCTGGTTCTGCCTGAAGCTCATGCTGGCCGTCGCGCTGGCGCTCAGCGGCGTTTGCCGCTCGAGCCATGCCGAAGTGGCCGCAGGCGCTCGAACCGCCCAGCTCGAGCGGGCACTCAGAGGTGTCGTGGCGCTCGAACGAGCGGGGCGCAGAATCGCGCTCGGCACGATCTTGAACGGAGACGGGCGCATCTTGACCGCCCTCTCTGCGCTGAGCCATGGCAACGATCTGAGCGCTCGCTATCACGATGGCAGCGTGTCTCGGCTGCGCGTCGTTCATACGAATCGCGCGTGGGATCTGGCGCTGTTGGTTCCACTCGACACCAACGTGAAAGAGGGGCTCAAAGCAGCTCGTCTGCCCACCATCGAGGCACGAGCTCTCCGCAGGCCCAGGCCGGCAGGACCTCGAACCACCCTGGTGCGCATGGATGTCACGCCGACCGCCAGCCTGCTCGGCCACGATGGAGCCGTGCTCGGCAGCGTCCTCCGTTTGTCGCAGCCGGTCGCCGCGTCGGAGCTCGGGGTCCCCCTGCTGAACGACGAGCTCGAGGTGGTGGCGATTGTCGCGCGCGCCTGTGCAGCAGGTTCGAATCCTTGCCGCCTCGACGCCTATGGGGTGCCGGTGACTGCGCTCCGCGCCTTCCTCAAAGCAGTGAGCAGAGCGGCGGAGCTCCCCACGCCGTGGATCGGCGCTCGGGGGGTGGCAGCACGCACCGCCCTGGTCCATGGGCTACGTATCACTGAAGTCGCACCCGGTAGCCCGGCAGAGTTGGCAGGGCTGCGTGCTGGCAGCGCCGCCGCCCCGGGGGACATCATCGTGGCTGTTTCGGGCACTCCAGTTTCGACAGCGCAGAACTTTGCAGCCGCAATGAGCAAGCGGACCATCGGTGACCGCGTGACGTTGCTGGTGTTCTCCGGGGGGAAGTATCGGTCCGTGGAGGTGGCCGTGGCTGCGGCGCCGACTGGGCAGGCCGCTCCCCCCAAAACCCCTCTCCAGAAGCCTGGCCAGAAGCCGGTCCAGGAGCCGCGCTCGAAGCGAAACAGCACCAGAAAACGCTAAGCCTGGCTACCCACCGCCGGAGCGCCGGGAGTGACTGACCCGTGGACCAGATTGACAGCTCCAGCAGCACTTAGGAGTATCGTTCCGCTTGTCGTAGGCAAATTCACGGCTTTAAATTAAGGGTTAGAGTCAGACTCGTGACATCACTTCGCATTGAAGTTGCAGGACAAACCGACGTTGGCCGCAAGCGCGCCCACAACGAAGACAACTTCTCGATAATCGCCGAGTTTGGTCTGTACATCGTGGCGGACGGCATGGGCGGCCACGCGTCGGGTGAAGTAGCGTCGAAGATGGCCGTCGACACCTTGCAGGAGTTCTTTTCGGCCACCGCAGACGATCCAGAACGAACCTGGCCCTACAAAATGGATCGCTCCAAGGGCTACGAGGAGAACAGGCTCATCACGGGCATCAAGCTCTCGAACCTGCGGATCTACGAGCAGGCGCAACGCAACTCACGCCAACGCGGCATGGGCACCACCATCGTGACGTTGTTCGCGGTCGAAGACGGCGTCTACGTGGCTCACGTCGGCGACAGCCGCGTGTACCGCATCCGCGCCAATCAGATGGAGCAACTGACCGAAGATCATTCGCTGCTCAACGACTACAAGAAGATGAAGCATCTCACCGACGAAGAGATCGCCAACTTCCCCCACAAGAACGTCATCGTTCGCGCGCTGGGCATGAAAGATACAGTCAAAGTCGACACGCGCTTCGAATCGCCAAAAGTCGGCGACACCATGCTGCTGTGCACCGATGGTCTATGCGGACCAGTCAGTGACGAACGCATCTTCGAGATCATCCGCGAGCAGCCGGACTTGCCGACGGCCACCAATCTGCTGATCGAAGAAGCGAACATGAACGGCGGCCCTGACAACGTCACGGCGGTGTTGGCGCGCTGGGTCGAGTAGGTTCGGTTCGAATCCTCGACGGCGGAATCACCTGCACCGGCGCAGGCGTCATCGGCACCTTCACCGCTTCACCCGAGAGCGGGCGCATGATCGCATAGGCCGCGAACACCATGGCCAGCATCAACAAGCTGGTGATGAGGTAGGTCATGATGGGCGGCTGTTTGGCAGTGCTCCACCCGTCCGCGTAGAACTTGCCACGACTGCGTTTTCTGAGCTTGCGCTGAAAGCCGGCAACCAGGTCCGGCGGCGCCTCGTCCAGGCGCGACGATTTCTGCAAGAGCTCGCGAATGCTACGCGCATCCAAGTCGTCACCGGTGTTCATGCCCGTCACCTCGTCCGTTTCGTCCTTTGGCCGTTCGCTCATCGGATGGTTTCCCCCAAGCTGCTTTCTACGGCTGTTTTGAGCATGGTCCTGGCTCGATGGATGCGACTCTTCACGGTGCCTTCGGCAAGGCCCGTAATCTCGCCTATTTCTTCGTAGGTCAGGTCCTCCACGTCACGCAACACGAGCACCTCGCGAAAGTCAGGATCCAGCTGCGCTATGCAGCGATGCACGATTTCTTCGACTTGATAGCCCTCGACCATTTGATCGGGCCGCGCCACAGCGCCATAGGTCACGCCTCGAACACCGCCGAACTGTGAACGCTCGGCAATGGGCTCGAGCTCGTCCTGAGCGTCGGCATGGCGACGAGCCAAGTACTTGACGCGGTTTTTGCAAAGATTCACCGCGATTCGGTAGATCCACGTACTCAACTTCGAATCACCGCGAAACTGCCCGATGGCTTTGAACACTTGCACGAACACTTCTTGTGCCATGTCCTCGGCTTCGTCGCGGCGCCCCAGCATTCTGAACACCAGTCGAAACACTCGCCCCTCGTAGGCCTCCACCAGTTCGATGAAGGCCCGCTCGTCGCGCGCCTGCAGCCGCTCGATGAAGCGATGCTCGTCGCTCTTGCTCAACGGCACGTCCCACACCCCGGGGGGAAGAGCGCTCGGGTAGTGGCTGACACCCAAAACCGAGCTGAACGTGTGGGATCGCGACCGCTGGGCACGCACGAAGATGCGACAATCGTCATTCGATGCGGTTCCCACAAAGGCCGCAGGCATCGCCGCGCAGCGTGTGCCCCACGAGTGGCGCTTTCAGTGACGACGACCGCGCGTTGGTTCCGGCGCATGGATTCGAACCACGATTCAGGGATTCAAAGTCCCTTGTCCTACCCTTAGACGACGCCGGAGTCGGCTGGAAGCTAATCGGACTTCGAGCAAGATCAACTCAAACCGTCACGCAGCACGTGCAGAAGTGTCCCCTACACCGTCCGACAGGGACACTTGGGCCCAACGGCCGAATCGAGCCCGCTCACGCTCGTCACCTCAGCCTTGGGCGCGCCTTCAGTCTCGAGCGCCCACACCGAGCTCATGCACTAGCTCCGCAACAAAGGTGACGTTCTCGGGCGGTGTCTCCGGAAAAATGCCATGCCCAAGATTGAAGATGTGCCCTGGCTCGCCGCCGGCGAGCTCGAGGACTCGCTTCACCTTTTGTGCGAGCACCTGTTTGGGAGCTAGCAAGAGCGTGGGGTCCAAGTTGCCCTGCAGCGCAACGTTCGGACCAAGGCGCCGGCGAGCCTCGTCGAGCGGCGTGCGCCAATCGACCCCGATCACGCTGCCCCCGGCAGAGAGCTGCAACTCGAGCAGACTACCCGTACCCGTACCGAAATGGATCACCGGCACACCGGCGTCCGCGACACCTTGGAGGATGTGCGACACGTGCGGCATCACGAACGCTCGATAGTCATCCGGTGACAGCGCGCCCACCCACGAATCAAAAAGCTGCACGGCATCGGCGCCAGCCTCGATCTGCGCTTGCAGGTAACGACGTACCACCGCGCTCAACTTCCGCATGAGGTCATGCCAAAGCTCCGGCTCCGAATACATCAGCTTTTTGGTGATCAGGTAGTGACTGGAACGCCCGCCCTCGATCAAATAGCTGGCGAGAGTGAAGGGAGCGCCCGCGAAACCGATGAGCGGGGTTTTGCCGGTCAGCTCGCGCTTGAGCATGCGAATCGCATCGAGCACGTGCGGCAAACCTTCGGCGGGCTCGAACTCCCTGAGCGCGTGAACTTGGCGCGCTTCGCGAATGGGCTCGAAGATGACCGGCCCTTCGCCTTTGGCGAACTCGAAAGGTGCACCCATCGGCTCGAGCGGCAGCAAAATGTCGGCAAACAAGATCGCCGCGTCGACACCATGTGCCCGCACCGGCTGCAACGTGACTTCAGTCGCGAGCTCCGGTTGCTTGCAGATCTCGAGCAGTGTGTACTTTTGGCGAATCGCACGGTACTCGGCCATGTAGCGCCCGGCTTGTCGCATGAACCACACCGGAGTGCAGTCGACGGGCTGTCGCCGACAGGCGCGCAGAAAGCGATCCCACACGGGTGGCCTCGCTACTTTCCGTTGCAGACGCCGGAGGCCACGTGTTGCGCCTCCTCGCCGGCCGCCTGCCGCTGCTGCATTTCGTACTTGGAGGGGCACTTCGCCATGATGTGGGTAGCCTCCAGGTATTGACTGCCATCGCTCGCCAGCCTGCCCTCGGCGGTGACCTCGACGTCGATGTTCGGCACGTCTCTGAACGTATCCGGCACCACGCAGTTGGCGTAGCGTACTGGCAACTCTTCGCTGCCGTTGCACATCTTGAAGCGGTACTCGCAGGGGTCGTCGCGCTTCATGAGGCTGCCCTTGACCAGGTAGCCCTGAGCGCGAACCGTGCGCTCGGCATACTTTCCCTGCTCTTTGACCAAGTCGTCGACCTTGATGGCGTAGATGCTGGCGTCACCCGCACTGCTGAGCATCAGCGCCAGAATGCCACCCCCGATGACGAGCAGGGCCACCAACAAGCCGATGCTACGCTTCGGCTTGTGCGTGCCTTCATTCGCATCGTGCGAGGCGGCCGCGGGCTTGACCACGCCAGCATCCACTGCCTCGGCCGCGTCTGCTGCCTCGGTCTCTTTGACCGCATCGGCCAATTCTTGGTCGAGATCGCTCATAGCCGCCTGTGGCAGACAATGTAGTGCGTCACTCGCGCACGGTCCACCCCGGCTACCGGCCCGGCCCCGGACGCAGGCGCCTGCCCGTGCGCGCGCCCCCCCAGCCTCCCAAAAGCGAGCTCAGCACCAAAAATCCGCCCGCTCCGAGCGCTACCGCCAGCGTCAGGCCGCCCGCGGATGCTGCCAAGACAAGCACCGCACCGCTCCCGATCAGGTTCGCGAGCACGGCCTCACGCCACCCCGCAGCACCTCCAAAACGGCCCACCAGGGTGGCGGAAGCAAAGCATGCCAGAAAAAATGAGAGCAAGAGCGGAAGCGCCTGCACGACGGTCACCCACTGTCGACGGGCTGGTGAGGCGACCGCCAGCGCTTGCTCGAGGGTCTGCCCCTCGGGGATCTCGAATAGCTCGAGGGCCAAGCGCGGCCCGACCCAAAGCGCGAGCATCGCCAGCGGCAACCACAGCGTGACCGTAAACCCCGCGCCGATCAGCAGCCAGTGCCACGGCGGGCGGCGCGCCTCCGTATCGGAGCTCTGCAAAACCGGAAGGCGGCGCACCATGCGGCAGGCAGTGTAGAGACAGCCGGCGGCGACTCCAAATCGTGGGAGTGCCTTTCGTCGGCCGGAAGACCGCCCGTTGGACGAGAACGCGCCGCGCAACTGGTCGAGGCACGGACCGATGAGGGACCATGCTCACCGGCTTCATGCTGCACGTAGCGCTCACAGCGCTGACTCCTTCGGGCACCGATGAGGTGAACGAGGTGAACGAGCTGCCCTACCGCCCGTGGCAACCCGGGTCACCCTTGCCCGATCCGCGGTTGCCCGTCGAGCCAGAAGCGAGGTCGCTGCTCCTCGGGCCTAACTACGACCGACGCCCGTTCGCGACGTCGCTGGCCGTGAGCGCACTGCCACTCGAATGTCTCGAGCCCGGTGGCGCCTGCGGCGGTCACTCGGCGGAGCTGACACTCGCGTGGCGAGTCGTGCCCCACTACGCCTGGGCCTTGGCCTTCGAACGTACCACGGTGCGAAACAGCCACGTCTGGTACGGCTCTATCGGCGCTATGGTCTACGCATGGCAAGAAGGTGTGTTCGATCCCTACCTAGGTCTCGACTTGGGGCTCGAAAGCACTGGGCGCGGCGGTGGCGCTCAACTAGCGGGAACGATCAGCTTCGGAGTGCACCTCTACTTGCTGGAGCACCTCAAGCTCGGTCCGCTGGTGAAGCTCAGGCACAGCGAGCGCAGGTGGAGCACTTGCCCGCGCGCGACGCGCTCGTGCGACGAAGCGTGGTCCGCCACCGGCGAACGCTGGTTCATGCTCGGAATGGCGCTGTCCGTTCCACTGGGAGCTCCTCATTGACTTAGTCCTTGAGCCGTTCTGGTGTCGACAGGGCCCACGACCGTACGCCTCATCTCATTTGCCCGAGACCGCTGCCATTTGCCCCGAACGATCCCTGCTGTGAGGTGTGACATCACGGGCGCATGAAGTCGGCGGTAGTCCCAGGTCAGTTTGATGAACCGTGAGTGTTCGCTGCGGGAACCTATTCATCGATGCGCCACCGAAACCTCGTACCGCCTTCAATCATGAAACTACCTTCGCTGGCGGCATTGCCGCTCGTCCTGCTCGTGGCTGCCGGCTGTGGCTCGAGCTCGGACGCGCAAGGCTACGCCACCTTGAAGCCTCCCAGCAACGACGCTACCAATGGTGGGCAAAGTGTGAATGGTGGGAATGGGGTCGGTGCCGGCAGCACCGGTGCCACGGGCACGGTCGGCGCCTTGACCACCGGCGCTATGATTCCGGTCGACTTGACCACCGGTGGTGGAGCTGGTGGCGCACCCAACGCCGAGCCAGAAGTTTGCGATGGCGTCGACAACGATGGAAACGGCATCGTCGACGACGTCGATGAAGGAGGCGATGGTGTGTGCGACTGCCTCACCATCGGCACGCTCGGGCAGATCGGCCCCTGGAGCAACGGCGGCAATGTCTTCGAAACCTGGCTGAATGCTCGAAGTCCACTCGGAGCCACCGACCTGGGCGACCAAGTGCTGACGACCGAGGTGCTCGCTCCCTTTCAGGTGCTCGTGGTGCTGCACGTCGACACGACCAGTGTCTCGAATGACGACCGGACCGCGGCCGCCCACCACGAGTTCTCGGCCGACGAAGCTACGGCCTTCGGTGCCTGGGTCGAAGCGGGGGGCGGCGTCATGACGACCATCGGATACACCGGAGACGAAGCCGCTGAAGTCGCGAACGTCAATCGGCTGCTCAACACCCTGGGGATGGGTTACAGCGCGACCAACCTCGACCTCACCGGATTCATCGACGACTGGGACGCCGACCACCCGGTCACCATGGGCGTCAGCAACATCTTCACGGACAACGGCGTGGAGCCTGCCGGGACAGCAGGCATCGTCGTTGCCCACAATGCGGAAGGAATGCCCGCTCTGGAAGTCGCCGAGACCGGTAGCGGTCGCGTCGTCGTCTGGGGCGACGAGTGGATCACATACGATAGCGAATGGGAAGATGTGGAGGAGCAGCAAGTCGAGCTGTTCTGGATCAACATCCTCAAATGGCTGAGTCCTCCCATGACCTGTCAGGTACCGACGCCGCCCGAGATCATCAAGTAGACTCGAAGCGTCAGCTCGCCTCACGGCGCTGGACGGTAGTAGCTCGAGTGCTACGGTAGAGCCCGACTCGGCAGCTGACGCCATGGCTGCGGGGAAGGGCGGGCGCACACGCGCCCACCGCGCGCGTTCGGGGCGACACGCCGAACCCTGGGGCGATTTGCCTCGGTGAGCCGTTTGCCCATGACACGATTTCTCATCCACTGCCTGTGTCTGCTGCTCCTCGGCGTCAGCCAAGGCTGCGTGAGCCCCAGTCTGCTGGGAGCCTCTGCGCTCCGGTGCAGCGACGAGGACCTCGCTGAGCTCGAGGCACTGCCGGCGCTGACTTCCGCTGAGCTTGCCCAGCAGCACACCGGCGACGCATCCGCCTTGAAAGTCGCGGTGTTCAACATTCGCAGCGGCTTCGGTCCCGACAACGACCGAAGACCGGCTCAGGTCCAAGCCAGGCTCGAACAGATTGCCGCTGCGCTGTTGGCCGCCGGCGCTCCGGACGTCATCGGGCTGAACGAGGTCGACTTTCATTCGCGGAGAACCGGGTTCGTCGATCAGGCCGAGCTCATTGCGCGCCAGCTGAAGCGCGCCGGCTTTCACTACCGCGTGGTGCGCGGGCCGGCGTGGTTACGTGATGAAGAAGGTCGCGAAATTCGTTACGGCAATGCTGTTTTGGTGCGACACCCCATCGTGCGAGCGGGTCACTGTAGCTTCGCACGCCTAGCCGAGTGCGATGCGTCGCCGACGGTCGAGAACCTGCCGCAGGCCAACCTCTCCGCCCCTTGGTCGTGGCTTTCTCACGAGCCACGTGGGGTGGTGATGGCAGACTTTCGTTGGCGCGGGCACACGGTGCGGGCCATCGTCACGCACCTGGACCCGTTTTCCGCCCAGGTGCGTGAGACGCAAGCCGCTCAGATCATCGCCGGCTTGGTGCCCAGCGACGGCCCGGTGGTACTGCTCGGCGACATGAACACCGTGCCGATGCGACTGACGCTCGACCGCACCTGGTTCAGGGCCGATCGCACGCACGATGTCTTGACCTCCGGCAGGTTGCTCGACGCGAGAAGCGAGCTCGCTGGAAACCACGCATCTCATTGGCAGCGCTGGGCCACCTACCCTGCGGACGATCCCCGCTGGCCGCTGGACGGTCTCTTCGTCAGCGCCGATCTGCGCTCGGTCGAGCTCGAAGTCGTTGGCGCGGGACTCTCCGATCACCTGGGCTTGGTCGGAACGCTCGTGCCCGTCACCGACGCGAGTTTGCTGAATGCGCGGCTCAAAAGTCTTGCCCAAAGGCGCCAAGTGCGCTTCACGCGCCTCGAACGCTGCGACTTCCCCGACGGGCGAAAGCAGTCTTTCTTCGCTTGGCTGCGCGACGTCACGGCAGGTTCGGCCAAGGTCGACACCGCGCTTTCGGTAGCGGCCGGCCAAACGCAATAGCCGATCCCCCAGCACGTCAACCTGGTACGCTTGTTGCTACGGCGATGGCGTGCGTAATGAACGGCAAGCGCGCCGCTCGGCGGGGAAGCGTCGCTCCTGGAAAACGTTCGCCGTCATCGCAGGGGTGACCCTCGTCACTGTGGCGTTGGTGCTCGTGATGGGGGTGGTCCGGAGTTACAAAGACGTGGAGCAGGATCGCGTGGTCGTCAGCGCCAAGCGCGACCTAGCCGAGGTCTTCTTCGGGTTTCCATGGGATGGCAACGACCAGGTCAGTGCTCGACCCTTGAGCGATCCGGCAGCAGCTTGGCTCAGCCGCTGGCGCCTGCTCAGCGATGCCCGTGAGCGCATCGACGTGGCCTACTTCATACTGGATGGTGATCTCTTCGGATTGTCGTTTCTGGGAGCACTGCTGGCAGCGGCCGAGCGAGGCGTGCGCGTGCGCGTCTTGGTCGACGGTCTCGCCACGGACATGGCGGACACCAGGCACACGCTCACTGGGAAGAACTTTCTGAGCGCCCTCGGCAGTCATCCCAATATCGAGGTGCGAACCTATCGGCCGCTGCTCGAGCGCATCTCGAGCTTCGTCGAGAACGTGCAGCTCGCCGCCTTGATCGCCAGCGAGCACGACAAGATCATTGCCGTCGACGGCAAGTGGACGCTGACCGGCGGTCGCAACATTGCCAAGGCCTACTTCACGCCCCAAAAGCAGCCCGGGCATCAATTTTTCGATACGGACGTGGTGATTCGCTCCGACGAGGTCGCGGGACGCATGGAAATGGCCTTCGAGCGGCTCTTCGACTCGGCCGACCCGACCACGGCGATCGCCCTGGCCGACGAACGCAGGGCCACCGTCGATCGAGCGCGGGCCCTGATGGATGCGTGGCTACATGGGCATTCCATCGTCTTCAGTGACGATGCCGATCTTCGAGAAATGGAACGAGAGTGGCAAGCTCAGCTCGAACACCGACCCGACTTGCATGCTGCGCTGGATTCTTTCGATGACTCCGGTTCTTTTTCGGCACGAGCTCGGGTGCTCGACTCGCGCGCTCGTATCGAGGCAAACCAGGGCGAAATCAGCGAGGCACTCCTGCAATTGGTGGCCGCGGCGACCAAAGAAATCACGCTGATCAACCCCTACTTCGTACTCGACGAAAACCTGGCCTCGGCGCTCGCGAACGCCGCCGCACGCAACGTGCGCATCACGGTCTTGACGAATAGCCCAGCCTCCTCGGACAACGTGGTCTCGCAGGCGTTGTTCCTCGAGCAATGGCCCACGCTCTTGGCGCGCATTCCCACGATGAAGCTCTACGTGATTGGCGGCAACGACACCTTGCACGACAAGGTCATGTTGTTCGATGATCACCTGTCGTTGGTCGGCACCTACAACCTCGATCCCGTTGCCATGCGCATCAGCAGTGAGCTCATGGTGGGCTTCTGGTCCCAAGCCCTGAACCGGCATTTGCGAACGCAGCTGCAGCGCCGCATCACCGGCGGAGCGCTGGAGACCTACGAATACCGAGTACGGCTCGAACCCGACGGCACTCCGTCTATGGACGACCAGGGGCAGCCCGTGGTGCTGTTCGGGCCCGAGCACCACCTGAGCGATGAACAAGTAGACCACGCGCGCGAGTACCAAGCGCTCATCGCGAAAATCCGCGGAGTCTTGAAGCTACAGCCCTTCATTCGCTCCGCCCCCGGCACGGATGGCTCGTAGCGCAGGAGCGGGTCGAGAAGGTCCATGCTCTAACAGCCTGATCGCTGATAAGATTTTCAATGAACCGCAAAATCGCAAAACACGCAAAAACTAATGATTCGAATCTCGCGTCCCAGCCCGTTTGCATTCACGACACGCTGAGCCTACGGATCGGGAAGTGCGTTTTGCGGATTCTGTGTTTTTGCGGTTAGTCCTTGTTCAGAATGCGGCATACGAGCATCGATGGTTCAAAAGGGAGACCACTCGGACCATGACGATTGTTGGCTCGTCTCTCGACGTCGCGCTTCTCAACAATGG